>JBASRM010000398.1:0-25055 GCA_049273835.1 Blastocatellia bacterium | reverse complement strand
GCTTCAAGCGATACTCGACAACTCGACCGCGGTCATCTATCTCAAGGACGTGCTCGGGCGATACATTTTGATCAATCGTATTTTTGAGACTCTATTCCACGTCACTAAAAAGGACGTGAAGGGCAAGACCGACTATGACCTGTTTCCACGAGAGATTGCCGAAGCGTTTAGAGCAAATGATTCAAAAGTACTAGAGGCCGGGGCAGCTCTCGAGTGGGAAGAGCTCGCTCCCCACCACGACGGACCACATACTTACCTTTCAATCAAGTTCCCGCTGCGAGACTCGAGAGGACTCCCTCAAGCCATCTGCGGCATTTCGACCGACATCACCGAGCGCAAACGCATGGAAGCCGATCTGGCAAAGGCTCGAGACGCAGCACTCGAGTCTGCGCGCTTGAAGACCGAATTTCTTGCAAATATGAGCCACGAGATTCGCACGCCGATGAATGCGATTATCGGAATGAGCGGACTCCTCCTCGATACGAATCTGAATGGCGAACAGCGGGAGTTTGCCGAGACTGTCAGGTCGAGCGCGGATGCCTTGCTGACACTCATAAACGATATTCTCGATTTTTCGAAGATCGAAGCAGGCAAGCTCACATTCGAGAAGATGGATTTCGATCTGCGCAACGCCGTCGAGGGCGCAGTCGATCTTGTTGCCGAAGCCGCGCAAGCAAAGGGAGTCGAACTTTTCTCACTGGTCTACAGCGATGTGCCCACCGACTTGCGAGGCGATCCCGGACGGCTTCGTCAGGTGTTGACTAATTTGCTGAGCAACGCCGTGAAGTTCACCGAACAGGGCGAGATTATTGTCCGGGTCACGCGAGAGAGCATTATCGACGGTAACGCAGTGCTCAGATTTGCGGTAAGCGATAGTGGCATCGGCATACCCGGAGAAGCCCAGCAACGGATCTTCGATGCGTTCTCGCAGGCAGACGGCTCGACCACACGCAGGTACGGCGGAACGGGGTTGGGACTCGCGATTTCCAAGCAACTGGTGGAGCTGATGGAGGGACGGATCGGCGTCGAAAGCGAGCCGGCGAAAGGTTCGACCTTCTGGTTTACGGCTACGTTTGAACTCCAGCCACTGGCCGAGCAATCCAGGGCTCCCAGGAAGCAACTGGACGGGCTGCGTGTTCTTGTCGTCGATGACAACGCGACCAATAGAACACTGGTACACCATCAGATCACCTCGTGGGGTATGCGGAACGGGGACGCGGCCAGCGGTGAGGAAGCGCTTCGAATCTTGCGTAGCGAGGCCGACTCTGGCGATCCTTACGTAATCGCTATCCTCGATATGCAGATGCCGGAGATGGACGGATTGACGCTGGCCCGGGCTATTAAATCGGATCCTGCGATCGCGGCGACTCGGCTTCTTATGATGACCTCGCTTGGGCGGCGCGACGATCTCGCCACTCGGGAAGCCGGCGTCGAGCTCTGTCTCACAAAACCGGTTAAGCAGTCGCAACTATTCGATTGTCTCGCCACCCTGGTCGGCGAGGATGCGATCGATGATCGGCAGCCGCAAGCACGGGCAACGCCCATCCCTGCGCCAAACCGGCTTGAGAATCTTCGGGTGCTGGTTGCGGAAGACAACATCGTCAATCAGAAAGTTGCACTTCGCCAACTTCAGCGGCTTGGCTATGCGGCTGATGCTGTCGCAAACGGGCTCGAGGTTTTGGAGGCTCTCGAACGAATTCCATATGACGTGGTGTTGATGGATTGCCAGATGCCCGAATTGGATGGCTACGAAGCGACTAGACGGATACGGCGGCGCGAAGGAACGCAGCGGCACACAACGATCGTCGCGATGACCGCCAATGCGCTGCAGGGAGACCGCGAACGGTGTCTCGCCGCGGGGATGGATGACTACATCAGCAAACCCGTACGACAGGAGGCGCTCGCGGCTATACTCGAACTCTGGACTCAGGCGGCAGTCGAACGGGAAGGGACGAGTGATTCGGGTCCTATGGATTCTCCCGGCATCGTCGATGCGAGAGTGATCGCCGAACTGCGAGAGCTTGAATCCCCAAACTCGGGCTTTTTCAATCAGCTTATTGATCTGTTCATTGCCGAAACCCCGGATAGACTGTCGGCGATGCGCGATAAGCTGCGAGAGGGGAACCCCGATGCGCTTGCAAGCGAGGCTCACGCACTCAAAGGAAGCAGCGCGAATCTCGGTGCCTCTCGTATGGCTGCGCTGTGCGAGATACTGGAAGAGCAAGGCCGCGGCGGATCGATCGCCGGCGCTCCTGCATTGGTGTCGGTGCTGGAGGAGGAATTCGAGCGCGTCCGCGTTGCTCTCGAAGCCGAGAAGAGACAATAGAGCCGAGGTTCATTGCCTTTCATTGCCGGCAAATATTGCGCAAAGCCGGGCTCTTTGTGCTAGCATGGCCTCACCCTCGAAGGACTCGCTGCCAGCGTTGACCTCGATGAGCGCCCAGGACAGCAATGACCGTTGATGAGTTCCAGCACGCGTTTGAACGAGAAATCCGGGAACTCCTTGCGCGCATCCAGCGGCGGTACTCGGTCAGCGACAACGAAATGACTTGCGCCGTGCACGCGTCAGCAAAGAAATATCTCGCTGACGCGCTGGATCAAACTTCGGGAAATCCAGGGCCGACCGCCGAATTGCGTAAAGCTGCTTCGGATTTTCTCTCATCTCTTAATGCCGACGATTTGTGTTTGGCCGCTGCCTGCGCGAAAGGAGACGACGCGGCGTGGGAAGACTTCTTTCGCGACTACCGGGGCTTCCTAATTAGTGTAGCGCGCACGATGACCCAGGACGCGGGCGCGGCCGAGCAACTCGCTGATTCAACCTTCGCCGAACTCTATGGTCTTCGCGAATCAGGCGGGGCGAGAGTCAGCAAGTTCTCGTTCTACTCAGGAAGAGGTTCATTGCGAGGATGGCTTCGCGCGGTGGTGTTTCAGCTGTCAGCGGATCACCATCGTCAGTCCAGCCGGCTCGTGCAGACCGAAGAGCCCGAGGACATGGATCGCATGGCTCTGGCGGTCGAGAAGCCGGAGCGCAAACCCACTACCGATCTCGAGTACGTCCGCGACCGATATCGCGAGGCAGTCGTAGGTTCGCTTCGAAGGGCGATTTCGGACCTTGAGTCCCGTGAGCGCCTGCTGCTCGCTTACTATTACTATGACGAAATGACTCTGCGGGAGATCGGAGGCTTGTTTGAAGTTCACGAGGCGACCATCAGCCGCTGGCTGACGAAGGTGCAAAAACGCCTGCGGAAGCTGGTGGAGAAGGGTCTGGTCAGAGACCATCGCTTTAACCGGAGGGAAGTGTCAGAGGCCGTTGAACTGGCGGCCGAGCAGATGGATATCACCGTGGGAGACTACCTTCTGGAGTCTGTTTCGGGTGACCGCAAACGAGACCAAACCACCGGCGCCGTAACCGAAGAAAATCACGCAAGTGCGCTGCGCCGAGACGTTCTAACCTAGGAGATGAAGCGGAAGAATGAAGCATTTTGGGAAAAGTGAAGATCGTGCGATAGCCACTCTGCTTCGAGCGCGCGTCTCAAGGCCCAGCAACCCACTTCAGGCGTGTCTTGAATTCGATCCAGATCTCGCAAACGCATATATCGAGCGAAGCCTCCCGGAAGCGGTCCGGTCGCGCTACGAAGGACATCTGTCTGAATGTGCTGCATGCCGAAGCAATGTAGTCGGGCTGACGCGACTTGCGCAGAGCGACGTCTCGAGCTCAATCTCTCCCGCCATCCGCCAACCTCGGCCAACCCTGTTCGCGGGTGCGAAGCAGATGCTTGGAACATTGTCCCCACCCCAATGGGCGATGGCTGCGGTCGCAGTCATCGTGCTCGCGATAAGCATTCCCCTGGTGCTTTCACCCCTAGGGCTCTCGTCTCGCAACGATAAGCAACTTGCTAAACAGGTCTCCGAACCAGCCGGCGTAGCGGCACCCGCACCTGAAACCGCGGTTGCACCTACGACAGCAACTCCAGCTGCGCATATCGCCACGAGCGAACCCGATCGCAAGAATTTGCTGGGTTCAACGAGGCAGCAGGAGAAGCGAGAGACTGAAACAGTTGCCGGAGGTTCTCAATTGACGGCCCGCAATGCGGGCGTGCCCGGCGGAGTCGCCGGATCATCAGATCAATCGGGTAAGCTTGAGACTAAAACCGCGCCCCCACCGGAGGAGACACGCTCTGAGGGCCAGCCCTCTAAACAACCGGCACAGGCACCGCCAACCGCCGAGTCTCACTTCGCGAAGAATGATTTAGACAAGGCTCGTCAGCAACAGGATAAAGAAACGGCACAAGCAGCAGCCGAAGCGAAGCCCGGCCGCGCCGATGAACCACGCGAGAAAGAGAAGGGTGCGAAAGGTGAAGATGTAGCAGCTCCACCGCCTGCCGCTTCGACGTCTGAGTTGGCCAGAGGTCGTGGAGCCTCAAAACGCTCACCGGCAAAGCTCTCGTTGCGCGACAATGGTGGGAACGAATCAGTTCGTCCACCCGAAAAGAGAGTTAACGGCAAGAAGTTCTTTTGGAAAGACAACACCTGGACTGATAAGGACTTCGATCCTGATAAGGACTTGCCAGTCGTTACGATCATTCGCGATAGCAACGTGTACAAAGAAGAGCTGGGCAAACGCTCGGGCTTGAAGTCGTATGTGAACGGCTTCACACCCACCGATCGCGCGATCATCGTTTACAAGGGCCGGGTCTATAAGCTCATTCCGCAGTGACCGATAAGTGATACCTTCCCTTTGCCAGTCCACGAATCGACTGTTCTATGACCCCTCCTGTTGCTGTCCGGTTCGTAGTCAATTGCTCTTCATCCCGGGTTCCTCGATCGATCGTGACAGACAAGCGATTTCCAGTTTGAGGCCCCCAAAACCCCCTTGCCTCCTGAACACTGGACATGTGAGGATGCACATACATCCTGGGTCAGGCTCGTTCGGCGAGCTGGGAGCTTTCTGAGAGAGAGTAATAAATGAACAGCGATGATCCCACTCAACCAAAACCCAGTGACTATGACCGGGATAATGCAACACAGCCGACAATAACGTCCGTCTTTAGACTTCTTCGTGAAATCAAGCAGAAGATGGAAAACCTGGGAACCCGTCTCGATGCGATCGAAACTCGTCTTGGTGTGATCGAAACTCGTTTTGATGCGATCGATCCTCGTCTTAAAGAGTTAGAAGTGCGACTCGCTCGCGATATCGAAGGGTTAAATAGCCGCATGGTCGAAGGGTTCAGGGACATATGACACAAGTTGGATGCGTTAAATCGAAGCCGGCTCCAAACAGAAGGTGATCACTTCGGTCTGCTTCAACGCATCAACGAGTTGGAATCCAAGGCTTCGTAGACCACGAGCAAACCGACTCTCCTTAAACAAATCGCGGATCATCTCCGGATTTCCATCCTCCGCCCGGGGCGGTTAGGATACCTCTGTGCACCGCTACGAAGCAGGTGAACTAGTCGCTACCCTATTTGCGCTCGAAAGGACCACTGGCGATGAGTGACTATCCGGCTCGTTACGAATCCGACATCTTGTTGCGCGATGGGTCAACGCTCCACCTGCGACCTATCAAACCCGACGACGCACATTCGTTAATTGAACTTCACTCGAGGCTCTCTCCCCGTAGCGTTTACTTTCGCTTTTTCACCCCTCTTCCCGAGTTGAGCGAGGAGCGAGCAACGTCATTCGCAAATGTAGATTACGACAACACATTTGCCCTCGTCGGCGAGCTTGGCGAAAAGCTCGTCGGAGTAGCTCGCTACTACCGAGATCAAAAGCTCCACGACCGCGCGGAAGTTGCTTTTCTGATCGAAGATGCTTTGCAGGGTCGCGGCATCGCTACCCGAATGTTGGAACGGCTGGCGGAGATCGCCCGAGAAAAGGGCATCACAACTTTTGAGGCTTACGTTCTCGGCGACAATCGAAAGATGATGGACGTGTTCATGCACACGGGCTTTGAAGTCGAACGCAGGCTGGAAGGCGGAGTCTTTCAGGTCAACTTTCCCATCGCCCCAACGCCCGCGTTCGAAGAGAAAGCGGCTGTTCGTTCTCAAAAGGCGGCGCGCGCGTCCATGACGGCTTTTTTCGAGCCTCGCTCGATCGCCGTCGTGGGGGCCGGACGCAAACGAGGCGGCATCGGCGCTGAGGTTTTTCACAACCTTATTGCCGCCGGTTTTGAAGGTGTCGTATACCCGATCAACAAAAACTCACCCGTCGCAGGGTCGGTGTCCGCATACCCGCGAGTAACTGATATTCCGGGTAATGTAGACCTCGCCGTCATTGTCGCGCCAGCTGAAGACTCCGCAAGCGTTGTGGATGACTGTATTGCCAAAGGCGTACGCGGGATCGTCGTCATAAGCGCCGGCTTTGCCGAGACTGGCGCGGAAGGACGAGCGCGAGAGGCGGCTTTACTCGAAAAGGTGAGAAACGCAGGCGTTCGCATGATCGGACCCAATTGCATGGGAATCATCAACACAGACCCGTCCGTAGCTATGAACGCGACATTCTCGCCGGTGTATCCACCCCAGGGGCGCGTAGCAATGTCGACTCAAAGCGGCGCGCTGGGACTTGCGATTCTCGACTATGCGCAAAAACTGAACCTTGGCATCTCGACTTTCGTGTCCGTTGGGAACAAAGCGGACGTATCGAGTAATGACCTCATTCAATATTGGGCCGAAGATCCGCGTACCGATGTGATCCTGTTATACCTGGAGAGCTTTGGCAATCCGCGACGGTTCAGCACGATCGCAAGACGAATCGCTCGAAGTAAGCCGCTGGTCGTCGTAAAGTCGGGTCGTTCACGCGCCGGAGCGCGGGCGGCTTCATCGCACACCGGAGCTCTTGCTACGACCGACGCAGTGGCGAGCGCGTTGTTCCGGCAAGCGGGGATCATAAGAACAGACACACTCGAAGAACTCTTCGACGTAGCGAACCTCCTGGCGCACCAACCGGTTCCGGCGGGACGTCGCGTGGCGGTGCTTACAAATGCCGGAGGTCCGGGTATTCTCGCGGCCGACGCTTGCGAGGCCCGCGGTCTCGAGCTGCCTATGTTGGCTGACCCAACGATCTCCGAACTCAGATCGTTCCTGCCGGCGACCGCAAGCGTGGCAAATCCGGTAGACATGATAGCCTCTGCCACACCAGACCACTTTCTCAGATCTACGCGAGCCTTGCTAAAGGATGAGAATGTCGATTCGCTTATCGTGATCTTTATCCCGCCGCTGGTTACTGATCCGGAGGCGGTCGCGGCCGCAATTGTCGAAGGAGCAGCGAGCGCGAACGGCAAGCCGGTACTCGCGAACTTCATGAGCGCGAAAGGCGCGCCGGCGATTCTCAGCAGCATCCCGAGCTATGGATTTCCCGAGTCGGCGGCCTTGGCGCTCGCAAAGGTCACTGCCTATGGCGAATGGCGCGTAAAACCGTCCGGGGCCTTGCCTGTATTTGCCGACATCCGCGCCGGGGAAGCGAAGGAGACTGTGGAGCGCGCTCTCACTCGAGGTGGCGGGTGGCTGAGCCCGGTTGATATCGCCTCGCTGTTCAACGCCGCAGGCATTCCCTTTGCAAAGTCGCGGCACGTCACATCGCTCGGTAATGCCCTTCAGGCGGCAGCGGAAATAGGGTTTCCGGTGGCATTGAAAGCGACCGGTCCGACGATCGTCCACAAGACAGAGGTCAAAGGGGTAGCGCTCAACTTGTCTGACGAAGAGGCGCTGCGAGTTGCTTACCGTGATATGGCTGACCGGCTGCAAGGCGATCTTTCAGGGGTGATCGTTCAGGAAATGGTCCAGACCGGTGTTGAAGTGGTGGTCGGCGCGACCCTCGATCAGACCTTTGGGCCGCTGGTGATGTACGGCAGCGGGGGGATACTGGTCGAGTTGCTCAACGACGTTGCGTTTCGTATACATCCGCTGACCGACATCGACGCGCGAGAGATGATAAACGAAGTAAAAGGAACCGCTTTGTTGAGGGGATATCGCGGCTCGAAATCCGCCGACGAAAACGCGCTTGCCGATATTATCCTGCGGGTCTCCGCCCTGCTCGAGATCTGCCCCCAGATCCACGAGCTGGACGCGAACCCGGTCAAGGTTCTCGATCGCGGGGCAATCGTCGTGGACGCGAGGGTTCGAGTAGATCGTTTGGTCGAGACTCAGCCAACCCGCCGCATCGCATACTAGAAATCGAGGCTCTGTCGCGCGTCGAACCAGATTGAGGCTTAGACGCCCTGGTCTTTTCGAGCCGCGCGACAATTGGCAGCAAGGTGAAAAGCTGAGTTAGTCCAAGCCGCCAAATCGGTGGCGTGAATCACCCTTGCCCGCGCGGTCAATAGAATGAAAAGTACGTACAGCAGGTTGAGGGTGGCTCATCCCATCTGCGTAGTGTGCTCTGGTTTGATTTTGTACAGAACCCTGACCTCGCCCGGCTGGCGATATGGATACTTGTCGACGCCCATATATTTCTTGGCCATCTTGTCGATGTGCTGATCGGCGCCTTCCTCAATTGTCTCGGCGACCCTTCCGCGCACCTCCAGATATCGGTAAGGGTTATCCGGGTCCTGAATTGAAAGGGCTACTGCTTGATTTCGCTTGATGTTCTTGTCCTTACGCCGGCCGCGCGCCGAGTTGACCAATACGTATTCGCCGTCGTGATCAACCCAAACCGGCGTAACCTGCGGTGTGCCGTCGGGCATCAAAGTCGCGAGGTGGGCGAAAGACTTTTTTTGAAACAGGTCAAGGTACTTGTCCGGGATTACTTCTGGCATGCGTTCCTCCTTCGATGATGGCGAGCTAACAGACTGAGAATTGTGTTGCTCAGAATCGCGTCCCAATCAGATTTTGACTGACACGCTTCAATTTGTGAAGCGGAAGGGTGACAAATGATTGAGATGTGAGGCATCACGCATCACGTCTTCGCGCCCGTATCACGAACAATTTCAACCGGAAGACCGTCGCCCCAACCATACTTCTCGCGTGCGCGCTGCTGGGCGGTTATCCATGCCTCCCGGTCGGCTTGCTCATCCAGCACGCGAGCCGTCGCTTCAAATGTTTGATCCTCCAGCCGAACGCGAACTCGCGGGTTTTCCAGAATGTTCCTCACCCATTGGGCGTCAAGAAAGTGCTCGGCCAACACGTAAAGACTACCCTTCGATTCGACAAACCATATTTCGATTTCGCGAGGCAGTCTGGTTACGCGCCCAACCGTCGTCAGGTAAAGGTACAAAGCATTCGAGGATTCGTTTCTACTCATCACGATCTCAGCCGAGCAACATTTGGAAGCGATGCTCGTAAGAGTATCTCCAACAGATTATCAAAGGCGGCCCTGGTTGACGACGGCCCATGCGCGCTCGTAACCTGACCAGAAGGAGCGAGATAATGAGCGACGAAATGCGGCTCGATGCGCTGGCGGTAGGTGCGCATCCCGATGATGTGGAATTGAGTTGCGGCGGCACACTCTTGAAATTGGTTTCACTTGGTTACCGAGTCGGCGTGTTGGACATCTCGCGCGGGGAGAGCGGGACACGCGGGTCAGGGGAAATTCGCGCTCGTGAAGCCGAAGCGGCGGCGCGCGAATTAAAGCTCTCGGTGCGCGACAATCTGGAACTGCCCGACGGTCACGTATGGCTGACCGAGGATTCTCGCGTCAGGATGGCACGTAAGATTCGCTTGTATCGTCCTCGAGTGATCTTCACTCACTACTGGGAGGACCCGCATCCGGACCACGTGCACACTTGCCAGATTGTGCGGGAGGCCGCTCATGTCGCGGGGCTTGCGAAGTATGATGGCGAAACCGGCCAGGAGCGCTTCCGTCCGCATACGATTGCGCACTTCATGTTTCCGCGCACCGCCGCCCCAACTTTTGTGGTCGACATAGGCGGCTTTGCCGAACAGAAACACCGGGCAATCGCATGTTATCGCTCGCAACTCTACGATCCGAGCAGCAAAGAGCCGGAGACCAATCTCAGCTCTGAAGCCTTTCTGCGCAGGGTTGAATCGCGTCAACGGTTCTTTGGTTCGTTGATAGCGGTCGAGCACGCGGAGGCATTCATCGTGCGCGAAGCTCTGAACGTACACGATCCCGTCGAACTTCTTTCGCGAAGAATGAATATGTATTCGTGAAACAGTAGTCCGTAGTCACTGACTACGGACCACTGACCACGGACCTCAATGAATATTGGCATCACATGTTACCCCTCATACGGCGGGAGCGGCGTTGTCGGCGCGGAGCTCGGGATTGAGCTTGCAAAACGGGGACACTCGATCCACTTCGTAAGCAATGCGCCGCCCATGAGACTTGATGGCGGTCTCGCTCGCGAGCGCATCCACTTTCATGCGGTCGATATGTTGAGCTACCCGCTATTCGAGTATCCACCGTACACCGACGCGCTCGCCTCGAAACTATTTCAAGTGGCCGCCGCCGAAAAGCTCGACATCCTTCACGTGCACTACGCGATACCGCATTCAGTCAGTGCGTACCTGGCGCGCGAGATGCTCAAGCCGGCGCGCTATCTTCCGGTGGTGACCACTCTTCACGGAACCGACATCACGTTGGTCGGAAGCGACCCATCCTTCCTGCCGATTACCAGATTCGGTATAGAACAATCCGACGCGGTGACTGCGATTTCGAACTATTTGCGCGAGGCCACCCATAAGACTTTTTGCCCTGATTGTGAAATCCAGGTCATCTACAACTTTATCGATGCCGGTTACTATCGTCGCGAGCCGAGCGAAACTGCCCGTCGCGGTCTCGCTCCACACGGCCAGAAGATAATAGTTCACGTTTCCACATTCCGGCCCATCAAGCGAATCACTGATTGTATCCAGGTTATCTCGCGAATGAAACAACGGGAAAGCGGCTCTGGGAGCCGGTTTGACGTGAAGCTGGTGATGTGTGGAGACGGCCCAGAGCGTGCGGGCGCCGAAGACCTCGCCATGCAACTGGGCGTAGCGGACTTCATAGATTTCGTTGGCAAGCAGCCTCAATCGCAAATCCGCGAGTATTTGTCTGTCGCCGACTTGTTGTTGCTGCCGAGCAAATCGGAATCGTTTGGGCTCACTGCGCTTGAAGCAATGGCTTGCGAAGTGCCGGTCATAGCCACCCGCGTTGGCGGGATCCCTGAAGTGGTCGAGGAAGGCGGCTGCGGCTACCTGTTCGAGGTCGGCGACGTCGATGGAATGGCTGAGGCCGCGCTGAGAATTATCAGAGACGACGGAGCGCGCGAGCAACTGGGAAGGCGAGGACGCGAGATAGCGGTATCACAGTTCGCGACGGAAAAGATAATCCCTCAGTACGAAGACCTTTACCAACGAGTGGTTGACGGGAGAACGGCGAAACATCATCGGCCGGAATGAGCCTCCACTCAGCTCCCAACAAACACCGGCTCGGGCGTCAGGAGGACGCCGAACTCCTCCAGGACACGTTTCTTAATCAGCTCCTTCAGCTCGGCGATCTCGCGCGCTGTTCCGTTTCCGCGATTGATTATTGCAAGCGCGTGTTTAGTCGAGGTGCCGACATTCCGGTAAACGTAACCGCGCTTGAACCCCGCTCGTTCAATCAACCATGCCGCTGAAAGCTTCACGCGCCCGTCACTAGCTGGGAACGCGGGCATCGATTCCGTCGCAGTCAGGAATCTGCTCGCGCGAGGTTGTACTTGTTCAAAGTCTTCGCGCGTGATCGTTGGGTTGACGAAGAAGGACCCGACGCTCCGCGAGTCGGAGTCGTTTGGATCGATCACCATCGCCTTGCGTCGGCGGATTGTGAGCACTGCGTCGCGCACATCGAGAAGCGATGGGTCGGCGATGTCACGATCCGCGAGGTAGCGCTGAAGCTCCGGGTAGCGGAGGGCTGGTTTGCCGCCAACAGCCAACCAGTAGCTCGCCCCGGTGATGACAAATCGATCGCGGTCTCGAGACTTGAACCGACTTGTTCGGTAGCCGAACCCGCAGTCGCCTGAGCTCAGCTCAGTCAATCTCCCGGTTGCAAGGTCCAGTGCCTCAACCGACGTGAGCGTCTCGGCCGTCTCCTGTCCATACGCGCCGACGTTTTGAATCGGAGTCGCGCCAACGCGGCCGGGGATGCCTGAGAGACACTCGAAACCGGCCCAGTTGTTCGCGACGCAAAGAGCGACCAGCGCATCCCACTCCTCGCCCGCGCCCGCCTTCACTGCAACATGATTGTCGTTGACTTGCGCATCAACACCGCGGATGCTCACGCGCAGGACCAAACCTGGAAAGCCGCTGTCGGCTACGACGATATTGCTGCCGCCGCCGAGAACGAAGAGCGGAAGGGACTGCGTGCGCGCCCATTCGACGCCGGAGGTCAGGGCCGCGGTGGTCGTGATCTCGGCAAAGAAGCGAGCCGGCCCGCCGATTCCCAGCGTGGTCATCGGCGCGAGCAACACGTTCTCACGTAACGATTCTTCAAACATTTGATCGAGTCATCCTACGTGCTGAAAACAGCCCATCGCCACAAGCCACGAAGGCGCCAAAGGAACACAAAGCCTACAACATATTCCAACGAGGACTTGGTGGACCTTCGTGTCTTACTGGCGGCGGCCCCCCTTTTTCAGCAGCTGCAAGTGTGACGTCTTTAAAGTTCGATGAGTCAACCCACACTAGCCCCATGCTAGTTCCGAGGCTCGCCTGCAACCGTACATTGCCGCGTCGCGCTGAGTCCAGTATCATCACACGTCAGACAGGAGGCTCATCATGAAACAGACGTTTGCGACACTCATTTGCACGATATTGCTCGCGATTCTTACTCAGGCTCGCACGCCGGCCGCCGACGGAAAAATGACTCCCGAGGAGAAAGCCAAAGCGATCAAGATGCTGAACGATTCGCAGACTGAACTGCTTTCTTACGTAGAGAAGCTCACCGACGCGCAGTGGGATTATCGCCCGGCGCCGTTCAAATGGACTGTCGGCGAAACGGCCGAGCACATCGCGCTCGCAGAGGGGCTCTTGTTTAGCGCGATGGAGCGAGCGCTAGCGAATCCTATCAACCCGGATTGGGAAACGAAGACCGCCGGCAAAGAGGCAAAACTAGACAACCTCTTAGCCGCTCGCATGGGAAAGGCTCAAGCGCCCGAACCGATCCAGCCTCTGAAGCGAAAGATGTCTCGCGCCGACATTATGAAACTGCTAAAAGAAGGCCGCGCAAAGTCGCTCAAGTTTATCGAGACGACCGATCTGCCGTTGAAGGCTCATACGCTGGATCATCCGTTCCCGGTCTTCGGCACATTGAACGCGTATCAATGGTTTCTTTACATTCCGGCGCACAATCTGCGTCACAACAAACAGATTGCCGAGATCATGAGCAACCCGGGGTTCCCGAAGTAGTTCGTCCGAGAGCGATGCCTGAACAACTCCGAATTGACATCAACGAGCACCAGAGCGTTTCTGCGCTGGTTTATCCTGCGGGCCCGCGGAACCGAGCGTTCCGCACGTTGATTTTGGGACACGGAGCGGGAGCCGGGCAGACCAGCGGGTTCATGGTCAAGTACGCAACCGAACTTGCATCGCGAGGAATCGACGCAGTCACCTTCAACTTCTTCTACGCCGAGCAAGGCCGTGGGGCGCCCGACAAAAACGACAAACTCGAAGCCTGTTATCGCGCGGTGATTGAAAAGGTTCGGGCGCACAAAAAACTTCGCGGTAACAAGCTGGCGATTGGAGGCAAGTCCATGGGCGGGCGAATCGCTACCCAAGTGGCTGCATCTGGAGTGAGTGAGCTCACAGGGTTGGTCCTGCTCGGCTACCCTTTGCACCCGCCCGGCAACCCTGAGAAGCTCCGCTCAAAGCACTTGCCGGACATCAAGGCGCCAATGCTGTTCGTTCAAGGCTCGCGCGACACGTTCGGCACCCTCGACGAACTGCGACCTATCATCGCGAAGCTCAGTCCTCCTGCGACCCTCTACGTCGTGGAAACCGGCGATCACTCATTTAAGGTTCTTAAGAGCGCCGGCGTCACGCAAGAAGAGGTTCACGCGGCGGTGCTGGATGAGATCGTTAGCTGGTTGAAGTCCAGGTGAATCGCGAGACAGCCAAATGCTAGCTTTAAGCGATCGCCGCTGTGGGCGATTACGGCTCCTGTAGCTCAATCAAATTCCCGTCAGGATCACGAACAAAGATCGAACCGCGGCCAGAGCTGCTGTCTCTGAACTGCAAGCCTGCCCCTTCAAGTGCCCGCCTGGCGGCTTCAAGGTCATCGACTTGAAACGCGATGTGATTATCGCGCCGCGGTCTAGCGTCGGATGATGGCAATGAATCCGGCGTGACCATCAAATGAAGTTCGAAGTTGCCGAGGTCATACCACGCGCCGGGAAAGTCGAACTCGGGCCGCGCCTTTTCCGATAGACCAAGCACATCTTCATAGAACCACTTTGCACGTCTGAGATCTGTCACCAGAACGGCCGCATGAACTAGTCTTTCGATTCGCATTTCCAACTTGAGCGCTGCTCTCACGATCTGGGAGTTGCTGGTCGGCAATTCACCTTGGGCCGGCTACGAATTGCTTGATCTGAGGGTAGGTTTCGTCGGTCGCGTTCGCTATTTGCTCCACCAGGTACTTCAACTCCTGGTTGTCCAGCAACCTCAAGTGTGTGTCCATTCTCAAGTAAAGCATGTCTTCGGACAAAGCCACCTTGATCGAATCGAACTTGTGGTTTAGTTCGAGCAGTTTCGTCAAAAGCGCGGGCTGCGGCTTGAGGTCTTTGCGATCGACAAGCTTGACCATCACCAGCAAAATGTCGTCGGCGTGCGCGAGCCTGATGCCAAACTCTTTCAGATTTTTCCCGGTTCCAGGCACTTCCCATACGCCGTCACTCACCTTTGTGTAGCTGTAACCTGACTTTTCAAGAAGGGCCACGATATCAGGCGCGCCCTTCGCTCGCTCCTGCGCGTTAGCCGGGCTTATTGCGCCGGCGAATATCAGAACGAGAGCTAGTGCGATGATGGCCTTAAAGTTTGGCAAGACACTCCTCCTGAGAATTGAGATTCCGATAACCGCGGAAGCATCGGCTAATGGCGCCCGAATCATATCACAGGGTACCGGCGTGTGCCGTTGAGAACGACTTATTTCTAATTGCGGCTCTACCAATGAAGAACGATCTTACCGACTGCCTTGCGCGAAGCGAGAAACTCCATCGCGTCGGCCACGTGTTCCATATGATAACGGCCGCCGATCAACGGCTTCAGCATCCCTGTCTTGTAAAGAAGGAGCAACTCGTCCCAACCCTGCTCGATCTTTGCCGGATTGTTGTGGCGATATGATCCCCAATGAAGACCTACTACGCTGTAGTTCTTCACCAACACGTGATTCGAGACGAAATTCGAGAATTTCCCACTGGTGAAGCCCACGATTACCAGCCGGCCCTCAAAAGCGATGCACTTAGTGCTTCGTTCGCCGATCTCGCCCCCGACTGGATCGTAGATCACATCGGCCCCGTGACCGTTTGTTTCCCGCTTGACCGCGTCGACGAAGTCTTCGGTTTGATAGTTCAGAACGATGTCCGCTCCGTTGTCGCGAACGAGGGCGAGCTTGTCGTCCGAGCCGGCAGTGCCAATGATTTTTCCAGCACCCAGCGCGCGAGCGATCTGAACTGCTGCAAGACCGACACCCCCAGCGGCCGAGTGGATAAGCACCGTTTCGCCTTTCTTCAGCGCGCCGCGATACGCCAGTCCGAAGTATGCGGTCTGATAAACCAGGGGAAACACGGCGGCTTCCTCATCGCTCATCGATTCAGGTTTTGGGTACGCGTTAGCGGCCTCAGCGACTGCGTACTCGGCGAACCCCCCGACCGGCACCTGTGCGATGACATGTTGACCTTCGGAGAATTTGCTGACCCGGGCACCTCGTTGCTCAACGGTGCCCGCTATTTCAAAGCCAGGAGAAAAAGGCAGCGCCGGCTTGAACTGGTACTTGCCGGTAATGATCAACAGGTCTGGAAAGTTCAACCCTGCGGCGTTGACTCGCACCAGAATCTGGTCGTCGCCGGGTTGGGGTCGCTCGATCTCGTCGATGACAAGGTCGCGTGGGCCGCACCACTCGTGCGCGCGAATGGCTTTCATTGACAGGGCTCCTCGTCGAAGTTTCGGCTGTGGCGCCCTCATCGTATCCAAGGAATTGACGACCGGTCAAACGACTGACCACCAGAGAGAGTCCACGGGCGGACTAGAATCGGAGGTTGATGGATCGTAAGACTTTTTAGGTTCCTGGCCCGAGACAGTTCTATGGCCACAAGAATCTCTACAAACCAAAGACTCGCATTAGCACAACGATGCTGATGATGTGGTAGCTGCGTATTAGTGTATTGCTGAGCAGTACAGCCTACAGAACCAGCACCCATCCTATCCCATTGCACACTGGACAGAATCTCGTGCTGAATTCGATGGCTTCTTTATGAGAAACGTTTCCCGTCCCGCCGCAACGCGGACAGCTGGTTGCAGGCTTAGCGACCTTTACTCTGCCCCGACCGTCACAGGCGGGGCATGAACCCGATTGCATTTTTCCCGTACCTCGACACGAGACACAATCTACCGTCTCCGTTGGTACTACCATGTTCGTTCCCTTTGTTGAGAAGAATAGGCGTACTCTGGTGACTTTGATTTAGGTGTCAAGAGGGTAGTCGGCAGTATTCTATCAGCAGACAGCAGTGAGAGCAATTAAAGTTACTTCGACTCTTGACCCTCGAACCGGACGACGTCAAAGAAGCAATCTCCCGCGTTAATGCAGCAGCGCTGCCGCAAAGAATACTGCCGAGAACCTGGTTTAATCCGATGGGGAACTGATTGGTCCGGCACGGCAATCTAAAACAAGCAGAGCCACTATGTTGCGGGATTTCAAACTGACCCATCTATGATCCCTACCGCCGAGTTTGAAGCGCATTGAAACCGAAGCGGTCAGTTTGTTATCGTTGAGACTGGATGCTTGCCCGGGCCGGAGCTTTGTTCGAGCCCAACACTCAACGCCTACAGGGAGTACGTATTGGCCTCTTCCTGGTCATAACGACACAAGCCACAGTGTGGTTTTGTGCGACCGAATTGGTACTCAATGTTTAGTAAGAGACAGAGCTCTGAGATTCTTCGCTATGGTGGCGCCGTAGTTACCGTGGTGCTGGCGACCGTACTTCGCATGCTGCTCAACGGCCCCCTTGGCACGAGACTTCCTTTCACCACTTATTTTGTTGCGGCGATCCTTGTAGCAACCTACGCCGGTCTTGGACCTGCACTGGTTACGGTTGGTCTCGGAGCCGTGTTGGGAGCGTATCTGTTTCTTCAACCGGCGCATACATTCCTATCCGATTCATCCGGAGTGCTGCAACTGCTTGCTTTTTGCGTTCTAAGCGGTGGTCTTGCGATTCTGATCAAGGCCATCCAGAATTCCCGAAAGCGCGCGGAGGATACAACCTTGGAGCTTACCGTGAGTCGCGAGCGACTCCGGACAATTTTGGCAAGCATTACCGACGCGGTAATCGCCACAGACGTGGACGGGCGTGTGACCTTTATGAACGGCGTCGCCCAGACTCTCACCGGCTGGAATCAAGAAAGTGCAAGCGGGAAACCGATCGAGGGCTTGTTCAAAATCATCGATGAGACAACCGGCGAAGTCATTGAGAATCCGGTTGCAGCGGTGTTGCGGGAGAGCGCTCCACATGCGTCTGCGAACCCCGCGTTGCTGGTTGGGAAGAACGGGAGCGAGACGCCAGTCGAAGAGAAGCGCTCTCCGGTAAAGGATGATCAAGGGAGGAATATCGGAGTTGTACTTGTCTTGCGCGACATTACACAGCGGAGAGAGGCAGAGCGGGCTTTGCGGGAGAGGGAAAACCGCTTCCGCACGATGGCCGATACCGCGCCGGTGATGTTGTGGCTCTCTGGCGCGGATGGGCTGTGCATCTTTTTTAATCAGCCCTGGCTCGAGTTCACTGGGCGAACGATGGATCAAGAGATGGGTTACGGCTGGGCGGATAACGTCCACCCCGACGACCTGCGTGGCTGCCTGGACTCTTACACATCGTCATTCAAAGCGCGCTCTAGCTTCAGCGTGGAATACCGCTTGAAACGCAATGACGGAGAGTATAGATGGATTCTGGATACGGGTGTCCCACGATACACAAAGGGGGGAGAGTTCCTCGGATTTGCAGGGTCGCGTGTCGACATCGCGGCTCGCAAACAAATCGAGGCTGCTTTTTATTTCCTCGCTTCCATAGTTCAGTCGTCAGAGGACGGGATCATCGGCAAGACACTTGAAGGCGCGATTGTCAGCTGGAATGCCTCGGCTGAACGCATCTACGGATACTCTGCCGGCGAAGTAATTGGAAAACATGTAAGCATTCTTTCGCCCGCGGATCGTCTGGATGAGCTTAGTCAGGTGTTCCAGACTCTGAAACGAGGGCAACCGATACCACACCTCGAAACCATGCGCCAAACAAAGGACGGCCGGCTACTGGACGTTGCATTGACCATTTCTCCGATCCGCGACGAATTGGGACGCATCACCGGAGCCTCAACGATTGTTAGGGACATAACCGAACGTAAGCGCGTCGAGGAGGAAAGACGCTTGTTGGCCCTTCAGATCGAAAACGAGCGCAAGCGTCTGGACAACATCGTAGCCAATGTGCCGGGCATTGTCTGGGAGGCTTCGGGCCCGCCCGACGGAACTTTGCAGCACGTCGATTTCGTCAGCGAGCATGTAGAGAAGATGCTCGGCTACAGCGTGGAGAGGTGGCAGTCTAATCAGAATTTCTGGTTGGAGATCGTGCACCCCGAGGACAAGGAACGAGCTGCGCAAGAGGCAGCCGACATATTCAAGAGCCGAAAAGGAGGCACAAGCAGGTTTCGCTGGATAGCAAGCGACGGCAGGGTAGTCTGGGTTGAGGCGCAGTCCGTGGTAGTTTGCGACGACCATGAGAACCCGATCGGCATGCGCGGAGTCACAATGGACATTACCGAACGGAAGCGTGCTGAAGACGCCCAGCGATTCCTTGCCGAAGCGAGCGGCCTGCTTGCAAGCTCTCTTGATTATGAGACAACACTGGGGAGCGTTGCGCAGCTTGCTGTGCCCAAGCTCGCCGATTGGTGCATTGTCCATATCGCGGATGAAAATGGACAGCTTCGACAGATTTCGGTGGTCCACCCGGATTCTTCGAAGGTAAAAGCGGCGCAGCAACTCCAGCAGCGGCACCCCCTCGATCCGGACGCGACAATCGGGGTCCCGAATGTGTTTCGCACCGGCAGAGCGGAATTCTATACACGGATTGACAAGCACACTCTGGAGCAGGCAGCAAGAAACCCAAGACTGGCTGCGGCTCTCCGTGAGCAAGGCCTGAAGTCTTGCATGATAGTACCGATGGTCGCCCGCAATCGCACTCTTGGAACTATCACTCTGGTGACCGCCGAGTCGGATCGTCACTATGATCAGACCGATCTTGCTCTTGCAGAAGACCTCGCTCATCGGATCGCCTTAGCGGTGGACAATGCCCGCCTGTATCGTGAGGCGCAGGAGGCGGTTCGAGCCCGAGAAGAGGCATTGCAGCTTCGCAACGAGTTATTGGGGCGCGAGCAAGACGCGCGCGAAGCTGCTGAAGCGGCAAATCGCGCCAAGGATGAATTTCTCGCAACTGTCTCACACGAGTTGCGCACGCCGCTTAATGCAATCCTGGGTTGGGCCCATATGTTGCGCAATAACACCCTGGATCAAAAGACACAGGCTCGCGCACTTGAAACGGTCGAGCGCAACGCTAAGTCTCAGGCCCAGCTTATCGAGGACATTTTGGATGTCTCGCGGATTATTACCGGCAAGGTCAGGCTGGACGTGCGCGCGGTTGAGCTGAGCCCGGTTGTCGAAGCCGCGCTTGACGCTGTGCGCCCTGCCGCCGATGCCAAAGACATTCGAATCGAGTCGATTTTAGACCCGCGCGCCGGACCCGTATCCGGCGATTCCGATCGACTACAACAGATCGTATGGAACCTGGTTTCAAACGCGGTCAAGTTCACGCCGCGAGGCGGCCGAGTCCAGGTGGTTCTCGAACGTGTGGATTCTCACGTGGAGATCGTAGTAATCGATACGGGACAGGGCATCACCGCAGAGTTCCTGCCTTACGTGTTTGATCGCTTTCGACAGGCGGATGCCACCAGCACCCGAAGGTTCGGAGGGCTGGGCCTGGGATTGGCAATCGTGCGACACCTTGCAGAAATGCACGGCGGCACGGTGTCCGCGGACAGCGACGGCGAAGGAAAGGGGGCGGCGTTCACTCTGAAATTGCCCGTGATCGCGATGCAGATTGACAGGGCAGGAAACGACGGCGTCCACCCCACAGCCGGTGGAAGCGGGTCGTTGGAACCCCCGCCGAATCTCAACGGTGTGAATGTACTGGTGGTCGATGACGAACCCGACACTCGCGAGATGCTCAAAGTAATGGTCCGGCAACTTGGCGCCGAGGTAAAAACCTGTGGGTCCAGCCAGGAAGCAATCGAGCTACTCGCAGAATGGCAGCCGGACGTAATCGTTAGCGATATCGAAATGCCTGAGGAAGACGGCTACGAACTGATTCGCAAAGTCAGGCGATCTGAAACGGCTAGGGGAGCCAGACAGGTCCCGGCGGTGGCGCTGACCGCTTACGCGAGGGTTGAAGACCGCCTGCGCGCGCTTGCCGCGGGATACCAGATGCATATCGCGAAACCGGCCGAACCATCGGAGCTCGCGATGGTGATCGCTAGCCTCGCCGGTAGCTTCAGCAAAGGTACAAGCTTCTAAACTGCCCGTCGGGCAAATGGCGCATCTCGTTGTTTGCTCACACCGGGCTGTTAGGGGTTCGTCGATATTCGTCTATAGCCTTTTTCTTTTCTTGCCCTACCTGTTCAAGTTTTTCCAGCCAACTCTTCTTGAACGGTGTCAACGCATCGCACAAAGCCTCGGCTACCGCCAAATTGCGAAACCATTTCTTGTTGGAAGGCACGATAAACCACGGTGCCTGTTTCGTGCTGCAGCGGGTGAGAGCTTCTTCGTAGGCCGACGTGTAATCGTCCCAATACTCGCGCTCCTTCCAATCGGCGACCGATAACTTCCATGATTTGATCGGATCCTTCTCACGTTCAAGAAGCCGGCGCTGCTGTTCCTCCTTGCTGATATGGAGATAGAACTTGAGAATCACGGTTGAGGAATCTGCCAGACCCTTTTCAAAGGCGTTTATGTGCTCATAGCGCGGCCGCCAGATTTTTTCCGGAGCCAACTGATGGACTCGCACTACAAGCACATCTTCATAATGGGAGCGGTTGAAAATCCTGATGTGCCCCGCGCCGGGGGTCTGCGAGTGCACCCGCCACAGGAAATCGTGGGCGCGTTCTTCTTCAGTGGGAACCTTGAAAGAAGCAACCGAGCAGCTCTGTGAGTTCAACGGCCCGGCTACGTGGCTGATCGTACCATCCTTGCCGCTGGTGTCTCGCCCTTGCAGGATGATCAGTACGCTTTGCGCTGACACCGCGTAAAGAAGTTCCTGCAGCTCGACCAATTCTTCGATGAGCTTTTCCGTTTTCTTCTCGCCTTCGTCCCGTTTGAGTCCCCCGTCATCATCCGGATCAAAATCATCCAGCTTTATCGCTCGTTCACCCTCCAAACGATGTGCATAGCCCATAGTTATTCCTTTTGAATCGCTAACTGCCTTGAATTCGAAAGTCGGCAACCAGCGGAAGATGGTCCGAAGCTACCAGCGCGGTGCGGCTCTTATGAAGCGTCATCCGCTCGAGCAAAAGCGAATCATCAAAATAAATGTGATCGAGATGCAAAAACGGCAACACGCCCGGGTAGGTCTTTGAGCGGGGGAGATGCATTCGAACGTCCGCGCTTTTCAAATGCGATGCCAGCAGGCGAGTCGCAAGCCCTCGAGTCCATTCGTTAAAATCTCCAAGCATAATCCGATTGCCCGTCAGCTCTTCGTTGTTCAGTATCACGGTGTTCACCAGCTTCTGGGCTTGATGCCGGCGCTCGAGGAAAGCCGTACCAAGATGCACATTAAAGACGTGGAGCAAGCCCATCCCGTTTGCATTGATGTCCGCACGCATGCAGCCCCGCTGTTCGCGGCCACGCACGCTTATGTCGTAGTTCCTGGTTTCGAGCATCGGGAGCCGGCTCAGTACTACATTGCCGTAAATAGCTCCTCTGTGGATCCGGGTCCCGCCGACTGCACAAGCCATCTCCATCTCTTGTGCGATGTAGGTCGCTTGATCTTTCTCACGCTGACCGCCGCGGAGGCTCAGCACTTCCTGAAGCGCGATGATGTCGGCATTGATCTCGCGCAAGACCTCGATTATTCGTGCCGGCCGAACCCGCCGGTCAAGCCCTCGGCATCGGTGAATGTTGTAGGTGGCGATTCGGAGTCGCATAGAGATCAGAAGTCAGAAGTCAGAAGTCAGAAGTCAGAAGTCAGAGGTCAGAAGTCAGAGGTCAGAAGCCAGAGGTCAGAAGTCAGAGGTCAGAAGTCAGAGGTCAGCCGCTTGTCCCAATGAGACATCATGCCGGGACGCACTTCTCATTTCTGGCCTCCGACCTCTGACTTCTGACCTCTGACCTGTGACTTCTGACCTCTGGTTCATTGTTGCCTTTCAAGCACCCAACCCAGCCATTCGTGCGCCCGCTCGAACAGAGACCGCCGTTTCCATTGATCGTATGATACCGAAGCGCTTTCGGCCAGATCATATGCGAAGTCCTCATGCAAACGCGCGGCTAAGTCCGGATCGAACGCCGCCAGGTTCACTTCATCGTTCAATGCAAACGAACGATTATCCAGGTTTGTCGAGCCGACCACGCTCCACCCTTCATCCACGATCATTATTTTCGCGTGCATCATTGACGGTTTGTACTCGTAGATCGAAGCGCCAGCTTTGAGCAACTGGCCGTAAAGCCGCCGGCTGGAGGTCCTGGTCAACAGGTGATCGGCATGCTTGCCCGGCGTGAGGATTATTATCTCGACTCCACGCTCTTTGATGGCCGTCACCATCTCTTCGCGCACGCTGCGATCGGGTAAAAAGTATGGCGTGGCGATGCAGATGCTTTTCCGAGCCGAGGCTATTAGCGTTTGAAACAAGAACCGCGCGCGAGTTGATGCGCCAACCGACGGCGAGCTGTCAACGACCAGCACGTGCGCATCGCCGAGTGGCTGGCACGGAGGAAAGTAGTCGGGACTTGCAAGCACTTCGCCCGACGCTTCAAGCCAGTTCTCGACAAAAGTCGATTGCAGATCGGTGACGCCGTCGCCCTCTACCCGAAACATGGTATCTCGCCAGCGTTTCGATTTCCGTTTTTCGTAGAGCCAGTGATCAGCTATCCCCGCGCCCCCGATAAAGCCGACTCGCCCGTCGACGATGACAAGCTCGCGGTGAGTGCGGTTGTTTATACGCGGCAGAGTGTACCAGCGAATGGGATGATAGCGTTCTACCCTGCCGCCTGCGTCGCGCAGTGGCTTAACGTAGCTATCCCACGTGGCGAAGCTTCCGATCGCATCGATCACAAGATTGACTTTAACGCCCGCTTGAGCGCGCTCGATCAAAGCGTCGATGAAACGGCTGGCAATGCGGCCCTTTTGAAAGATGTAGGCCTCGATGTTTATGTTGTGTTTTGCATTGCGTATTGCTTCGAGTTCGGCTTCGTAAAACACCTCGCCGTTGGTGAGCACATCGACGCGATTGTTGGCGTGCAAGGTCGAATTTGTCAGCCCGCTTAGCACGCGAAAGAAATCATCGGACCCGAGCGCTACCGAGCGCGCGCGCGCAATCTTGTAGCGCAGCCCCGGTTCGAATAGGGCTAGGATCAGCATCAACAGGAGAAAGGCGATGGCTATGATCGCGAGTACGTCAAATGCTGTCGAATGCATTAAGAGGAAACCAGAGCACATTCCGAGTTAAGTGGTAAGCCCGGCAAGATTCGAACCGGCGACCCTGCTTCTCAGCAAATCAGAAAAACCACGAATCCGCCGAGCAAAATCGCACTTTTGTATTCTAGCAGTTGGGCAAGGCTTATTGAAGCAACGCAATCCTGCCTCGGTGATCCTGGCGGCGCATCAGACCCAAGCACCAAAATCTGAGATGATCCTGGCCTGCTTGAAATTTATGGCGGAAAGCGACCTCTGCTTGGCCCGTCATAACGGACGTTTTGCGACAATCTACACGCGTATTTGCCCCATCTAAAAAGCTCGAATCTCCGAATACCATTGCGGTGGTTTGGCTCCGGCGTATCTGTTCCAACGCGTTGGTAACAGCCGACGAATTTATTTGCTCTCAGCCGAAACCATGGCTTCTGTCTTGCTCTAGGCGGAATTATCAATGCGGCGGTGAATATCCGACACGCTTTGAGAAGCAGCACGAGTTGTTTTTGAATTATGACATCTTCTGATCAAAAGGAGCGTCGATATGTTTCCCATTGGAGATGACAATAGCTCGCGCAGGACTGTCCCGGTTGTGACTTACGGGTTGATCGCCTTGAACCTGATATTTTTCTTTGCCGAGTTAAATGGCGGTGATGCTTTCATTCAGCAATGGGCGTTTGTTCCTCGCCGGTTTCTCGCCAACCCTGGCGGCGACCTCCCGACTCTATTTAGTTCGATGTTCATGCACGCAGGGTGGCTTCACCTCTTAGGTAACATGCTTTACTTATGGATCTTCGGTGACAATGTGGAAGACCGTTTCGGGCATCTGAAGTTCACAATCTTCTATCTGCTGTGTGGGATTGCGGCAACCTTCGCTCAGTTGGCTTTTAGCTCTTCGTCAAACATTCCAAACCTCGGGGCATCGGGAGCGATTGCCGGGGTGCTCGGTGCTTACATTTTGTTGTTCCCGCGGAGCAGGGTAAATGTGCTGATGGGAAGAGGAGTGATTCCAATGCCGGCATTGGCAGTCATAGGCCTCTGGATCGTTCTACAGTTTGTCAGCGGGATTGGTTCTATTTCCAACACTACGGAGACTGGCGGTGTCGCTTACATGGCGCACATCGGTGGATTCATCGCGGGATTTATTCTGAGCTTTTTCCTCCGTGGCAAGGGAGAGCCCGCAACTACCTAGGGGTTTACGGTTGCTCAGAGG
>JBASRM010000375.1:0-15297 GCA_049273835.1 Blastocatellia bacterium | reverse complement strand
GCTTCAATGTGATTCACTTCGAGACGTTGTACAAGGCAGCCATATTCGCATCGAAGGGAACCGAATTCGAGAAGAAGCAACTTGAACGACGAGAACTGAAGAACGTCAATCCCCAGCAGGAGATAACGACTTATGTCGCCACAGCGGAAGATACAATTCTGGCGAAGCTAGCTTGGT
Source organism: Blastocatellia bacterium (assembly GCA_049273835.1). Taxonomy (GTDB): domain Bacteria; phylum Acidobacteriota; class Blastocatellia; order UBA7656; family UBA7656; genus Onstottus_A. Next base: position 15,120 of record JBASRM010000375.1, on the reverse strand, counting down.
ATCGTCTTGGCAATCAGGTTTCAGACCAGCAATGGCGAGATATCCTGGGTGTGTTGAGAATGCAGCACGGAAGACTTGATTCTGATTATCTAAGGCATTGGGCATCTGAATTGAACGTCTCTGATCTTTTTGGTGGACGCATTGACGGATGCGACAGCCCGTCAATAGGCGAACTATCTCTCGAGAGGTGATCCCCGGCCGTTGGAATCGATTATGGCTTTCCTGAATCCAATCTTTCTCCTCGGGGCGATGGCGGCGGCGCTGCCGGTGCTTGTTCATCTGGTCCGTCGGACCCGCGCGCCGCGAGTTCAATTTCCGTCATTGATGTTCCTCCGAAAGATCGAGCAGAAGACCATTCGCCGGCGCAAGCTGCGCAACCTGATGCTGCTGCTGTTGCGATGCGCCGCGTTATTGCTTCTCGCGCTCGCTTTCGCAAGACCATTCTTCACCGGATCAAGTCCTGTGTCGGCGTCCGGTGACCATACGAGCACCGTGATCCTCGTCGACGGCTCCTACAGCACGCGTTACGGCGACGTGTTCAATCGGGCCCGCCAGTCGGCGCATAACATGATTAATGATGCCGCGGCCGACGAGCACCTGGCGATTGTGCTCTTCTCGAAGAGCTACCAGGTGCTTATGCCCCTCAAAGCCGATCGAGCCGAGGCGTCCGCGGCCGTGAGCCAGATGCAACCGGGGCTCGACTCAACAGATTACCTTCAGGCGATACAAGCCGCCGACGCAATCTTGAAGGACGCGGGCCCCGGCGAGCATCGAATTTACCTCATCTCCGACTTTCAGGACGCCGGTTGGAACCGCGCGGCTCCGCAGGTCAAGCTTGCCTCCGATGTCAAGGTGTTTCCAATCGACGTCTCGGATCCGAAAGCCGCGAACATTGCGGTCTCCGGGGTGATTGCCGATCCCGTCGTGTACGCGCAGAAGTACGAGGGTAAAGTCGTGGCCCGCGTGAGCAACTTCAGCGCGGATGACGCAGCCGCTGCGGCGATCGAGTTGAAGCTCAACGATTTGCCGGTCGAGCGGAAACCGTTAAACCTCACGGCCGGCGCAACTCAGAACGTCGAGTTCACCGGCTTCAATATCCCGGAGGGCTCGAACCGCGCGACCGTCGAGGTCGGGGGCGACAGCTTCGCACTCGACAACAAGTTTTTCTTCACGATCAGGCGCGATAACCAGACGCGAGTGCTCGGGATCGACACCGCATCGCGCGGACGCAGCGAGAGCTTCTTTCTTCAGCAATCGCTCGCCGCCGGTGAGAACAATCAATACGCGATGACAATGAAGACCGCCGGCAGCGTTAACCCGTCGGAGCTCGATCCGTATCGGGTAGTGATCGTGAACGACGCGGCAATCAATGAAGGGCTTGCCTCTGGGTTGCGTGCGTTTGTCGAGCGCGGCGGAGGGCTGGTCATCGCGGCCGGCAAGCACACCGATGCGGGCGAGTTCAATCGAACGTTTGGAGCAATCGCACCGGCCCAACTGGGCGAAGTCGTCCAGTCGCGCGGTTACGCTTTGATGAGTCAGGTGAAGACCGATCACCCGATATTCGGTGCGTTTGCTCGAAGCGGGCGATTGACCTCCACTCGAGTCTACGGTTACCACCGCGCGACCGCCAAAGAAGGAACTATGACGGTGGCTGCGCTCGACGACGGCAGCCCGATCGTTGTTGAAGCGACAGCCGGTAGAGGCAAAGTCCTGTTGATTACGACGACGCTTGATACCGCCTGGAACGACTTGCCGCTCACGCCGATGTTTCTGCCGCTCATGCGACAGATGCTCGAGTATCTGGGCGGGCGAGAAGCCGCGTCGGCCTACTCGATCGGGCAGGCCTTCACTACGCCTGCCGACAAGGACGGATCGCTCCCCGCCGTGGACACGCCCGGGGGTAAGCGGGTAGACGCCGCCAGAAAAAATGCGTCGGGTGAGCAATTTGTAGACGCAAGCGAGATTGGTTTCTATCGGCTTCGCTATCGAGACCGCGACGAGTATGTGGCGGTGAATCTCGACACCAGGGAATCGGACCTGACCAGGCTCAACGTCGATGAGTTCATCGCCAGCATCTCTCCGGCGCCGGGAGACGCCAACGCGAAACCTGGTCAGTCCTCGCGACTGACGGCTGAAGAAAAGGAAGCGAGGCAGCGATTGTGGCTGCCATTACTGTTGACGGCGCTGTTGCTGTTTGTGACCGAAGCAGTCGTAGCGCGGCGAATCCGTATTCCGAAGTTGATCTAGTAATCTGTAAGGCCGTTCCTCCGCGGGCGACCCTTTGGCTCGGCGGTTCTTGTGAGTGACGAGGGACGCCCGCGGATTGACGCCTTTACAGGTTAGGATCAGAACGCGGCTCAATGGTTTATTGGTCGCCCGGAAGAATAGGGTTATACTCACTCCATTAGCTTCAAGGAGGATCGCGGGATGAGTCCTCAAGTCGAGAACGTCAGCGAAGTCATCAAGCAAGTTCGCACACGAATTCGAATGCGCAACGCGCTGCGGGGCGCCGCGATTACCATCGCGAGTTTCGCGGTCTCGCTCGTGCTGGTAGCACTTTTGGCCGGTCTGCTGAAACAGAAGCCTGCCGCCTTGTTCGTGCTGCGCCTTCTGCCCTTCATCGCGGCGGTAACCGCCGCGTGGTTGTTTATCATTCGTCCGCTTCGCACCAGGGTCGACGAAACCAGGCTGGCGCGGCTGATCGAAGAGAAGTGCCAACTGGAGGATCGGCTGGTCACAGCGGTCGAGTATTCGGAGAATCCGCGAGAGGCTTCGCCGGCAATAGTTGGCAGGCTGATCGATGACGCATCCCGGCGGTCTTCATCGGTCGATCTAAAACAAGTCGTCGATCCGCGCGCAGCTTACGCGTACGGCGCGGCGGCGGCTTTAATCCTGCTCGCCTTGATCGGAGCGTTCTTGATTGGTCCGAAACCGGTTTCCAATGGACTCGCGGCGCTGTATTCGACGAACGACGATACGGTATCGGCGAGCTCGATGTTTATCACCGTGAGCCCGGGAACGGCGCGGGTGCCTCGCGGCTCTGATCAGAAGTTGAAGGCCACGCTTGCGGGGTTCGATTCGTCCATTGCCCAGGTGTTTGTGCGAAAAGTCGGGTCCGACAACTGGGTCGCCCACATAATGGAGCCTGCTAAGAACAACGACGAGTTTCAATTTGTAATATTCAACATCCAGGACTCGGTGACTTACTACGTCGAGTCAAAAGACATCCGCTCGGCCGAGTTTTCACTCGAAGTCGCGGATCTGCCTTTCGTCAAACAGATTGATCTGGTGTTGAACTTCCCGGCTTACACTCGGCTCGCGAGTAAAAAGATCGAGAACGGCGGCGAGGTGGCAACACTCAAGGGCACAGTCGTTCAGGTTATCGCCTCTTTGAGTGCCAACGCCAAAGCTGCGCGCATAGTCATCAGCGACGGAACCAAAGTCGACATGGCGCCGGTCGATGAGGGGCATTTCGCCGGCCAGTTTACGGTCAAGCAGAACGGAACCTATCGAATCGAACTGACCAGCGAAGGCGGCGAACGCTACAACGGCTCGAATGAATATGACATCACCGTCCTCGAGGATCACACGCCGACGGTCGTCATCGACAAACCCGGCCGCGATATGAAGGTCAGCAGCATTCAGGAAGTGTTTACACAGGTGCGCGCGGAAGACGACTACGGAGTCTCGTCGGTCGAGCTTTATTACTCGGTCAACGGGGGCGAAGAAAAGAAAGTACAGTTGCAGGATTTGAAAAGTGATGCTGCTCACACTCTCTCGGGCGCACACACGTTCTTCCTCGAAGAGTATGGACTGCAACCGGGCGATTTCATCTCCTACTATGCGAAGGCACGCGATAACTCGTCGACTCCGCAAGAATCGACCAGCGACATATACTTCATGGAAGTGAGGCCGTTCGATCGCGAGTTCCGGCAGGCGCAACAACAAGGTCAGGGGAGTGGCGATCAGGAATCAAACGCGCTAACCCGCCGTCAGCGTGAAATCATCGCCGCTACGTTCCGGGTTCAGCGCGAGCTTCAAACCTATACTCCGGCTGAAAAAGACGAGAACTTTGGCGCCGTCACCCTGAGTCAGGAGAAGCTCAAGACGGATGCCGAGAACCTGGCGGAGCGTATTCGTCGAAGGCTCGGCGATCAACTCAACTCGGAGCCCGATTTCGCGAAACTCATCGAAAACCTCGCGCAGGCCGCGAAGGAAATGGCGACGGCTATCGACGAGTTGCGCGCGAAAAAGACAAAGGAAGCGCTTCCGCCCGAGCAGCGAAGTCTGCAGCAACTGCTCAGAGCCGAGGCGATCTTTCGTGATATCCAAATTGCCCGCGGCGGTGGGCAAGGACAGGGAAGCGGTCAACAGCAGGAAGAACTGGCCGATCTATTCGAGCTTCAGCTCGACAAAATGAAAAACCAGTACGAGACCGTCCAGCAGCAGCAACAGCAGAATCAGAACCAACAACAAGACGAGATCGCGCGGCGGCTTGCGGAGCTTGCCCGCCGTCAGCAGCAGCAGCTCGAGCAAAGAATGCGGTCGGAAATGCAGCAGCAGGGAGGGGGTGGCGGTGGTTCGCAGCGGCAGCAACAGCAGATGATCGATGAAGCCCAGAAGATGGCGCGGGAGCTTGAAAAGCTGTCGCGTGATCGACGTGACCCGAAGCTCGCCGAAGCCGCGCAGCAGATGCAGCAGGCTGCTGATGAACTGAAGCGCGCTCAAGCTTCTCAGTCGCAATCGTCTCCTTCACAGCAAGGCGGCGGCCAGTCTACCGCTGATCAGTTGCGCGCGCTCAACCGAATGGAGCAGGCTCGGCGCATGCTTGAATCGTCGCAGCAAGCCGGCGGCAAGCAGGACGTGCAGAGGCTTCGTCAACAGACTGAAGAGGCATTGAAACGCCAGGAGGAGATTTCACGGAGCGTCGACGAGCTGGCTCGCAGCGGTCAAGAGGGCGGGCAGAGCGACCAGAAGAAGCAGCAGATCGCGGAAAAGAAGGAGGCGCTTGCCGATCAGGTCGCAGGGCTCGAGCGGAGCATCGATCAAGCGGCGCGGGGGATGGGCCAGGACCGCCAGCAGGCAGGGGACAAGCTGCGCGAGGCTGCGGGCTCGATTCGCCAGAATCGGATCCCCGATCGCATTCGGCAGAACCAGCAAATGATCGCGAACGGCTGGTTCGATCAAGCGCGGGAGCGCGAGCGAGTCATCAAAGGCAACCTCGAAGAAGTGTTGAAGGATCTTCAGGCGGCTGAGGGAAACGCAGGCAACCGTGCTCAAGGGGAAAGCCTCGAGGATGCGCTCAATCGGGCGCGCGAGCTTGCGGACAATCTCGAATCGCTGCGGCGTAAGTTGGAATCCGGCGACCAGCAGGGACAGGGCGGCCAGCAGCAGGGACAAGCTGCGCAGCAAGGTCAACAAGGAGATCAGTCCGGTCAGGCGACCGTGTCTCAAACACGCCCGGGCCAGCAATCGGGCCAGCGCGGTCAGCAGAAGCAGCAAGGTAAACAAGGCCAACAAGGCCAGCAAGGTCAGCAATCCGGCCAGCAAGGTCAGCAAGGTGGTCAGCAAGGCAAGCAGGGTCAGCAATCTGGCCAGCAAGGTCAGCAAGCTGGTCAGCAAGGCAAGCAGGGTCAGCAATCTGGCCAGCAAGGTCAACAGGGTCAGCAAGGGGGTCAGCAAGGTCAACAGGGCCAGCAGGGTGGCCAGCAAGGTCAACAGGGACAGCAAGGCAGTCAACAAGGTCAGGGCCAGCAGGGTAATCAAAAGGGCGGACGGCCAAGCAACGCCGGTGTTTCTGATCCGTCTTCGATGGGGGGCGGACCGCCGAGCGGCGGACAGCGCCAACTCGAAAGCGAGATTCGACAACGGCTCGCCGACGCGGAAGATTTGAAACGAGCGCTCGGACGAAATAGCGATCTTGCAAAGGATCTTAATCGCGTCGTCGAACAGTTGCGCCGCATCAATCCGAATGCCTTTGCGGACCCGTCGCAGCTGGCCTTGCTGAAGAGTGAAGTGATCGATCCGCTCCGCCAGTTGGAAATCGAACTTGCCCGGAGGCTCCAGGCTAAACTCGGTAACAACGGTGCCGGTGCGTTTGGCGACGGCGATGCTCCCGACCGCTATCGAAAGATGATTGAGGATTACTATCGCAGGCTCTCGGCTCGGCAGCCGCAGCAGAAGCCTTAAACGGAAGGTGTATTGTCGACAGGGTAAGACGTTAGTGTTTCGAGTTCAGGGTCACGGGTTTAGAATTCAGCGAACATGATCTCGAGACCCAGTTATTCGAACCCGGAACAGACGCTGGGTTGCATGCGACGCCCGGGAGATTACCGATCATGGCCGGCAACGAATTTAGCCAAATCGAAACCGATAGAACTGAGCGAATGGAGGGCACAGTCAAGTCTATGAAGAGGACGGAGATTTTGAAGCGGTTATTGGTTGCAAACCTGGCGGTAGTCTTTCTGATGAGCGTGGCCGCCAGCCCGATTGCGAATGCGTCTCGAGATCACAAGTCCTTTGCCCAGCTTTCGGCGCGCCTGTCGGAGCCCGGAGGCTATTTCGATTCAGATAATCTGATCTCCAACGAAACCTCCTATCTTCACGTGATAACCAAACTGCGCGAGATAGGCGTCAGTGGAGGCGTCTACATTGGCGTTGGGCCTGACCAGAGTTTTTCGTACATCTCAAAGATTCGTCCAAGGCTGGCGATCATGATAGACATTCGCCGTGACAACCTGCTTCAACACCTTTTATTCAAGGCTCTTTTCGCCCACTCGCGCAATCGTATAGAGTACCTTTGCACGTTCTTCGGTAAGCCGTTTCCAAAGACGAGGGGTTGGGAGAATCGCGGTGTAAAAGAGCTGGTCGAGTACATCGATAGTACGGCGTCCGATCCAAAGTTTTCCGACAAGATCTTGAAGGAGGTTCGACAGGACGTACAAAAGTACGGGATACCGCTTTCGCAGTCTGACCTGGAAACCATCGGCAAAGTTCAACGCGCGTTTCTCAGCGCCGGTCTCGACATACGATATTCGAGCTATCATCGCCCGCCACGCTCAATTTATCCGCCCTATCGAGATCTGCTGCTGGAGACCGACTTGAGCGGCCAGCAGCAAAACTACTTTAACTCCGAGGAAGAGTTTCAGTTCCTCAAGAAGCTCGAAGATCAAGACATGATCATCCCGGTGGTTGGCGATCTGTCAGGCCCGCAGGCAGTAAAGGCCATTGGCGGATACATAGCCGAGATCAAGGAGCGAGTATCGGCGTTCTACGTTTCAAACGTCGAGTTTTATCTTCAACGCCAGGGAACTTTCGACAAGTTTGTCGAAAACCTGAAGTCGCTCCCCATCGATAGCCGCAGTTTGATTATTCGCAGCTACTTCAACTACTACGCTCCCGCGCATCCGCAAGCCGAGCCGAATCACTTCAGCACTCAGTTGATGCAGCGGATCGACGACCTGCTCAAGCAGTGCGCTTCGGGCGAGTGCGATTCGTATAACGACATCGTCACAAAGAATTCCATCCCTCTGAAGTAAGACTTAAGTTAGAGTCCCGGTCAAAACTCCGGCAACACTGCATTGTTTGATGCGGCACCAACAGTCCGCCTACACTGAAGCCATTCGCCGGAAGCGTTGCTAGCGGGCTCGCATAAAAGGTAGAACAGTGGAGGACATTCGAGTACAAAGCTGGAACGAACTGAACGAAAGGCTTTACGAGGGATCGTGGGAAGAGCCGCTGGCGCGCTTCAGATCCAACCTGGCGTTTCGCGGGCTGGGTGATTCATCGTATGACCTCAAGACCGGTCTTATAAGACTTGGTGTCGCCGAGAAGCTCGAAGGCCACCTGCTTCGCAACTATCGTAAATACGCCCGTCGGGATTCAGTCCCCGACGATTCGATGTGGAATTGGGTGGCGCTGGCGCAGCATCACGGTTTGCCCACGAGGCTGATCGACTGGACGTTCTCACCTTACGTCGCAATGCACTTCGCGACCGTGCGGCTTGGGGATTATAACGTTGATGGAGTGATCTGGTGCGTGGATTTCGTCAAGACAAACCGGCTTCTGCCGGACAAACTAAAGACGCTGTTGCAAGAGGAAGGATCCAACGCATTCACGGTCGATATGCTCAATCGAGTCGCCGGAACGCTTACGGAATATGATCGGCTCTCGCCTGATGAGTTCGTCGTGTTCTTTGAGCCGCCTTCGCTGGACGACAGGATCGTGAATCAGTTCGCTCTGTTTTCGATGATGTCGAGTCCAACGGCGAGACTCGACCGTTGGTTGGAGGAACACCCTGAGCTTTACAAACGAGTGATCATACCGGCCGAACTGAAATGGGAAGTCCGTGACAAGCTGGACCAGGCGAACATAACTGAGCGGGTGCTGTTTCCCGGCCTCGACGGTCTGAGCAGTTGGCTAAAGCGATACTACACCCCAAAATCAAGATGAGCGCGGAGACGGGTGAGCGTTTTTCCAAATCGAATTGGGTTGTGAGTTCAAGCTTTAGCTTGCCCCGCCCTCGGAACGAATAAATTCGTTACTACGTGGATCTCCAGCCGAAGGGCTTCTACGCGTTAGCTGAAAGTATTCAAGACAACATACAGCTTTTACTGCCAGACGAACGCGACGGGATACGGGTAGAGCAAGGTCCTGCGGCGAGTCGAACATTCGTGTATGAGGATAGCTGTAAGACTGTTTACAATGTGCCGACTGAATTCACAATCAGTGGACGGCGAATCAGGTTGCAGGCTCACGAATGAAGAAACGTGCAGATTGGCAATGCAAGTTACACAATTGAATTGAATGCCAGCCAGTTCACAGTGATGAAATCGTGCCCGGCGATTCATGAAGGGGGACGGCCTCAGGTCGAGTACACGATTGTAGGCACTCAGTAGCCGATGCGTGTACCGAAGCCCAATGCTGCGGACATAAGCCCGCGGTAGCTTGCTATCAACCTAACGCAACTGGAAAACCCATGAATGCTCCGGACGTCAGCCCGGAGTAGCTTGCTATCAACCTAACGCAGGCGACTTCGGTCCTAATGCTGCGCGCGTAAGCCCGGAGTTCAACCACGTAGTGGTTGCATGTTTATAGCCATCGAGGCGCGCAGGTGCTCACCCCGTTAGGGGTGAAATGTGCTTGTGATTATGGGCACATTGAACTCCTGACGGAGTTCGCGTCCTCTCCACATCTCGCTACTATAAACATGGAACTCCTAACGGAGTTCAGACGCAGAACGCAGGCGACTTCGACGCTAATACTGCGGGCGTAAGCCCGGAGTAGCTTGCTGGCAACCTAACGCAGGCGACTTCGCTCCTAATGCTGCGCGGGTAAGGCCGCAGTGTGTTTGCGCCTGCGAAATTGTTTGGTCGAACTATTAATTGGTCGGGGCTTTCCTCCCGCGCGAACTGTACAATCTGCTGGTCTTCCTCCCGGAGAGAGGGCCGAAAATAGCCCACCGATTTATCGGTGGGTACGCAGGACCGGCGACATTCGGCCGTTCCCTCCGGGACCGGGGCTACGCGCTGTAGCTTCCCCAGCAATGAATTGCTGGGCTACTCTCGGGCATCCCTCGGGACGCAGGCCCTCCCACTGAAAGCCATTTCCTTGCTAAGCAACAGCCCTGCGGGTTAATGTGTCGCCGTGAGAACAGCACCCGTTCGATTGGCTTAGCAGCTATGGATGACGAGGTCAGCACATATAAGGTCAAGGGCGAAGTAATCAAATTGATTCACGCCGAGCTGCCAGCCGTGCGATGGACTTGCGCGGGCTGCGGCGAGGACACTTGCACGATCTTCTACGAGCCTGAAGCAGCAGAGAAGGCCGTAGAATGCGAATCGTGCGGCGCGTCCAATCTGGTTCGAAGAACCTAGTGCCTCGAGCCGAGCTGCTTTCGAATCGCGTATCCTCAGGCTAACATTGCAGAGCATGATCGACGATTTCCGCGAGCTTGTCGCAGCCGTCCGTGACAGAATCAATGTGTCCGAGATGCCTGCGGCACTGGTCTTCAATTGTCATATCACTGGACTTGCGGTGTCTCGATCGCTGGGCAGACGAGGCGTTCCAGTCATCGGCCTCGATCGCGATGAGGGCGGCTACGGCTTGCATTCCCGTTTCACGACACTCGCTGGCCGCTGCCCTTATCCGCTGGATGACGAACGCGGTTTTATCGATCTGCTGATGGAGATCGGCGCGGCGCTGGATAAAAAGGCCGTGCTTTTTCCCTGTCTCGATGAGTGGGTGTTTGCGGTAGCGCGTCACGCGACTGAGCTCGGCGAGTATTTTATTCTGCCCTTTTCCGACATTGACACGGTCGAGCGAATCCTCGACAAGAACCTGTTGTATCGCAAGTGTGAAGAGCGGCGGATCCCGATACCGCGAACTTTCTATGTTGGCGAACAGAGTGCGGAGCGGGTCGCAACGCAAATCAGCTTTCCCTGCATTGTGAAGCCGGCCCTTCAACGCGAATTCACTAATGAGTTTGGCGAGAAGGTGCTGCGAGCGGAGTCCCGCGAAGAGTTTCTCTCATTGTGCGCGCGTGCCTCTCATCATCCGTTGCTCGCGCAGGAGATAGTCGGCGCGGGTGTCGACAGCTTTTACTCGCTATGCAGCTATATCGGTCGCGATGGCAAAGCCAGGGGCGTGTTTGTCGGACGCAAACTCGAGCAGTATCCGCCCGGCTTCGGCACTGCCTGTCTTGTCGATTCACGATTCGTCGATGAGATTGTCGAACGCGGCGTCGACATACTCAACCAGTTCGGCTATCACGGGATAAGCGAAGTCGAATTCATCTACGACGAACCGAGTGGTGACTTTAAGCTGCTGGACATCAATACACGAGTGTGGAAATGGATCGGGTTGCCGATCGGTGCCGGCATCGATTTGCCTTGGCTGGCTTATGCGGATGCGGTGTACGGAGATGTCGAACCCGCAGGGCGCCAGCAGGATCCGATGCGATGGGTGTATTTGAAGGACTACATTGCGCTGCGGCGAGAAAGGGGCGGAGTTGATGAGACGACCCTAACGCGCGACGACTGGCGAAGTCTTATCAGCGGCTCGGCGGATTCGAAGAATGAGATCGTCGATGCGGTGTTGTCGGTTGACGACCCGTTGCCGTTTGTTCAAATGCTCGAAAGCTTGTTTGCGAAGAAGCAATACTACTGTGCTTGCTGAATAGTAGCCTGTGTTAGAACTTATCACCGCAGAGGGCGCAATTTGTAGTACCGCATTTATGCGGAGGTTCGTATCGCTGAGTGAATGCGGTACTACGAACTGCGTCCCCTGCGGTTAAAGCGGGAGATCACCAATGCAGAAGGTACGCTTCGGATTCTGGATGCCGATATTCGGAGGTTGGCTTCGCAACGTCGAAGACGAGCAAATGCAGGCCACCTTCGAGTACAACAAGCGGCTTGCGCAACGGGCCGAGAAAATCGGCTTTGACATAACGCTGCTGGCGGAGCTGAATCTCAACGACATCAAGGGCGCGACAGCGCCGGTGCTGGAGTGTTGGACAACAGCTGCCGCGATCGCGTCGGTAACCGAGAAGGTCGAATTGATGAATGCCATTCGACCCGGATTCCGGCTTCCGGCAATCACCGCGAAGATGTCCGCGAACATCGATCACATATCAAACGGACGCTTCAGCCTCAACATTGTCTCCGCCTGGTGGGAGCAGGAAATGCGCGAATACGGCGGCACCTGGGTTGGTCACGACGAGCGCTACGAACGTACTCGTGAGTTTCTCGAAGTGATGCGCGGGATGTGGACCGAAGAGGAGTTCAGCTATGACGGGCGCTATTTCAAAGTCGAAAAGGCGCATCTCGAACCAAAACCGGTAAGCAAACCGTGGCCGATGCTTTATGCCGGGGGTGAGTCCGAAGATGCCAAGCGAATGATATCCAGTTTCTGCGACGGCTATCTGATGCACGGCGATCCGCCAGACAATGTTCGGCCGAAGGTTGAGGAGATGGAACGGCGACGGCGAGAGCTCGGGGTGCGGTCGATGACCTACGGGATCGCGGCTTACGTCATTTGCCGGAAGAGCGACGATGAAGTGAAGCGGGAAATAGATCGCATCTGCGAAGTGAAGGATACTGCCGGTTATTTTGGTTTTAAGGATTTCACTACCCAAAGCAAGCTGGAACGTGAGCTGTCTCTGCGTGACTACAGCGTGTCGAACCGCGGTTTGAGGACCGGGCTCACCGGAACCGCCGAGCAGATCGCCGAGCGCATAATCGAGTTTCGAAAAGCCGGCGTCGAGATATTTCTAATGCAAATGAGCCCGATGATGGAAGAGATGGAGCGTTTTGCTGAAGAGGTAATTCCTCTAGTAAACTCTGGCCTCGCTAACTGAGTTAGTGAGGCAGTGGAGGAGTCTAACGGTCTTCCGGATTCGGCCATTCTGCGTGAGGCACCTTTCACGCAAAGGCGAAAGAGACGCGAAGCTCGCAAAGAACGAAAGGAAGCGGCCATGCGTTTGAAACAAGCAGCGAGAACATCTCTCGTGATTGCTTTACTCCTGGTGATCCCAGCCATCGCGCTATCCCAACAACGGCCTCCGGCGCCGGCTCCCGATCCCGTGCAAGATCGATTGCGCGCGCTCGAAGAAGCTCTCAGTTTCCTTCAACAGTCGTTGTCGAAAGACATCGACGACTTGATGTGGATGCGGGCGCTGGACGATGTCGCGGTGGTAGACAAGGTCCGTTACACCGGTCCGCCTCCGCGCGTGATTCCCAATCCCACCGGACAGGGCGCGGGCAACCCGGTGATCATCACCGCGTACACCTTCATTCCGAAGAGGTACGCTGCCTCCGGCAAAGTACCGCTTCTGGTCTATGCGCATGGAGGTGTGCACGCCAACTTCGAAACGAGCGCGGTGCACATCGTGCGCGAGCTGGTCGAACAGGGCTACGCGGTGGTCGCGCCCGACTACCGCGGGAGTACAGGCTACGGACGGGAGTTCTGGCGGTTGATCGACTATGGTGGATTGGAAGTTGACGACGTGTTTGCCGGCAAGCAGTTGATGCTTGAGACGCACCCAAATGTAGATCCGGAGCGAGTGGGTATCATGGGATGGAGCCACGGCGGGCTGATCACCTTGATGAATATTTTCGATCATCCGAAGGACTTCAAGGTGGCTTATGCCGGAGTGCCGGTGAGTGATCTGGTCGCGCGGATGGGCTACAAGAGCCAGGGCTATCGCGAGCTGTTCTCGGCCCCTTATCATATCGGAAAGTCAGCCGACGAGAACGTCAACGAATATCGCAAGCGCTCGCCCGCCTGGAACGCCGAGAAGCTTCAGACGCCATTGCTGATTCATACCAACACCAACGACGAAGACGTGAATGTGCTTGAGGTCGAGCATCTGATCGCGGCATTGAAGGCGGCGGGGAAGCAGTTCGAATACAAGATTTATCAAAACGCGGCAGGCGGTCACGCTTTCAACCGGTTGGATACGAAGCTTGCGAAGGAATCGCGGGCGGAGATATATCGCTTTCTTGCAAAGTATTTGAACCCGCCAAATGGTGTGAAGTGAAGAACAGCTTGCCTCTTGCTGCTGCGGCGGTAGGATATGAATGAAGCACATCACTCTTAGTGGTATTTGGGAATGCCAGGGATTAGACGCCGATCGACGCGGAATGCTCCATGACATTCGACAATGGTCCTGGAGATTCAGATCTTCTGGTAGTAGGACTCACCGGCGCACGAGCGACAAAGGGTGCGGCCGTCGAGCGTGACCTCGCGGCGGTCGTTTATGCCTTCTCCGCATTTATCGCACTGCACCCTTGAAACTGGCCTCCCAGGCTGATCCTGGGCCGGAACCGTTACTTTGACCCGTTCGACTTTGAAGAGTTCTTCAACAGGCAGAAGCTTGTAGGCGCGAAGCTGGCGTTCGTATCTGTTCTCGACTTCGGGGAATGCGCAGTCGGCTGCTTCGCGTGAGGAATCGAGCGCGACGACTCGAACCGCATCACCGGTCTTGACGTTGAGGAATGTAGCGGCAAGCTTACCGTAGTCGTAGTACTTCAGCGTGCGCTTGCCAAGCCTGCAGCCGGTTACGGTGTTGACGGCATCGGCCGCACATCGGTCTATCTCGACGAACACTATCAAACTCTTGCGATCAACGCCGCGCGGGTCCTCGATCCCAAGGATCTCACACCCAAGCATCGCCATCCTCACGCCGAGCACCTGGCCCGCGCACATGTGTCCGTGTGAGTGTTCGGCGCGTTGAAGAAGTTCCTCGAGAGGTTCCATCCAGCGTCGATTATAGAACACCGATGAGGTGGATGCGACTAATTCAATATGAGGTAGTGGTGCGAGTGTGCGTTGGTCTAAGCAGCAACTCGCGCCGCCACCAGGACACGAAGGCCGAAAGTCGCACGAAGAAAGCCTTTGTGAATCTTGGTGACTCCGTTCCGCTACGAAAGCGGACCCCAATTGCCTAAAGCTGTCACCGCGTTGATTTGCGTCGTGCAGGGTCTCTGGGGGGATCCGACTGATTCGAGGCAAAATCTGTCGGAAGAGTCCTTCTTTTCTAAGAGGCGAGCCATCATTATTTGTTGGGCATGCGAAAATCGGTGTGATGCCAGAATGTAGCTTCGCCCACCACATTGTGCGCAGAGGCCATCCCGGCTGAGGTAGGTTTTTACAGGACGATCTTCGTTGCCGGAGCAGTCACCGCAGATTATCTGAACGCCGATTGTCTGTATCGTCGGTCGAGGCTCGATCAGCCTTGAAGAGTCGGATTTATGACTCTTAAAAACAATTGTCAGAGCCGCCGCGACGGTTGATGCTGCAATTATTTCAAGCATGGCGCCCTCCTTCCTTGCCTAAAAGAAATGCGCAATTCAGGGTGACTTCCTGCTGAAACCTCTGACCCAAACAGGTATCTTCAATATTTCGTCGTTCAGGCTCGTTCAACGGACCATCCAACGGTCCGTGTTTCTATTCGTAAAGCAAGTATCGCTTCCGCGTTTCGGCGAATTCATTGAGTTCATCTACCCAGCTCGCTTCGATGGCAGCCACGCTCTCTCCTGTTTCAATTTGTTGACGCACCCGCAAGCTTCCGCTGATGACATCAAACGGCAGCCTGTCGTAGACGTACTCATAAGGCGGCTG
>JBASRM010000366.1:0-2159 GCA_049273835.1 Blastocatellia bacterium | reverse complement strand
CCACGCAGGCGCAGAATCGCGGGGCCGCACGCGGCGCGGGCGGCGGCGGTCGCGAGGGGCAAGGTGCTCCCGGTCGTGGTGGCGCTAACGCGGGCGCTCAGGGCCGCGGCGGTCCAGGCGGTGGTGGCGGGGGGCAAATGGTGATGAGCACCGGCGGCGGTGGCATGATGGTTATGGGAGGCCCCGGATTCGCCAATCGCCATAAGTACAATCTGACCCTAAGTATCAACGCGATGAACGTACTCAATCACCTGAATCCGGGTCAGTTTAACGGCACGCTCACGTCGCCTTTCTTTGGAAGGTCCAATGGTGTTGGCGGTGGCGGCGGCGGTGGATTTGGCGGATTTGGTTTTAGCGGGGCCAGGAGAATCGACGTCAGTCTCCGTTTCAATTTTTAGTAGTACTGCAGATACCGAAGGAGCACCTGATAAATGAATAGAATTCTCGGACTAATGTTTTCATTGGCGGTTATAGTCGGCGGCGCATCAGTCGCCTCGGCACAGGATCAACCTCCCCCGCCACCACCCGGATTCGGCGGAGGCGGCCAGCGAATGATGCAGTTTCAGTTTCCGACTTTTGCCGACCTTGATAAGAACAAAGACAAGAAGATCAGTAAGGATGAGTTCCCTGGTCAGTTCCCGCCTCAGATGTTCGATCGGGTTGACGCGAACCACGACGGCTCAATCGATGAGGAAGAGTGGAAGTCGATGACCGCTCAATTCAGCGGGGGCCGCGGCGGCGGTGGTGAACGGATGATGGTAACCGGCCCACGAACCGGCGAGAATCTGTCCAAGCTCCTTGACGGAAATGCCGACAGCAAGGTCTCGCGCGAAGAGTTCGCGAAAATACTCTCGCTATTTGACTTGCTCGACAAGGATCACAACGGTGAGCTTACCGCGGAAGAGCTGGGTGGACTCTTCCGCGCGGTCAACGATGCGCAAACCCAGGCAACCGGCGGCGTGGAAGTGACCAGCTTGTTTGAGAAATACGACAAAGACAAGGATGGCAAAATCACAGCCGAGGAGATGGGCGCGGAACGCCAGTTTAAGGCACTCGATCTCAACAAGGACGGTTCGGTGACTCGAGATGAAGCCGATACCGCGCTGAAACAGCTCAAGAAAGCGAGCGAGGCTAAGAAGGCTCAGCAAACGCCTAACAACTAACGCAGGCGTTGCCTCGCCAAAGACAACGAGGAGTGATCGCTTCGCAAGCTTTCACTCCTCGTTTTTTTATCTTGTCAGATCGCGCTACGCTTTCGATAAACTGCACCTCAAGACAAATATGCTCAAAGCAATTATCTTTGATTGTGACGGCGTCATAGCGGACACGGAACCAATTCATCTGTCGGCGTTCGCCAGAGTTCTGTCCGAGGAAGGAATCACATTAAGTGAGGAGGAGTACTTCCGGGATTATCTGGCTCTTGATGATCGAGGTTGCTTCAAAAAAGCATTTGCCGATCGCGGACCGATGCTTGGGCAAGATAAGTTGAACGACTTAGTTCGGCGAAAAGCCGAATACGTCGAACCAGCCATAAGAGCAACGCTTCGCCTCTTGCCGGGAGCGGCAGAACTCATCAAAGAGGCTGCTCGAAGTTATCCTCTGGCCGTTGCCTCGGGTGCGCTCAGACATGAAATTGATCTGGTGCTGGAATACGGCGCGCTGACCGACTGTTTTCGCGTCATCGTCAGCGCCGAAGATGTCACCCGCAGTAAGCCTTACCCCGACCCTTTCATCAAGGCCTGGCAACTCCTGAGTTCTTCAATCCAGGAGCGCATCGGCGCTTCAGAGTGTCTCGTGATTGAAGACTCCATTCACGGCATCAGCGCAGCGCGCCTTGCGGGGATGTCTTGCCTGGCGGTAGCCAACTCATATCCCGTCGAGAAGCTGTCAGAAGCAGACCTTGTAGTCGAAAGCCTCGCCGAGCTGTCATTGGAAGACCTGCGGGATTTGTGCGGCAAGTGATGTTCTGAGTTCGAGCTTTAGCTTGCGGCATTGTTCTGAGTTCAAGCTTTAGCTTGCGGCATTGTTCTGAGTTCAAGCTACGTTCTGAGTTCAAGCTTTAGCTTGCGGCTTTAGCTTGCGGCATTGTTCTGAGTTCAATCTACGTTCTGAGTTCAAGCTTTAGCTTGCGGCTTTAGCTTGCGGCATTGTTCTGAGTT
>JBASRM010000365.1:0-46131 GCA_049273835.1 Blastocatellia bacterium | reverse complement strand
CCTTCACATTAGGAGTGGTGAACGCCTGGCACTTGGAAATGACGCCAGTGAGTATGGAGCCTTGAAGATCCCGCTTGGCTTTGGTGAAGGCTCCCCAGTAGACCTCGACCTGAGGATCAGGGGAGTTGATCATCTCTTTGGTTAGAGGCGACTCCGACTCGCCTTCAGTCGGATCGATTGAGCGCAGAGAGATGAATTCATTGATCATCGCAGGAGTGGGATCGTCGATGATCTGAGGCAAGTGTAGAAGGATTGCGGCTTTATTGTTAGCTACACACTCAGCTACACATTGAAATAAGCTGAGAGCGCGCTAGTCCGGCTCTGACGATAGGGTTCATGCACGGCTTTCATGCACGGCTTTCAAGATACTTTTCCGATCTACGCCGAAGCCTCGAGAATGCTCGGTGTGAGGCGGCGACAATGGCGTCCTTAGAAATCGACAGGCCGTCGAACGCCATCCGAAGCCGCCGCCCCGAAGACTCTTCATCGAAGCGGAAACCATCCCTGCGCACCGGGGAGTCGCGACCAAATGACGGTCGGTTCAAATGACTAGGATAATTAGATGTGTCTCAGGTGTCCCACACTTCTATGGAGCTACCGATCTCTGCTGTTGGCGCCGATCCACGTCCCCTCCCGCGGGCCCGAGAACGATTGCTGCAATACCACGCCTTTTGCCCGTCGTAACTCACAACTGTTTTTTTTGAGTTCCTCTTGAATTCCTGACTCTCGCTCTGTTACCCCCGTTGCCACCAGACTTTGCGGGAAGCAGAGGTTCCTGATACCAGCGTTCTCCTGATCTGTACTCGGCTTCGGTGCGCCCAAGCATATCCAGTGAGCGCTTAGGCTGGATGTGAGCGCTGGCGGCAATAACTGAATTCATGAGCGCCATCGGAGCCACGTACGAACCGGTGAAAGAAGGACTGCTGGTGGATGCGACCAGATAGGCATCACAGTGCATCGCTATCGGGGTGACGTTGCCGTCGGTGATTCCGAAAGTGGGTACGCCCCGCTCGTGAGCCCTGAGGACTGATTCTACCGTCTCTCTAAGGCACCGCCCGAAGCTGATAGCGATCAGTAAATCCTTGCGCGTTAAGACATCAATCTTGTGTTGCAGGTTTCCAGCACTCCCGACGGGCGCATCGGCGTCGAATCCGAGCGGCGTCAAACCGTAAGCAAGAAACCATGCGAGCGAAGCTGCCAGATCCACTCCGACAACCAGAATGCGCCGAGAGCGATGGATCAGTTTCGCCAATTCCACTACACGATCCGCGTCGATGCTTGATCTGAGCACGCTCAAATTCTCCGTGTCCCTTTCCACGCAGTGGCGAACCTGATCAGGCACGCTTCGTTTCTCTCGCGTAGCAGCCTTCAGCACCGTGTATGGCGTGATTTGCATGACGAAATGCTTGCGCAGGTCTGCCGCGAAGTCTGCGAAGCGTTCGTAACCCAACGCCTGAACGGTGCGAACGATAGTTGCGGCATCCACGTTGTAGCGCCTGGCCATTTCGCGAGACGATAGAAAAAAGGCTTCTTCGTGACTGTCCAGGATCGCCCTAATCAGTTGACGCCGGCTGCGGCTCAGTTGCGATTGCGCGAAGCGAACCTCAAGAGACGTCGGTGCAGCTTTTCCGTGATTTCCGTCTTGACCATCTAACTTATTTCTGGCCGACATGTTCTCCCTCCCAGTCTGCCTTTGCTGGTTTGCCGGGCTAATGCTCTCGTTTGGTAAGGTCAACCGTCCAGGTCCGACTCTCAATATTATCCAGGTTTTCAGAGACAGGTTATTTATCTTTGTCGGAGATTGCAAAGGGATATCGCATGGCTCGCGTAGATTCCTTATCATATTTCAAGGGCGCAACAATCGTTGTAGGTCTGTTGACACGTTGCAACGATAGGTGTTATACACCCGCTCCGGGGACGCCGCATGCAGAAACGTTTCCTGGATAACGCGTGAGGGATCACGACGATCAGCGGAGCATCAGCGCCGGCGCGTTGGATTCTCTTTGACCCCTCTTTAGCACCGGGGCTCCGAGTAACCTTCATTAAAAGGAGGCAGAAGTCATGAAAAGGATGGTCCTACCACCGATCTACAATCTGACAGATGAAACCGGGCGGGCTGCACTTAAGAGGTACTGCTCGTCGCTTCTAATCCTTTTCCTTACTGTGTTCTTGTTCCACCTGTTGTCCTCAAGCGCGACGGCCCAGACTACTACTTCTACTATTGAAGGGACGGTTAGGGATACTAACGGCGCGGCGATCGCGGGCGCGGCAGTCAAGGTGAACGAGACGACGCGCGCGTCCGAACGCAGCACTACGACCGACGCGGAGGGTTTCTACCGGCTGACTGCATTGACTGCGGGAACCTACACGCTGACGGTTTCCGGGACGGGCTTTGCCACGAGCACCTCCAACATCGAGTTGACGCTCAACCGCGTCGTAACATTGGACGTCAAACTGGAAGTCGGGGGTGTGGGAGCAGTAGTCAATGTCCAGGCTGATTCGCTGCCTCTGTTGGAACGGAATGCTTCCGCCGTCGGCGCAACCATCACGCCGCGCCAGATCTCGGAATTGCCAGTCAACGGGCGAGATTACCTCGGCCTGCTGCAACTCGTGCCCGGCGTAGCCATCAACCGGCAAGCCAACCCAGGCAGTGATAACTCTAATCCGGTGCTGGGCGAGCGTAGCGGCAACAACAATTTCTTGATTGACGGACAGCCAAACAAAGATACCGTTAATGGCGGGCCGGCTGCGCAGTTCAATCAAGAGACGATTGCCGAGTTTCAGGTGCTGACGGCCGGTTATAAGGCTGAGTTCGGACAGGCATCAGGAGCAATAGTCAACGTCATCACCAGGAGTGGCGGCAACGGCTATCATGGCGCCGGATCACTGTTTCATCGCAACAACGCTTTCGACGGCAACAACTCTCTAGACAAGACGAAGACACCAGACGCGCCATTCCTGCACGTCTACGATTACAGCCTCGCGCTCGGCGGTCCGGTGATTAAGGATAAAGTTTTCTTCTTCGGCTCATCCGAACGGATCACGGAGAACCGCGTAATTGATTTCAAGTTCCCGAATACCGGAAGTACGCCCGGAGGTGTGCTGGTCCAACAACTGCTGCGTAACCAGGAACTCCCGTTCGATACTCCGAACCGTAACTTCGAGACACGAAACTTTTTGAAGTTCAACGAGCAACTTGGGCGGAATCAGTTGACCCAGGAGATGAATTATACCAACCGCGTCGTCAGGAATTTCCTGCCCCTCGCATCGTCACAGAGTTTGCCGTCAGCGCGAAATGATTCCGGCGCTCGTCATCTTCTGCTGGCTTTTGGCGACACGGTCTTGTTGGGCGAACAGAGCAATCCGTGGGTAGTGACGCTCCGCGGCGCGTATCGCGGCGAGCCTTCCGATGGTCGTCCCGCTCACCCGGAGGCCGGGGGGGGGACGTTATTCGTCCCGTACACCTCTAACACGTGCTGCGTTCTTGTGCCTGGCGATCTGCCTTTAGCGAGCTTCGGCAACCCCAACACGGGCTCAAACCTTGACCAGAAGTACGCTGCATTCGGGGCCAGCGCCGCCCAGCTCGTTGGCCCGCACGATGTAAAGTTCGGGTGGAGTTTCCTACGGACGAAAGTTGACGGTGTCGAGTCGCAGACTCTGCAAAGTCAGCTCTTTACCACGGTCGATGACTTTGTGACGTTCGGACCCATCAACGGCGGTATTACATTACTCCTGGGCATTGGAGCGCCGACGCCCGCAGGTAACGAGATTCATCTGCGTAACAACTACAACGGACTGTTTGTACAGGATGATTGGAAGGTCCGCCATAATCTCACTTTGAACCTCGGCCTGCGCTGGGACTACGACTCTGAATTCGTGACCAAGCGGAATGTCTCGCCGCGTCTGGGTGTCGCCTGGGCGGTGACGCCGAAGACGGTTGTGCGCGGGCACTTCGGTGTCTTTTACGATCAGTTCCGGCTGGGGCTGGTGCGCGACGTTCCTTCGTTCGGCGGCGCTGATCAAAGACTTTCCCAATTGTTGTTATTTCCGCGAGGGTTTTACGGATCCCCGTCTTTTGTTTCCAGCATAGCCTTATTGTCGGGTCTCCCAGGGGGGTGCTTTTCGAACAGGTTTACCGATGCCCAGATCACAGCCGGCGGATTGAAATGCGGCTTTCCGGGTCTCGGGGCACTTCCTATGATCGGAGTGGACAGGCTCAACCGCGTGGTCGCGTCCGGACATGCTCCCATTCCCGCCAACGCGGTGATTAATGTCAGCAACGTGCAGGCTCTGACAGGACTGGCGCCGGATCAGTATGCGGCGCAGGCAAGCGCGGCCATCGGACAAGCGCCAGGATACTTTGTCTTCGGTCCGTTCGGGGTATTGAATAATGCCGTTCTTCCCCCGCGGCTTAATCCCACCAGTATTGACGGCTCCTTCAAGACTCCCCATACCCTTAGCTTCAGCGCCGGCGTGCAGCGTGAGATCGGGAAGGACATGGTGATCGAGGCGGACTACTACCACCGGGACATCCGCAATCTGCTGGGCGTCAGGAAGAGCAATCTCGCCTTCCAGTCGCGTGTTGTCGGCCGCACCTTTTTACCGCCATTCACTCAAGGAGAAATCGAAACTTTCGGCCCCTTCTACGAAGGCACTTACGACGCGCTGATCC
The DNA here is from genome assembly GCA_049273835.1 of Blastocatellia bacterium. GTDB lineage: Bacteria > Acidobacteriota > Blastocatellia > UBA7656 > UBA7656 > Onstottus_A. Next base: position 41,459 of record JBASRM010000365.1, on the reverse strand, counting down.
TTAACTTCAATAAACGCTTCAGCGGTCGCTTCTTCCTCGGCGCGAATTACACCTTTACCAACGCCACCGACAACTCGCTTGGTATTGGCACAAATCCTTCGGACAACTTCATCGGAGTAGTGCCAGTAGTATCAAGTACGGAAAATGGTGTGGTTATGACCAACGCGAACGGTCCATACACGCGGGCCAATGGCAGATTCGTCGCCCAGGCCGGAACATTTCTCAATGGCCCTGACCTTGATAAGGGACCGTCCTCTTTGGCGCTGGAACATATCTTCCAGGTAAACGGGCTGGTGGAGCTCCCGTGGCAGATTCATGTCAGCGGCATCTTCCGGGTGCAGAGTGGCTTTCACTTCAGCCGCAGTACCAATGCCGGGGTCGTCAATGACCCGGACGGTGACGGAAATACCAACAGCATTGACCATGGTCCGGGCGCCGGGCGGAATGCCTTCACCGCGCCTCCCTTCGTCAATCTTGATATGCGCCTCGCCAAGCGTTTCGCCGTGGGCGAGCGCGTCAAGGTGCAAGTCATGTTCGCGTTCTTCAATCTGTTTAACCGGCAGAACCCTGCCGCAGTCTCGCCGAGAGCGGACGTTGCTCTCGAGCCCTTCGGCAAGAGCCTGCAGGTGTTGCCCGGACGCGAAGGGCAGATCGGATTCAGAATCGAGTTCTAGTGGAGTGTAACGGAGACTTGGCAAGCGGAATACACGCAGTCCTATAAGGGCGGTCCCCCGTGGCCGCCCCTTTCTCCGCAGCGGATTACTCAGGCCTGGAGGGGCGGCCTCAGAGGACCGGCCACAGCGGACCGCCCTTACAACAAGACCAGCGACTTTTTCCGTTACATCCCATAGTTAGTCAAAACGTTGAATCCTTAGATCTAACAGCGAACCTCAAAGGAGCCGTTCATGAATGTGCGATATCTTCTCTTTGCTCTACTGCTTTGCTTTCTCGTCCCGGTCAGGGCTACGGCTCAAGGAACGCGGCTGCTTCGTCAACCGACCGTGAGCCGCGACCAGGTGGCTTTCGAATACGGCGGTGATTTATGGATCGTTTCGCGAAGTGGTGGGCAGGCGCGCCGGCTTACTTCAACGCCCGGCGCTGAAGCTGACCCGCATTTCTCACCTGACGGCGCTCAAATCGCCTTCAGTTCAACCGTAGCCGGAAACACCGATGTATACGTGATGCCGGCAGCCGGCGGTGATCCAAAGCGGTTGACCTGGCATCCGGGAATCGATGTCGTTCGCGGCTGGTCTCCCGACGGCAAACGGGTGATCTTCGCATCGGATCGCGACTCGGCGCCTCACGCGCACTTTCGGTTATGGTCGATCGACCAGCAGGGCGGAATGTCTGAGGCGCTGCCGATGCCGCGCGCTTATACTGGCGTCTATTCTCCTGATGGAAAACGATTCGCTTACGAAGAATTCTCAGTCGCGATGTTTCCCGGATGGTCCGAGAACCAGGCAAGTCAATGGCGTCACTATCGCGGTGGCCGCACACATCCGATTCGTGTGATGAATCTCTCGGACTATTCAGTGGAGGCTTTGCCGTGGACCAGTAGCAATGACACCGACCCGATGTGGGTTGGCAACACAGTCTACTTTCTGTCAGACCGCGGCCACACCGTAAATCTTTATGCTTATCGAGTAGACACAAAGGCAATCGCTCAATTGACTCGGTACGATGACTTCGACATCAAGAGCGCGTCGGGTGGACCGGACGCTGTCGTCTACGAGCAGGCCGGATACGTTTATCTGGTCGAAGGAAAATCCGGCCAGCCTAAACGTCTGTCCATCGAAGTCATCGGTGATTTTCCGTGGGCGCGTCCGCAGTTCAAGAAGGTGGCGGCGATGATTCGCAACGCGGCGCTCTCGCCAACCGGTGTGCGCGCGGCATTCGAGGCGCGTGGCGAGATCTTCACTGTGCCCGCCGAGAAGGGCGACATACGTAACCTGACTCAAAGTTCAGGCGCTCACGATCGAGAGCCGTCCTGGTCGCCGGATGGCTCTCAACTCGCGTGGTTTTCAGACGCGAGCGGCGAATATCAACTAATGTTCGGCGATCCAACCGGCGTCGCGAAACCTCGCGCCGTGCAGTTGCCATCGGCAGCCTTCTTCTCATCGCTCGCATGGTCGCCCGATGGAAAACAGCTATTGTTTCAGGACAATCATTTGAATCTCTGGACGCTCGAGGCCGCAAGCGGACGCACAACGAAAATCGATACCGATGCGTTCTACGATCCGCCGCATCAACCCGACGCGGTGTGGTCGCCGGATTCAAAGTGGATCGCTTATTCAAAGGTGCTCGACAGCCATATGCGCGCGGTGTTCATTTACTCTGTAGCCGAAGGCAAGGCGTCTCAACTCACAGATGGTTTGTCGGACGCTATTTCGCCCGCGTTCGATGCAGGCGGCAAGTATCTCTACTTTCTCGCGAGCACTGATTACGGGCCTCGAAGTGGCTGGCTCGAGATGAGCTCTCTTGACCGGCCGGTTCGTCGAGCAATTTACATTACCGTTCTGAACGCCAGCGAACCCTCGCCTCTCTTGCCCGAGACCGGAGACGAACCGCATCGCGATGAATCGGCGCCTCCACGAAAGCCGGAAGGAGCGCCCGCAGCGGTTTCGGTCCGTATCGACTTTACGGGAATCAGCCAGCGAATCCTCGCCCTTAAAGTTCCGCCCGGGGACTACGCAAGTCTGTCAGCGGGTTCGGCAGGAGTAGTTTTTTATACCGAAGCGATCACGGGAGTTCCGGGCTTGCGGCTGCACAAATATCAACTCAAGGAACGTACCGCGGCGCCGTTTCTTGAAGGGATCCGCTCGTACACCCTATCTGAGGATAGGAAGAAGCTGCTGTATCAAGCCGCAGGCCCGGGGAACCGATGGGGAATCGTTCCACTCGATCGCCCAGTCCCTCCCAAGGTTGGCGATGGAGCAATCAACGTTGCCCAACTCGAAACGCTGGTCGATCCGCGAGCCGAGTGGGCGCAGATCTTCCGCGAGACGTGGCGCATCGAGCGCGACTATTTCTACGACGCGAAGATGCATGGAAACGATTGGCAGGCGATCTATGAAAAGTACAAACCGCTCCTGCCTTATGTTCAGCATCGCTCCGACCTCTCTTATTTGATCGCCACCGTCGGGGGGGAGCTTACTGTCGGTCATTCGTACCTGACCGGTCCCGGAGATGTGCCCGGTGAGGAGCCGGTTCCAGTCGGGCTGTTGGGCGCGGACTTCGCGGTTGAAAACGGTCACTATCGAATTCGAAAAATCTACAACGGCGAGAACTGGAATCCCGAGCTTCAGGCGCCGCTTAGTGCCCCGGGCATTCAGGTCGCCGAGGGAGACTATCTTTTGGAAGTGAACGGTCGAACTCTTGCACCGCCGACTAATCTCTATAGCGCATTCGAAGGGACCGCTGCGCACCAAACGCTGATCCGTGTCAACAAGACTCCAACGCTGGAAGGCTCACGTGTGTTGACAGTCGTGCCGGTTGCCAGCGATCAGGGCCTGCGGACGCGAGCGTGGATTGAGGCGAATCGTCGGCGAGTGGATGAGCTATCGGGTGGGCGCCTTGCGTACGTCTGGCTACCGAATACGGGCGGCGCAGGATATAGCTACTTCACAAGGTACTACTACTCGCAACAACAGAAGGACGGAGCGATCATCGACGAACGCTACAACCAGGGAGGCATGGTAGCTGACTACATCGTCAACGAGCTGGATCGAAAGCTCCTCGGCTATTTCGCACTGCGTGATGGGAAGACATCAACATCGCCCACAGCCGGGATATATGGTCCCAAAGTCATGATCATCAACGAATCCGCCGGTTCGGGCGGTGATGCGTTGCCCTATTATTTCCGCCTGCGCAAGATCGGGCCACTGGTTGGGACTCGCACGTGGGGAGGGCTTGTTGGCACGCTGGGCACTCCCGCAACGATCGATGGCGGCGGCATCACTGCGCCCAGCCTCGCATTCTACGATCTGGCTGGCAGGTGGTCAGTTGAAAACGAAGGGGTCGCGCCGGATATCGAGGTCGAATACACGCCTTCGGAGGTGATCAAGGGTCGCGACCCGCAACTCGAACGTGCGGTACAGGAGGCGATGAAACTGCTCGAAAGGAATCCCATACAGCGAGTTCCGCGTCCGGCGCCAATCGACCGCGTCTCGAAAGAGAAGAGCCCAAGACGCCAGCAATAGTCTGGGTAGCCTCTGCGACTTTGCGCGAAGCAAGATCGTCTCGCGCAAAGACTCTCAGGACCACAAAGACGCAAATCAGGAATGTGAACAAATGAACACTTCAAATGAACGTTTGAGTCGAACGACAAAACGAGTTTGCTGGGCGCTCGGGGTCGTGCTGGTTTGCCTGATTGCGGTTGCGCCGGTCGAGGCGCAGGAACCCGCGGCTGCGTTGACCGCGACCGAGACCATGATTCCGATGCGTGACGGGGTACGTCTCTACACGCAGGTTTATGTACCGAGTAAATCAGCCGAAAAACTTCCTATCCTTTTACTCAGGACTCCGTACGGGACTGGCCAACTCAACCCGGAGCGGATGGCCGCCTCGCTTCCCGAATTGATTGCTGAGGGATACATCATCGTTCCGCAAGACATTCGCGGGCGGTTCAAGTCGGAAGGGCAGTTTGTCATGCTCCGACAGCCGCGAGATCCCAAAGACAAGAAGGCAATCGACGAAAGCACCGACACCTATGACACGATCGAATGGCTGCTCGAGAACGTGCCCAACAACAACGGTCGCGTGGGGATCGCCGGCACCAGCTATGGTGCATGGCTAAGTGTGATGGGCATGCTAGAACCGCATCCGGCTCTCAAAGCGGTCGTGACTCAGGCCTCTCCGGCGGACATGTGGCTCGGCGACGACTTCCATCACAACGGCGCCTTTCGGCTGAGCTATGGCTTCGAGTACGTGTACATGATGGAATCGTCGAAAGAGATCTCCAACGTTGCGGCAGTCATCGATCGCTACGACGCGTATGAGTGGTATTTGGCCCTCGGGCCGCTGTCGAATGCGGACGCGAAGTACTTCCACAACCGGCTCCCCACCTGGAACGACTTCGTGAACCACCCCGACTACGATGCGTTCTGGAAGCGGCAAGGCTTCGCGCCGTGGCTGAACCGCGTGACCGTGCCGACGCTGAATGTTGCTGGGTGGTGGGACCAGGAAGACTTCTACGGCCCGCTGAAGATTTATGAACTGCTCGAGCGTCACGATTCGGCGAACAGGAACTTCCTCGTAGTCGGCCCCTGGAATCATGGAGGATGGTCCAGAGGCGACGGGCAGAAACTCGGTCCCGTTGATTTTGGAAGCAAGACTGCCGAGTACTATCGAAAGAACGTTCTGGCGCGCTTCCTGGCATATCACCTGAAGGAAAAGGGCACCCTCGATCTGCCTGAGGCGCTGACATTCAGGACCGGCGCGAACGAGTGGGTGCGTCACGACGAGTGGCCGCCCAAACGCAATGCCGTTCCGCGACAGCTCTACTTCCAGGCAGGGGGAAGGCTGTCGTTCGACCCGCCACCGAGAAGTCAGAAGCCGGGAATCCGCGGTGTTACAGAGGCATTCGATAGTTACGTATCGGATCCCGCGAATCCAGTTCCTTACCGTCGGCGACCCGTTGAGCTGCGCTCGGGATGGACGACCTGGTTGGTCGAGGACCAGCGGTTCGTGGATCATCGTCCAGATGTGCTCACGTGGACAACAGAAACGCTCAAGGATGATGTCGTGGTATCAGGAAAGGTTGCGGCCCACCTCTTTGCGTCGACTTCAGGGACGGACAGTGACTGGATCGTGAAAGTCATCGACGTTTATCCTGAACATTATCAGCCCGATCCCAAGATGGGCGGCTACGAACTGATGATCGCCGGCGACGTGTTCCGGGGGCGCTACCGGAACAGCTTCGAAAAGCCCGAACCGATCGCGCCGGGCGCAGTCACGCATTACACGATCGCTTTCCCTGCCAACGATCACGTATTCCTCAAGGGTCACCGGATCATGGTGCAGGTGCAGAGCACCTGGTTTCCGGTGATCGACCGTAACCCCCAGCGCTTCGTGGCGAACATCTTCCTCGCGAAAGAGTCGGATTTTCAGCGAGCAACCCAGCGGGTGTTCCGCTCAGGCCAGCATGCTTCATACATCGCCATGCCGGTGGTAGAGTCGGCGCGGTAGTGGACGGAGGACCAAGCGTGAAGAAATTCAGAATTCAAACTCAGCGACACACTCGCGTGGGCCAGGGGTTTTTGATCGCCATCAGCGTAGCGGCGATACTCTTGACGGCTTCCAGGCCCGCTATCGCCCAGACCATCAACATTGATCGCGTCGTCGCAGACCTCGAACCTGAAATTCAGCGCGCTTTGATTGCCGGGAACATTCCATCGGCGTCAATCGCGCTGATCGCCGGCGATCGAGTGATCTGGACTGGCGCTTACGGCTACTCGAATCTGTGGGCCCGCACCCCCGCGACGCCGAGTACTGTCTACCTGGTCGGGTCTACCTTCAAGGCGATGTCCACCATCGCTTTGCTCCAGCAAATGGAGCAGGGTAAGTTCAAGCTTGATGATCGCGTCAACGATTACCTGACCGAATTCAAGATTCAGAACGAAGATCCTCAGCACGCGGTGACTTTTCGGCACCTGCTGACTCACACTTCGGGGCTGCCTGGCGGTGAAGCCGGACTGGTTCCCGTGTGGGCCGACACCGCGCCGGCGCCACTCGAGGAGTATCTCCGTAAATCGCTCAGAGTCGCCAAACCTCCGTTGACTTCTGTCGTCTATTCGAATCTTGCTTATACGCTGGTCGCTTATCTCGTGCAGAAGTTTGCGGGTGTTCCCTACAAGCAATACATTCATGAGCACGTCTTCACGCCGCTCGAGATGACAAGCACCGCGTTTGAGCCGACGCCAGACATGGGGGAGAGATTGGCCGTTCCTTACACGGTGGAAGGTAAGACCGGAAGCCAGGTAGCGACGGTCCGCCTCAAAGGTGCGATCTGGCCGGCAGGACTTGTTTATGGAACAGTGCTGAATCAAGCCAACTGGTTGATCACTAACCTCAACGGCGGTGTCTTCAAGGGCAAACGGATTATCAGCGAACAGATATTGGAGCAGATGTTTGCGCGCCAATATGATCAATTTAAGGGCCGGATCGAAGGCATTTGGGGGAATGAGACCGCCGGGTTCGGGCTGACGTGGTGGGTTCAGGTGCGCGATGGCGAGCGCTACATCGCGCACAGCGGTAGTATGCCCGGCTACACAGCCTTCCTGCTGGGCAATCGTGATCGCAAGCTCGGCTTCGCCATCATGACCAATGGCAATAGCGCGCATCCTCATCTTTTCAAACTGGCCGACCGTGCGATCGATCTGCTCAAGAAGTACACCAGCGCGGAGAAAGCGTCATCATGAAGAAACTGACGGCGTTGGTAGTGCTCACCTTAATTCTCGCCTCGTTGGTGGCGGCGCAAGTTCCGAATTTGCCAAAGGCTCCGAGTAAGCCGGGAACTGACACACCACCGGCCGAGAAGATTCCTACGGGCGCCCACGAGTTGACGGCTCAGGACCTGGAGACTTTTTTAGACGGCATTATGCCCTTGCAACTCGAACGCGATGACATTGCGGGCGCGACCGTCGCGGTCGTCAAGGATGGGAAGCTGTTGCTCGCCAAAGGGTACGGTTACTCCGATTATGAACAGAAAAAGCCCGTGTCGGCGGAGGAAACACTGTTTCGACCTGGTTCGGTCTCCAAGCTGTTCACCTGGACCGCGGTAATGCAGCTAGTCGAACAGGGCAAGCTCGACCTGGACCGCGACGTGAACGATTACATTGATTTCAAGATTCCGGAGGCATTCGGAAAGCCGATCACGCTGAAGAACATACTGACGCACACACCCGGATTTGAGGAGCAGATTAAAGACCTGCTTAAAACTGGTTCTGAGAGCCCCAATCTTGGGGAATACTTGAAGACCCACATACCGGCGCGAATATTTTCTCCGGGAACCGTGCCGGCCTACTCAAACTACGGGGCGGCTTTGGCCGGATATATCGTCGAGCGGGTGTCGGGTATTCCGTTCAATCAATATGTCGAAGAGAACATTTTCAAGCCGCTCGGCATGACTCATTCCACTTTTGCTCAACCCTTACCAGTAGCTCTTCCACCATTAATGTCCAACGGCTATCAGCTGGCTTCTGACGGGCCGAAGCCGTTTGAAGTAGTGGTTCCCGCGCCAGCCGGAAGCCTGAGCAGCACTGCCGCCGATATGGCTCGATTCATGATGGCTCATCTGCAGGACGGACAACTGGGTGACGCACGAATCCTTCGCTCGGAGACGGCGCGTCTCATGCACAGCAGACTGTTCGCTTTAGACGAGGCGGCCAACGGAATGTGTTATGGCTTCTACGAAGAATCACGTAACGGACAGCGGATCATCGGACATGGTGGAGACACCGTCTATTTCCATAGCGACCTGCACTTGATTACAGACGCTGGGTTTGGATTCTTTGTGTCGCACAACAGCCAGGGTCGCGGAAACCCTCTGCCCCGAACGATGCTGTGGGAAGCGCTCCTGTCTCGTTACTTCCCTTACACGCCTCCTACCGAGCCTGCAATGGCGAGCGCGAAGGAAGACGCCAAAGCGGTCAGTGGCGCATACATGCTAAGCCGCCGGAGTGACGCCTCGTTCTTGAAGTCGACAACACTTATCGGAGAATTAACCGTCTCACCGGCTGAAGGCGGGACGATAGAGGTCGCTCAGTTAACAGGCCCGAACGGGAAGCCCAAACGATGGCGGGAAGTGGCTCCCATGACATTTCTCGAGGAAAACGGGCAGGACAAGCTTGTCTTCAAACCGGACCAGAATGGTCGCATGCAGATGATCTTGCCCTACCCGTTTTTTGTCGGTCAACGAGTTGGGATTTTCGAGAACAACAAGATCCTCTTACCAGTGATTGGGGTTTCTCTTTTTGTCATGCTTCTGACACTTGTGTTGTGGCCGGTCGCGTGGTTTGTGAGGAGACACTATGGACACAAGCTCGAGCAGACGCGAGGGGAGCGGCGTCTGCGCCTGGCTGTTCGGCTCGTCTTCTCCGTGGACCTGGTCTTCATAGTGGCGATGATAGGTCTTGTGGTTTACGGCCTAACGCATCTCGAGGTCTTCAGTGATCGCGGGACTTTGTGGTTTCACTTCATTCAGGTGATTGGCGTTCTCGGGACGATTGGAACGCTGGTGGTGCTCTATGACGCGATCCAGTCCTGGCGGAATCGGGAGAAGAGAATCTGGGGCAAGCTACAAGCCACCCTATTTGTGCTGGTGTGCCTCGGCTTTCTTTGGTTCACCTTCGCGGGAAATTTACTTCATTTCAACTCGAATTATTGAGACCGAGTATAGCGGTCTGAAGCAGAATTGTGGTGAGTGATCTTGAGTCTTCCAAACTGATGGCGGTGCGCGCCTTCATCGCGCGGCGGCAAGATGAGATCGTAAGTTCGATCTGTCGTCTCGTAGAAATAGAGTCTCCGTCCGGCGACGTTCCAGGCAGTCGGGCAGTCGTCGCTCTGCTGGAGAACATGGCGCGTACAATTCCGTCCGTAAGCTCGATTGAGAGAGTCAACAGCCCGGATTATGGCGAGCACCTTCGGATTCGCGCCTTCTGCGCCAACGCCAAAAGCGATGGCGCGACGTTGATACTCGGTCATACGGATACAGTCCACCCGCGCGGCGCCTGGAGTGCGCAGCATGGACTTCGCGCAGAAGGAGACCGGCTTTATGGTCCGGGCATCTTCGACATGAAGGCTTCTTGCGTGATCGCCCTGGAAGTCTTGCGCTGCTTAACTGCCCTTGCTCTTACTCCTCAACGCCCTGTGACGCTGCTGCTCACTTGCGATGAAGAGATTGGAAGCGCCACGGGTCGCCCGTTGGTCGAACAGGAGTCGCGTCGTGCGGAGCAGGTCCTGGTGCTTGAGCCGCCTGCGCCCGGCGGGTGCGTGAAAACTGCGCGTAAAGGAGTTGGGGTGTGGACCGTGGCGGCTCAAGGGGTTGCATCGCATGCAGGTCTGAATCCAGAGGCGGGAGCCAGCGCCATTCTTGAGCTGGCGCGACAGACAGAACGGTTGCATTCGCTGAACGATCCGACCCGCGGGACGAGCTTTAATGTCGGCGTAGTTCGTGGGGGGACGCGCGGCAATGTGGTTGCGGCAAAGGCGGAGATGGAAGTAGACGTGCGCTTCAGCGCCATGGAGGAAGCGCGTCGCGTCGAGTATTTGATGAGCACCCTGAAACCCTTTGACGGGCGTGTTCGCCTCGCAATCAAAGGCGGCATCAACCGTGCGCCGCTCGAACGCACGGCGGGCGTGGTGAAACTGTTTCAACACGCGCGCGAGATCGCCGCACGACTCGGTTTTGAACTCGAAGAAAGGGCAGTGGGCGGAGCGTCCGACGGCAACCTTGCCGCGGCTCTTAATGTGCCGGTGCTCGACGGACTTGGGGTAGATGGCGACGGCGCGCATGCGGCGCATGAGCATATCCTGGTTAAGGACATCGCACCTCGAACCGCACTGCTCGCGGGTTTAGTCGCTACGCTTTAGCTCGATGTATTCAATCTATGCCTCAGCGCATGAGCAGGACTTTACTGCGATGAATTTACAACTAGAGCGCTTAGAACTCAGGGAGATCGAGTTGCCCCTTAAATGGCCGTTCGAGACGAGCTTCGGGCGCACCATCAGGCGGCGCATCTTGATCGTCAGAGCGTTCGATAAGGACGGTGCTTCAGGCTACGGCGAGTGCGTCGCAGGCGAGAACCCCTTCTTCAATCACGAAACGATCGACACCGCGTGGTTAATTACGGCCAAGTATGTTGCCCCTTTCTTAGCGGCGGCCCGGGTCAAGAGCGCCGCGCAGGTGAGCCATGCGCTTGGCCCGATTCGGGAAAACCGCATGGCTAAGGCCGGCGTGGAAGCGGCCATCTGGGACCTGGAAGCAAAAATCGCTCAGGCGCCCCTCTGGCAACACATTAATGGAACAAGGGCTGAAATTACCTGCGGAGTCTCAATTGGCTTACAGAGTTCGACCGAAGCGCTGCTCGACAAAGTCAGCCGCGAGGTTGATAGCGGTTATCAAAGAATCAAAATCAAAATCAAACCGGGCAAAGATGTTCAATTAGTGGCGGCCATCCGCAAACGGTTTCCCGCCATCACGCTCTCGGTTGACGCAAACTCTGCCTACCAGATCGAGACGGATGCCCCGTTGCTCAAGCTGCTTGATGATTACAATCTCTTGATGATCGAGCAGCCGCTTGCGCCGGGCGATCTTTTCGATCACAGCAAGTTGCAGCGGGAGCTGCGAACGCCTATCTGTCTGGACGAGTCAATCGTCTGTCTCACGAACGCGCGCCACGCGCACGAGTTGGGGGCGTGCCGGATTATCAACGTCAAGCTGGGGCGCGTGGGCGGGTACAGCGAAGCGAAAGCCATCCAATCTTTCGCGCGAGACCATGACATGCCCGTGTGGTGCGGCGGTATGCTCGAAGCAGGCATCGGGCGCGCGCACAATATCGCCCTGTCAACGCTGCCCGGCTTTACTCTGCCCGGCGATGTCTCCGCCTCGGAAAGATATTGGGAGGAGGACATCATCGAGCCACCGGTCACAGTGAGCCGAGAAGGCACGATCAAAGCGCCGACGGGTCACGGCATCGGCTATGAAGTCAACGAAGCTCGCATCGAGGCGCTGACGGTTCGGAGGGAGACCGTTCATCTGACTCAATAGGCAACTGCGCAATGAGGGGTTAAATGTATTGATGTTATCAGCGGCCCATGGAACTCCTGACGGAGTTCCGCGCGTTGCCTATTGGCCCTCGCTTTGTACCCATCCAAGTCCGGATGTGACAATCCGCGTCCAAGCCGAGGATTTTCGGTTAGTCGAGAGAGAAGCTGCTCCTCCTTCATCAGTAACAAGATCCAAAAAGTTGAGTGCCGCAGCCTTTCAACTTCGCGCCGATCTCCTGCCATTTGGACAGCTTGAGCCAGTCCAGATCATTGACCACTTTGCCGGTCATCCTTGTGGTAGGGTTGTAGACGTACATACCGCTGATGGTGATCGTGAAGATGGGCACATCATATTTCTCAGCAGCTCGCTCATCTTGCGGCGATGGCTTTGGATCACAGTTGTTCGGATGAGTATGGACTATTGCCAGAGCATTCGGTTTCCAATTGAAAGTGAACTTTTCATACTCGCTGGTGAAGCCCTGAGATACGCCTCTGTAGCTCCCCCCTTTCGTCCGAAAGATCAGTACAACACCTTCGCGACCAGTAGTACCGTCACCTGAGACGCGCCATGCCTTATCGAATTCTTCTATTAGCCCTTTGTCGATTCGTCCTAGAAACTCGATACCGGCAATTATCTTGCTCAACCTGACATTTGTGCTGGCCACGACTTTGTCAGGACCAGCCTCCTCCCGGTTAAGTTCGGCACCACTGTTGTCGGTGCGGCTGTGATAAGCCTCAATTGAGCGAGAAGTCTGTGCCTGACAGACATAAGCGACAAAAACGACGGCAAGTATCGCCAATCGTGAAAACGTTGCATAACCATCTCTGAGAATTCGCCAAGTATGCTCGAGGCTACCGGACAGACGACCTCCGTAAGGAACATCCCTCTTCGCCAAGACAGAGTATCGAGCCGCCAGGCGCCTTGCAGCGGGCATAGCTTGCAGGACACTCATCTTTGAATAGCCTTGCCCGGATGTCCGGACACCAGCAGCTGCCTCAGCCTCATTCTTGCTTTGTGCAGTTGCGATTTGGTAGTGCCAATACTGCAACCCAGCAGCTTCGCGGCCTCCTCGTGGTTGTAACCCTCGACATCGCATAGCACGAAGACTGCGCGGTAGCCGGGAGCAAGCATGCCGATCGACTGTTCGAGCGCGATGCGATCTATGATTGGGATCACCTTAGGGTTGAGCGTTGCAGGATCAGCAACATCGCGCATCTCGCCGGAATCAGGGGGTCGCCTTCGTCGAGCTGAGCGCCGACGGAAGTACATCAGCACCTGATTCACCGCTAGCCGGTGGAGCCAGGTTGTAAATGCAGCTTCGCCGCGAAAAGAACCGAGCTTGCGATGCAGTTGTATAAAGATTTCCTGGGTCAAGTCTTCTGCTTCGGCGACATTGGCCATCATCCTGAGGCAGATCGAGTACACCCGGCGGCAGTGTTTAAGATAGAGTTCCTCAAAGCCACTCATGCCATCGCCGGCAAGCGCTGCATCCACCCCCGACTCGGACTGAATTGAGATCGCATTAGTGGCCATTCCTACTCTCCTTCCGGCACGGTCTTCGTTCTACCGGAAGACCATTGGTTCAGCTTCTGCGACCCTGAGCGCCTCCAACTACGGTGCTCGAGAAAGGCTCCTTAACGATTGGGTCTACGTCCCATTCGCGGAGCTTGCGTGGCAATCCCACTAAGTTAAGAAAAAAAGGAAGCGACCTGGGAGGGCAGTCGAAGCGCGTGCTTGAAGTCAGCGCGCGGCTCGCCCACGCTCCCAGGTTTAACTTAATTGCCTTTGGTCTTGAAGGGTGCAGGGCCCATCAGTGAATGCGTTGCGGCTCGCCGTAGATGAAATCGTCCATCATAACAACATCCCGTTTTTGGCTATCATCTGGACCCGCGGTCGCCCCGGTTGTGATTCGCACACGGGCGATACGAGCATCATCAAGAATTATTCCGAAGAACGACAGATTGCCGTCTCCTGTTGATGCGGGCGCGAAGCTGCTGAATAGCAACTCTCCATCGGCGGCGAAATATTCGATCAGTGTGCTCGCGTGGCGGTTTCCTTGTTTGGGGCCCGGGTCGTCGCCTCCGTCCGGAAGGTCGATGTCAGAAAAGACCACGCCGAACCCACGCGTCGTCGCCGCTACTTCGCCACCGCCTGGCACGAAGAACAATGTGTCGGTCACGTTGCTTTCGATTGATGAGAAGAGCCGCACCGGACTAAACGCTTTAAAAATCGTCGCGTAACTCGGGTTTCCAAAAACATCGGCCAAGCCCTGCGCCGGAGCCTGGACGAAACCGGAACCCGGTGTCGTGACACGAGCGCCGCGTCCAATGAGAAAAGTGTCGAGTGGTGTCGGCGACACAGAAGTTGCTGTGGAACCGCCGCCGTCCCAATTGATCTCTCGGCGCCCCGCGGTGAGCGGCTGCGGCGGCGCCGTAACGCCGTTGTTTGCTCCCAGCGCGAAGCGGAACGCGTCTACCGTGCTCTGAATCGAACTGGCATTGGGTCCCGCGGCCTGAAAAACCGTGGCCTTTGGCGCATCGTCACGATTCTGTGCGTGAGCAGTGAAAATGACCGGCAACCCAATGATGGCGATCGTCACCGCAAGCCCATATCTTTTCATGCGATTCTTTGCACCTTGCTTTACGCTAACTGCGTCTGACAAAAGGTTCTTTGATCTGTTCATGCTTCCATCCTTTTCTTTCGCTGAATTTCCTGCCAGTTGGCAGGTGATGAAACTTGCGATCCTAAAATCACTGTTTCATCAAGGCCGAGGATAGTCGTAGGGAGGCGGTTAAGTCATAATCTTGGCGTAAAGGTGCGGTTACGTTTCAGTAATGCAACCGGAGCCGGATATCAGTGGGGGATCGGGCAACAGATATGACCGCCGCGTATTTGTGCGACATGCTCGCGTCTGTTCGCTGATTGTTGTTGATGTTATGAGCAACTCGCCTACAGTCGAAATCGAGGAAGGTATCGAGCGCTGTTGGAGACATTGCATCTACGATCGCGCTGTGTTGTTGACTTCAGTCAATCTTTCCCGTCGAAACTGGATGACGAAAGCCCCCCTTGTATTGCCAACCCTTCATCATGAGTGGACAATAGTCCGAGCACACGTTGTAGGTCGTAAACTTGCCGTAGCGCTTCGGTAACGTTTGGTGATTGAAGTGGGGCACGAAAGAAGGATAACCTTCGATCCCTTTTGTCTAGACTTGGCCAACGAGTGCCTGTGGCGAGGCCCCCGAGCAATAAAGCTCAGACCCAAAGCCTTCGCAGTTCTCAACTATCTCCTCGGGCGTCCAGCCCAGCTAGTCACCAAAGAGGAACTTCTGAACGCCGTCTGGTCAGAAGCCTTTGTCGGCGAAGCCGTCCTCAAAGTTGCCATTCGGCAGATCCGCGAGGCTCTCGACGATGACCCGAAGTCTCCTCGCTTCATTGAAACCGCACATCGTCGAGGCTATCGGTTCATCGGTCGGATCCAAGAGGGCGGGCAGATGGCGGCAGGAGACCTGGAGGCCGGGAGCGATAAAGCTGGTTCGGCTTCACCGCTCGGTGCTGCATATTACCCTCCGCGAGTTGTCGGGCGCGAACAACCGCTGTCGCGGATGCGAAGCTGGTTCGAGAAGATGCTCGGCGGAGAGCGTCAGATAGTTTTTGTTACAGGAGAAGCAGGCATCGGCAAGACCGCTCTGGTCGACGCATTCGCGAGGAGCATCGCTTCTCATCGGGTTCGGATACGTAGGGGGGAATGTCTGGAGCACTACGGGACGAGTGAAGCTTACTTGCCAGTTCTCGAAGCTATCGGGCGGCTGTGTCGAGAGGAGCGCCAGCTTGTAGATGTGCTCCGCGCGCACGCGCCGATGTGGCTGTTGCAGATGCCATCTCTGGCGACCGCTTCAGACCGCGATTTGCTGAGTGGAGAAGAGTTCGGAGCGACACGCGAGCGAATGCTGCGCGAGATGGGAAATGCGTTGGAGGCGCTGGCGGCAGACCTGCCGCTAGTACTCATATTGGAAGACCTCCACTGGAGCGACTACTCGACACTGGACTTGATCACATACCTTGCCAGCCAGCGTCAGGCGGCGCAGCTTATGTTGATTGGTACCTACAGGGTCGCGGAGTTGATTGTAAGCGGGCATCCGCTAAAGGCAGTCAAGCAGGAGTTGCTCGCCAAGCAACTATGCGAGGAGTTGCCGCTTGAATACCTCAGCGAAGAAGCAATCGCCAAGTATTTGTCTGTTAGATTTCCCGCCAATCGATTTCCCGCAGCGCTTGCGAGGTTGATACACGAACGAACAGAAGGAAATCCGCTATTTATGGTCAACGCCGTCGATTACCTTGTGTCAGCGGGGTTGATCGGGGAGCACCAAAAGGGTAGGGAGTTAGTTGTAGAGATCGACAAGGTTGAAGTGGGAGTGCCCGACAGCATCAAACAGATGATCGAGAAGCAGGTCAATCATCTCGACTTGAATCAACAGCGAATGCTGGAGGCGGCAAGCGTGGCGGGAGCGGAGTTTTCGACACTCGCGGTGGTGGCTGGATTGGGAGAGGATCGAGCGGCAGTAGAAGCGCGGTGCGACGAACTAGTTCGTCAACACCAATTTATTCAGGATCGCGGTGTTCAAGTGCTGCCAAACGGAGAAGCGGTAAGTCGGTACGGCTTCATACACGCTTTGTATCAGAACGTGATGTATGAACGGGTGTCGGCGTCCAGACGCGTTCAACTCCACCGTCGAATAGGGGAGGAGGGAGAGCAAGTCTATGGCGAACGCGCCAGGGAAATTGCAGCAGAGCTCGCGATGCACTTTGAGCGGTCGTCCAACTATAGGCGAGCCGTGAAGTATCTTCAGCAGGCGGCGGAAAATGCCATCCGCCGGTTTGCGTTTCGGGAGGCGGTCGGGCTGGCGCGCCGGGGGCTGGAATTACTCCAAAGACTTCCGGACTCTCCTGAGCGCGCTCAGCAAGAGCTCTGGCTGCACATCGCTCTAGGTGTGCCGTTGATTGCGATCGAGGGTTATGCTGCTCCAGATGTAGGCAGCGTCTACCTGAGAGCTCGAGAGCTGTGTCGGCAGCTAGGCGAGACACCAAAAATCTCTCAAGTACTCTCGGGACTCTGGTCCTTTCATACAGTGAGAGCAGAGTTAGAGACAGCCCGTGAGATCGCCGAGGAATTCCTTCGTCTCGCTGAACGCCTCCCGTACCCGGGCCTGGCAATGCGAGGTCACCTGGCGATGGAGGTCACCCTCATGCATCAGGGCGAGTTTGCTCTGGCCCTGGAACACTTTGAGAAAGCGCTCTTACTCTACGATCCTGAGCGCCATCTCCACGATGCTTTCCGCTACACGCTGAACCAGGGAGTTGCGACGCGGTGCCAGGCCGCCTGGACCAGGTGGTTTCTGGGCCAACCCGATCAGGCTTTGGACCTGATCCACGAAGCCCTGACCCTGGCGCGCGAGTTATCTGAACCCCATGGTCTGGCGCACTCCTTCTTCTATGCGGCGATACTTCATCAGCTTCGCCGGGAAGAACAGCTGGCGCACGAACGCGCCGAGGCTGCATTGGCCGTTTCCAGCGAACATGGGCTGGCCATGTATCAGGCGTTTGCGACGATCACGCGCGGCTGGGCGCTCATCGAACAAGGGCTGCAGGAAGAGGGGATTGAACAGATGCGCCAGGGGCTTGCTGCTCATAAAGCAACGGGTACCGTAGTGACACGTCCGCACTTTTTGGCGTTGCTGGCGGAAGCGCTGGGAAAGGCACGCCAATTCGAGGAGGGACTTCGTGTATTGGAGGAGGCGCTGGAGCTGGCCCATCGCAACGGTGAAAAATGCTACCTGGCTGAACTTTACCGCATCAAGGGCGAACTGTTACTTATGCACGCCACAAATCGTGATGGTCCGCGAGCGGCCACGGATGGAAAAGAAGTGGGTGAGTCCGAACGGCCCGAGATTGCCGCCGAGGGCTGTTTTGATCAGTCCATCAAGATTGCCCAGCAGCAGAACGCGAAGTCCTGGGAGCTGCGCACGGCGATGAGCCTCGCGCGCCTCTATCAAAAGCAGGGCAAACGGCAAGAAGCGCGCATTCTCCTCACAAAGATTTACGGCACGTTCACGGAGGGATTCGATACGATGGACTTGCGTGAAGCCAAAGCGCTACTCAATGGGTCATCATAGTCACTGGCGGCCGCGAAGCATTAGCGTGCCGGGCCGTTCAGCGGTGTGCATACTTCCTCATCCATTGACTTGCGGAGCGCTGCGGCGAATGACCACTAGCGACATGTCGTCGGCTTGTGCGCACGGCCCGGCGAAATCTTGAACGGCGCCCAACAGCGAAAACAATACCGCATCGGCTGAGCCGCTCCTCGCACGGCGCAACTGCGCCTCGAGATGCTCGAAGCCGAATTCCTGGTCTGCGTCGTTGCGTGCCTCGAGGATTCCGTCCGAATAAGCCAGCAGTATGTCCGCGAGCCTCAGCGTCGCGCTTCCGCTAACAAAGGAAGCTTCGGGGACTACACCCAACAGCGGCCCACCCTCTGAAAGCGACTCAAGCTGCCCATCTGCGCGCAACAGCAGGGTTGGAGGATGTCCGGCGCTACAGTAGTCAAGAATTCCCGTTTCGGTATCGAGCCTCGCCAGGAACAAGCTGGCAAGCGGCGCACCCAACGGCATCCAGCAGAGGTCGCGGTTCACTCCGGTGATAATAGCTTGTGGTTCAGCCGTCTTTGCGCTATGCATCGCCACCAGTCCTAATAGAAGCGTGGTCCACATTCCTGCCGCCAGACCCTTGCCGCTGATATCACCCAGAGCGAGAATCACAAGGTTGCCTCTCTCCTCAACGGTAAAGAAGTCACCAGGAAGGTGGCGGGCGGCAAAAGTTTCGCTCGCAATCTCAAAGCCGCCGTGTCGGACCAGACGCGGCGCGCACAAGCGACGATACACCTGCGAAGCTTCGAAGAGCCCGCCGTGCATATCGGCGTAATCCTTCTGAATCGCCGCGAGCTTCAGCTCCAACTCCTGATAGCGCGATCGCTTTCCCGATTTCTTGCGCGGAAGCGGAGAGGGCTGAACTGCCAGCGCAACACCTGCCGCCAGCGGTCCGCTGAATCCTGAGTGACTCATAAGATCATTGCCTCATCCTACAAACTTGTAGCCGCTGCCATGCACGGTGAGAAAAAGGCGGGGCTCTTCAGGATTGGGTTCCAGTTTCTGCCTGAGGTGAAGGATGTGCGTGTCGACTGTGCGGGTGTTGGGGTAGTTCTCATAGCCCCACACCGCATCGAGTAAGCGATCACGGCTGAGCGTTTCGGCAGGATGGGCCACGAAGTAAGCCAGCAGCGCGAACTCCTTCGCCGACACCTCGACAGCCTCACCGCCTCGCCGGACTTCATTGCTGCGTATGTTGACCTCGACATCGCTGAACCGATAAACCTCTGGTGTGGTAGACGGTGGCGAGACGCGACGCAAAACCGCTTTCACGCGCGCCATCAGCTCGCGGATCGAGAACGGTTTCGTGACGTAATCATCAGCGCCGAGCTCGAGACCTACGACCTTGTCGATCTCCTGGCCTCGTGCGGTCAGCATGATGATAGGCAGCGAGGCTCGCTTGGCTTTCAACTGCTTGCAGACATCGAGGCCGCTCATCCGTGGCATCATCACATCCAGCACCACGAGGTCAGGATGCTCAGCCAGAGCGCGTTCGAGGCCTTGCACTCCGTCGGACGCGCTGATGACGTCATAGCCTTCGTATTCGAAGTTGTCGCGCAGTCCGGCCACCATAGCCGGTTCGTCCTCGACGATCAAAATGCGCGTTTTCATTGTTAAGCTCCTCTCGGCGTCGTTAAGGCCACTCATGATGCGGTCGCCCTTGATGCCACGCCATTCGCTTGCTGTTGCGCAGGTATTGGTAGCGGCAGCGACAAGGTGAACTTGCTGCCTTTCCCAGGTGTGCTTTCCACGTCTACCTCTCCTCCGTGGGCGTGGGTGATGTGGCGAACGAGCGACAGGCCGAGCCCGCTTCCCTTTGTGTTGTGCACCAGTGGGTCACAAGTCCGATAAAACTTCTCGAAGATCTTCGACTGGTCGCGGTAAGCGATGCCGATGCCGCGATCGACCACCTCAAGCTTTACAACACCATTTGTCCGGTACAGCTTGACGAGCAGGAATTTTTCGTCCGCTGAGTATTTCAAAGCGTTGTTGACAAGGTTGACGAGCGCGCGCCCAATAGCTTCCCGGTCAAGACGCACCGCAGGGATGTTTGGGTCAATGCTCAGCTCAAAGTCGAAACCTTGTTTCTCGATTTGATAGCGATAGGCGTCCAACGTCGTGCGCACCAGCTCTGCGATGTCAGTCTCGCGCAAATCGTACTCCTTGCGTCCGGCTTCGATTCGGGAGAAATCGAGGATGTTGTTGATCAGCCGACCTAGCCTTTCGCTTTCCTTGCGAATGATGCGGTAGTACTCCTCCTTCTTTTCCTGGGTCTTAATCCGCCCAAGCTCGAGTGTCTCCGCGTACAACTGGATCAGCGACAGCGGTGTGCGAAGCTCGTGCGACACGTTGGAAACGAAATCGGATTTCAGACGGGCCAGGGACATCTCCTTGCTGACGCTGCGATATGTCAGTAGGAGTCCGCCGATCATCAGCAATGAGAGCACGCCAAGAATGAGAAAACTTTGTTGAAGCCAGTGCCCAGCAATCGCATCTGCGCTTGTGCCTTGGAACTTGACTCCCAGCGCTAGCCCCCGGAAAGCGTCGTCGAGATTGCGCGAAACCTCCGGTCTTCCTTCTCCCCACCCCCTTGAAGCGGCGAGCAAACTATCTCCTTGCCCGCCGTCGTGGTCCATGGGATAGACCATCATCGCAAGCTGAAGCTGATTCCCACGATCTTCAGTCCCCCTTTGAGCGACTAGCTCTTCGAGCATTTCCGGAAAGAAGGTTTGTTTGAGGTAATCGGAATCGAAGCTGACCCCGCCCAACCCAACCCGGTCCTTAGAGAGCTGCGGGAAAGTAAAGACGGCAGTCGTCATAAAACCGACGCCGCCAGCCCGCTTTGCTGGACCGCCGTAGCATGTGATGGCCCGGCTCTTGTTGTTCAGCTCATCGCAAAGCATCTTGGCTTCCATCCCAAACCACCCACGGTACATTTCGCTCATGCGATCATGCTCTTCACGAAAATACCGGTCAGTCATCTGCTGCGGCTGCGAACGAAACAAGAGGCCTTTTTCAGGGCCGAACAGGAACACGTGCGCGAGCCCCGGATTCTTTGACAAAATGAGCTCGAGCTTCGCTCCCTTATCCAACTCCGTGTCGGTGTCCGCAATTGGAAAAACATCCCGAATTTCTTCGGTCATTGCGTAGATCTTGTCGTTGATCTTCTTCTCGGAGACGGCGAGCATATACTGGAAGTCACGGTGGATGGTGGCCTCCACATTCTTGTCGCGCTTAATGGATTTTAAGTGGTTGAAGTTGACATATATGAGGGCTGCGGCCGGCAGCATAACCGCGAGTTCCAGCGTGAGCATGAGCCGGAACCGGTTTCCCCTCCAGAACTTCTTTCTCTTTGGCTTCATTCCAACCTCCAGCGCACGCGCGGTACCAAAAGCATAGCTTAGTGAATGTCAAGTTGTGTCACGTACAGGTAAAAGAATGTCGGCTCATTGTTAATTTAAGCTTCTACGTGCGGGGTCTTGCGATAGGCGATCGCAAACAGCGTCGCCCAGACAAGCTCAGGAAGGCTTGTCAGGAGAACCACGGCCGGCACCCGCCCACCCATGAACAGCAGCGGTACAGCCAGACCGTAACTGAGCTTCTCCAAGATCGCTATTATCATGATCATCCGATACTTTATTGGGTTGTTGGCGATTAAGAAGAAGAGAATCTGCCATACAAGCGTCACACCGGCGAAGCCGTAGTAATACTCCGGATGAGTGATGGGTGGCGGCTGTTGCACGTTGATCGTTGGCTCCAGGAAATACAGCGGGAACACGATGAGCGCCCCCCAAATGCCGGCAACCATAAATACACTCCTGGAGAAACGCATCTGATTACCAATGCGAAGAGCGGCGTCTTCCGCAGCCATATTACCTCAACTACTAGTGATGCCGTGCCATTCCCGTGGTTGGCGACGGGCAGGCTCAGCGAGCCGTTCCATTAAGCTAACTACTGCCTTCCATCTCTACCGCGCGCGGAAACAGGATGTTGTTCTCAAGATGTATGTGTTCATGCAAGTCCTGCTCGAGCACGCCGAGCGCTTTGTACAGGGTCTCGTAGCTGATGCAACCGTCCTTCGGCACTGAGAAACCGCCGCTGATCTGACGAATCTCTTTGAGGATCTCGCCCGCCCGGTCGTGCTCCATCATCATCGTTCGAATTGGATTCCGCACCGTTCCGAAGAAGGGAACCGGCATTGTCCTGCTCGCACTCCTCGCCTTTTCCATCTGCTCGATGTAGGGGAACAGAACCATCTCTTCTTTTTGCATATGCGGAATCAGATCGCGATTCAAATCCTGGAACATGCTCTGAATGCGAAAGAGCTCGGCGTGGTTCTGGCCGTGCACCGAACACACCTTCGACAGAAGCGCATCGAGCCGCGCCAATTCGTCTTTAGTGAAAACGTGATGCTTGCTGACGATGTACGACGTCAGTGCCGACATTGACTGCCTCTGCCAATCGGTGGATTCCGCGCCCGGCGTGTTGGCTTGCCTCGCTTGTTCGAGCGATTGCACCACTTCATCCGTTGATACCCCCGCCTCCGCACAGGCTTCCGGAAAAGCCTTCCCGCCGCCGCAGCAATAGTCGATGCCCATCTTCTCGAACACTCGCGTCGCCCCCGGGATCTCGAGTGTCAGTTCTCTCACGGTCTTCGTAGTATTGATCTCCATCTTTGCATCCTCCAGGTTATGTATCGAGTAGATCAATTGATCGGGCCGGGATAAGCGCTGGCTTAGTCACCGGCAGAGCTTCAGTGCGCCTTACCTCAACAACTCCGGGTTTCGAGGTTGAGACGCCGAGCCTATCAAACCGAAGATAGCGCGCTCGACCCGGGATATAACTTCCGGCGGCGCCTGCTGCTCGTAGATCGGAAACAACTCTCGTTCCTCTTTGCGAATGTGCGCCTCGAGCGTATCGGCGAACTCCTTTAAGGTCGCCGCTAAGGTCGCCGCTAAGGTCGCCGCGAGCGTGCCAGGTTCAACCTGGCGCAACCGATCAATGAGCAGTCTCATCTGCTCATGTTCCGCGAGCAGTTCTTCGATGATTCGCAAAGCACCAGTAAGGTTGCGCATCGCTGGAAATAAGAACTCTTCTTCGGCTTGAAAGTGAGTCACCAGTTCACCCTCGAAGAAGCGGACCGCTTGCCCGGATTTCATCTGAAGCCACTTTGTATCCGAGCCGTGTTCGATGAGTCCCCTATGGATGCGCAGACATAGCATCAACGCGTATTGATGCTCGCGAGAGAGCGGGATCAGACTATCGTGACGCCGGGATGAGGTTTTCATAGGCTGGTCGGCCGAAAAAAGTTGAGGTTCGATTCAAGCACGTTCAGTTCATAGAGCGGCGAGTAATCGGCATCGGTTGTCCCTACACTAATACCTTCTCAGAATCGGTGACTTAACTCAAAGTAAACGAACCGGGTGGCTCTCTGAAAATGCGTATCCCGCCTTCTCTCTGAGTTGCTGGCTCTTCTAGTTCCATCAATCAAACTCACTCCTTTGGAGCTGCCGGTTTCCTTGCGGGTGTATTGAGGGCAATCAGTCGCAACCATGCTCACTTTTGAGCCCAGAAAGCCACCGCCACCTTCGCGGCGCCACTCACAACAAGGAGCTTAGATTGAAAAACCACTCGTTGAGTAGTACAGTTGCGCCTTTTGGGAATACCAACTATTCCATGCCAGGCACAAAAAGGGAGAACAAATATGGCAAAGCCTTCAAAATTCGCGCACATCGTCTATAGCACACGACGCTTTGAGGAAATGATTGACTGGTATCAAAAGGTCTTCGAGGCGAAGGTGGTCTATCAGAATCCGATCTTGGCCTTCCTCACCTACGATGATGAGCATCATCGTTTCGCTTTCGCGAACTTGTCAGCGCTCAGTCCTGACAGCTCTCAAGTCGAACCTCGGGACAAGGCGGGCGTAAATCACGTGGCGTACACCTACGCGAATCTCGGAGCTCTGCTTAGTACCTACGAGCGCCTCAAAGAAATGGGCGTCGCACCGTACTGGCGCATTCATCACGGCATGACGCTCTCGTTTTACTACCAGGACCCGGACGGTAATCGAATGGAGTTTCAGGTGGATACCTGCTCTGCCGAAGAGGCGAACGCCTTCATGCAGACTGACGCGTTCGCCGCAAACCCGATTGGCGTAGAAATTGATCCCGAGGCTTTGCTGGCACAGTACCGTAGCGGCGTGCCGGAGCAACAGCTTCTGCAGCCGCCCGCAGGACCGATGTCTTCAATCCCCGATGCGCACGGCATGTCCTGATACGGCTTCACGAAGACGAAGCGCATCCAGTCTCGCTGTCTATAAATCATTATGGATGTTCACCTTATCGACGGAACTTACGAACTGTTTCGACACTTCTTCGCGGTGCCAGCCGCAGCCGATGTGAACGGACAAGAAATCGGCGCGGTTCGCGGCGTCTTACATTCGGTGTTGTCCATCATCGAACGCGGCGCAACTCATATCGGTGTCGCCACCGATCATGTGATCGAGTCTTTTCGGAATGACCTGTACGCCGGTTACAAAACGAGTGAAGGTGTGCCTCCGGAGCTGCTCTCGCAGTTCCCGGTTCTTGAAGAAGCCCTTGAAGCGATGGGTGTCGTGGTCTGGCCGATGGTCTACTACGAAGCGGATGACGCGCTCGCTGCCGCCGCAGCCAAAGCGGGTTCGGATAACCGGGTGCGGCAGGTGATCATTTGTACACCCGACAAGGACCTCAGTCAGTGCGTGGTAGGAACACGAATCGTTCAACTGGATCGCAGGCGTGAAATCTTACGCGACGAGGCCGGCGTGATAGCAAAATTTGGCGTGACGCCCGAATCGATTCCCGACTACCTGGCCGTCGTAGGAGACAGCGCTGACGGTTTTCCAGGCGTGCCCGGGTGGGGCTCAAAAGCAGCGTCAATGACCCTGTCCCGGTATCTCCACCTTGAAAACATTCCGAAGGATTGGAGAGCCTGGCATCCCTCAATCCGCGGCGCTCTCCGGTTGTCCACTTCACTGTTCAGTGCCTGGAGGGATGCTGTGCTGTTTCGCACCCTGGCAACCCTGCGATTGGACGTCCCGGTGTTTGATACGGTCGATGATCTCCGCTGGAATGGACCGCGCCCCGCGTTTGAAGAACAATGTCGCCGGACGAAGTCCCCAGATCTGTTCAGCCGCGCTGCATCGGCGCTCGGCAAATTGCAAAATGAGTGAGGCTAATCACATCTCTGCGGAAGAGAACACCATCCAAGAGGTCTATTGAATCGTTCAGGTCAGTGTGATATACCGCGCACACCGTGTTGAAACAATCAGAGGCGACCGGCTGATAAAAAGGCAAGCTGATAATGTGGGCATCAATGCCTTCATCAACGCGGGTGAGTTCTCGGTTCTTGTAACCTGCGTGAGTGACTGAAGCCGCCAAGGGAGACTCGGATGCGTAGGATCTCGCAAGCTGTTGCACTGGCGGCTCTCCTTGGAGTTTGCTCCGGTTGCTACCATCATCACCTGCGAGCTAACGGGGAAAGAGTAAACACATCTTATTTCAGGCAGACTCTCGATTACTCGGGCTGGGCCAAGCGCAACGATCTTGTCGTGCCTCCGGCAGCGAGTGGTGCACCGGGGAGTTCCGGCTTGCCATCCGCCGCTGACTGCAAAGACAATGGCATCTACGAGGTCGGTGTTAGATCCAACTTTAAGTATGCCGCCGGCACGGTGTTTAGTTTTGGCCGATGGTCTCGCCTGAACGTAGAATGGTTATGCGCTAAGCAACCGCCTGTGATCGGACCGTCGGGTCTCGGACCTCAACCGCCAGGTTTGCCGGCCACTGTTCGGTCGCCGCGTCCCCCGATTAAACCGCGAGATGGTTTTTCGCGGAGAACCGTGCACGCTTTCTTCTGGGGAGCGGTTCAGCAAAATCTTCTGCCTCCCTCCCCTTCCCCCACAGCCAATACGCCGGCGAACTGTAGCAGCATGCGCCAGGTTAAGTTTCCGCCGAACTACGGCTATTCCTTGATCACCGTAATAACCGCCGGAATCTGGTCTCCCATGAAGGTCGCGTGGCGGTGTAATGAACATGCGAATAATGGATCGAAGGCCGTACCACCCGGGTTGCGCGGAACAAGTTTATCCGCGTTTCCGCTGTTTGGGCCGCTAACTCCGATAGAACCACGCGCCGGATCGCAGATTCTCTCCTCGAAGGAGGAGAACTATGTCCCGAGATAACTCGCGTAGCGCATCGGTGGCCCAGGGGCCTCCGAGTCCGTGGGTCAACAAGCACCAGAATGTCACGCAGGATTTCGAGTTTCTCTACAGTGTCTCGAATCCACCGGTTCCGGTCACTGACTTTTTCGCCGATTTACAGCTTACGGTGGCCGCGCTTCAGCGCCTCATCGCCGATGCGATCCGCGATAAGACAACGCTCAGGGCGATTGGCGGCGGATGGTCGCTTTCGAGCGCAGCAGTCACCAGCGGCCGTCTGATCGACACACTTGGCCTGAACTGGGCCTTTCCTGCCGACGCCGCCAGCGTCGCGCCCTCCTACCGCGGCGATCCCGAGCTGCTGATGTATCTGCAATGCGGTGTCAGCGTGAGAGAGGCGAACGACATTCTGTTTCAAATGCCGACTAAAATGGCGCTGAAAACTTCCGGTGCCAGTAATGGCCAATCCATTGCCGGAGCGGTCGCGACAGGAACTCACGGATCGAGGTTTCGTTTTGGGTCAATGCAGGACTATGTCGTGGGGTTGCATCTCATCACCGCGCCAGATCGAGCGATCTGGATCGAGCGCGCATCCTGCCCGGTGATGTCTGACGGTGTGATAGCAGCTCTTGGCGCAGAACTGGTCCGCGACGACAAGCTGTTTAACGCAGCGCTCGTCAGCTTTGGGAGCTTCGGCATCATTCACGGTTTGATGATTGAGGCCGACGTTCTATACCTGTTGGAGGTCTCGCGCAGTCGATTGCCGATCGATCACCGGTTGAGACTGGTGATGCAAACTCTCGATTTCACCGGGATAGATATGCCCGATACCAGTAAGGAGCCGTTCCACTTTGAAGTGGTAATAAACCCACACGATGTGCGCCGCGGCGCTTATGTGACCGTGATGTATGATCGCAAGTATCGCAGCGATTACACTCTGCCACCGGTGTCACCAGGCGGTCTGGGTCCGGGTGACGATGTTTTGGGAGTGATGGGAAGGTTAAGCGATCGCTTGCCGGGGCTGGTGGACAATCTGGTCAATCTAATCGTTCCCGCGGAGTATCCGCTGTTTAAGAAGGTGTTGGGCACGCCCGGCGAGGTGTTCTTTTCGAATACCGACTTCCAGAAGGCGATGAGCGCTGAGATTGGAATCGCCATGGAAGACGCCCCGCGAGTTCTGGACTTGATGTTGGCCCTGCCGGAATTGAGCGACTATCCTGGCTTACTGGCCTTTCGCTGGGTGAAAGGATCCAAGGCATTGCTGGCCTTCACGAAATTCGAGACCACATGCACGATCGAACTTCCAGCCGCGCATGGTGACCGCACGATGGCTTACTACGCTGCGGTCTGGCACGCGCTGGAGAAGGCGGGGATCCCGTACACGCTGCACTGGGGTCAGATCAACGGCTTTACGCCTGAAAGAGTGCGGACCATGTACGGAGACGCGGTTGATGAGTGGATCTCAAGTAGAAACGAGTTGTTGGAACCCAAGTTCCGAGCGGTCTGTAGCAATTTGTTTCTCGAGCAATGCGGGCTCGGCTAGCGGTCAGTTCGGTATAACGTTAGAAGTCCGGCTGAGTCCTGGTTGCACATACAGGTTTGAGCTCGGGTCACATCGAATCGACGTCTCAACTCCCGGCGCGTTTGAGGTACATTCGATACGCCGTCTGGCGGATCACGTCGGGGATGTTCTTGTTCTGCGACAGGGCTCGCAGGTCGCGAGTCTGAATTCGATTCACAAACCCCAGACTTATCCCGATCGGGGTCCGCGAATTCCTCACCAGGTTGTGTATGACTACATACGAACGGGCCCACGTGCGATTTTGACCAATTTGCCGAAGCACGTCTTCCGGCACTGTTTTGATGGCTGCGATTTGT
Organism: Blastocatellia bacterium; assembly: GCA_049273835.1. GTDB lineage: Bacteria > Acidobacteriota > Blastocatellia > UBA7656 > UBA7656 > Onstottus_A. The sequence goes on along the minus strand of JBASRM010000365.1, from coordinate 13,420 downwards.
TCGATCTCGGTCTCGGTGAGCCTGGGGTTGCGCATTACCGCGCCGGCAACTGTGCGATTGGGGTCTCGGATCAGGATCATTCGAGCCTCGCGCGTACCTTTTATCGCGAGCATCACCCGGTCCTTCACGCTCATCAAGGCAACTCGCTGGAAGACGGGTATCCGGTCGGCCGTCAACTGACCATCTTCGACCACAAGCTCGCTGACCGTACTCTCTATCTGGCCCTGTACGTCGGGATCGGGCGGCGACGCATCGAAGGGCCCATACTCATGTTCGTAATCGATTATCAGCCCGTCCTCGACTCCTTCCTCAATCAGGCCGAGGCGTATCAAGTCCTCAATGCCGCCGATCGATACCGTATCCGCAGCGGCAAGTTCGGCCTCCCGCGCCGCGTCAGCGCGAGCACGCTGCTCATCGGCGATCATCCGCACGCCAAATTGTTTCTCGAAGAACTCTTCTCTCACCTCACGCGCACGGCGCTCCGCCTCGAACGTTCTCGCCGGATTCGTAAGTATGGCGTCGATTATCCCGGGCGTGCGAATAAGGCTTTGCTGTTTTAGCGATATGGCTTCGATAATGCTTGAAACCGGGCTTTTCCCTGCAAGCTGGGCCAGCGCCGCATCCGGAGTGGATGGGTTAAAGACGGTCGCTTCGATTAATTCCCGCGGCGCTCGCTGCCACAGGCAAAGAAAGCCAAGGACATCGGAAGGCGCGTTCGGGTCGCCTGCGAACGTGATGAACGCATTCGGATCGAGGGTCCCGAGGGTCTGCTGTACCGCCGCGCGCAAATTCTCGTTTTCGTCGTTTGAGATCGCGACCAGCACCTCGAGCAGCTCTTCATTGGTGAGCGGAAGCATGCCCTTGGCGGCCGCCGACTTCATAGGCTGCGGCGCCGTCCCAGACCTGATCGCTTGGACTATGGGATGCGGAATGACTTGTTCTCCAAGTTCGGGCGTCGATCGTTGACAGAAACAGGATCGCCAGTGTGAGGGCCGGTGCCAAACTTACTACAAACCAAAGAGGGATTTCAATTGTTTACGGTAGTTCGGGTCAGAACAGGTTTCTATGCTCAAGTGCGGGAAAGCAGCCGATGCGTTTCCATCAGGCTGCTTCAGCGTGCGCCGCGTCGAACCCAACGGACGTTCAAGCGCCACAACACTTCTTATATTTCTTACCCGAGCCGCAAGGACACGGCTCGTTGCGCCCGATTCGAGGACCCTTGTTGCGAACCGGCTTCGCTGTTTCTTCTTCACCGCCCGCGAACGCGGTTTCGTTCGCCTTGGTGAACGCAACCCGGCCCCGGCGCTGGCGACGGCGGCGCTCCAGCAATTGTTGCTCGACCGGTGCAGTCACCTGAACCTGGAAGTTGAACAGGTAGCGAATTGTTTCGGTGTCAATGCGATCGAGCATCTCCTGGAAGAGATAATAAGACTCACGTTTGTACTCGACCAACGGGTCCTTCTGTCCGTAGCCCCGCAACCCGATGCCTTCTTTCAAATGGTCGAGAGCCAACAGGTGGTCCTTCCACTGCGCATCAACAATGTTGAGCATGATGTACCGCTCAAGGTTGCGCATCGCGTCAACACCCAACTGTATCTCTTTCTCTTTGTATTTCTCTTCGACTCTCGGCCAGATCACTTCGCGCGCTTCTTCGGGTCCCATTTCCGCGAGGTTCTGGTGTTCGGCTTCGCCGTCGAAACCAAAATTCAATCTCAGTTGTTCTTTCAACCCCGCGATATCCCACTCGTCTGGGCGCTGCTCTTTTGGCATGTACTGATCGATCAGGCCCTCGAAGTTGTCTTCGGCAATGCCCAGAACATAATTGCGTTGATTCACGCTTTGTTCTTCAGGCGTCTCGCCTTCAAACCCGATCAACAAGTCCCGTCGCAGACCATAAACGGTCTCGCGCTGCTTGTTCATCACGTCGTCGTACTCAAGCAGGTGTTTGCGGATTGAGAAGTTATGGGCTTCAACTGATTTCTGAGCGCTTTCGATTCGCTTTGATACAAGCCGGGATTCAATGGGGACCCCTTCTTCCATGCCGAGACGCAACATCAACCCTTTGATGCGCTCGCCACCGAAGATGCGCATCAAGTCATCCTCGAGTGATAGATAGAAGCGCGATGAGCCCGGATCGCCCTGGCGTCCCGAACGTCCTCGAAGCTGATTGTCTATGCGGCGAGATTCGTGGCGTTCAGTGCCAAGAATGTGAAGTCCCCCGGCATTGACTACTTCCTGGTGCTCGGCGTCGGTCACTCGTTTGGCGCGTGCGAGCGAGTCATTCCATTCGGGCTCGGTGGCCTCGTCGGGATTTATCTCCCGTTCCTTGAGATATTGCTTTGCGAGAAACTCCGGGTTGCCCCCGAGCAAAATGTCGGTACCTCGTCCGGCCATGTTTGTAGCAATAGTAACCTGCCCTTTGCGCCCGGCCTGGGCGACGATGTCGGCTTCGCGGGCGGCGTGCTCCGGCTTGGCGTTCAATACGTTATGCGGAACGTGCAGTTTCTTAAGCCGGGCGGCGAGCCCTTCCGAGTTCTCGACCGAGACGGTGCCGACCAGCACGGGCTGGCCCTTTTCGTGGAGCTCTTTAATCTCGGTAACCACGGCCTCAAATTTTTCCCTTTCTGTGCGATAGATAACATCCGGGTAATCTTTGCGGACCATCGGCTGATTGGTCGGGATGACCGCGACATCCAGTTTGTAGATGTTAGCGAACTCGGACGCTTCAGTCTCGGCTGTGCCGGTCATTCCGGCGAGCTTCGCGTACATTCGAAAATAATTTTGAAGCGTGATAGTTGCAAGCGTCTGGTTCTCGGCTTCGATCTTGACGCCTTCCTTCGCTTCAACTCCCTGATGCAAGCCATCGCTCCAGCGCCTACCGGGCATGACCCGGCCGGTGAACTCGTCGACAATGATGACCTCGCCGTCTTTAACGATGTACTGCTTGTCTAGATGATAGAGTGTGTGCGCCTTCAGCGATTGCTCGACGCAATGCAGAAGGTCCATGTTTGAAGGGTCGTAGAGGTTGTCGACCCCGGTAAACTTTTCCGCGAACTCGACGCCTTCCTCAGTGAGTGTGGCGCTGTGCTGCTTCTCGTCCACGTGATAAAGAAGGCGAGCGTCCTGCTTGAGATCGACGTCGCCGTCCGATCGCTTAATTTCTGCAATGCGCTTCTGCTGTTCGCCTTTCAACCTGACCATACAGTCGTTGGCGATATAGTACTTCTCAGTCGAATCTTCCGAGGCGCCCGAAATGATGAGCGGGGTCCGCGCTTCGTCGATGAGGATCGAGTCGACTTCGTCCACAATCGCGTAATAGTGGCCGCGCTGCACCATCGCCGACGGCTCGAACTTCATATTGTCGCGAAGGTAGTCGAAACCGAACTCGTTGTTGGTGCCGTAGGTAATATCAGCGCGGTACGCCTCCTGGCGCTCGGAATCGTCCATATCGTGCTGGATACAACCAACGGTCAAACCAAGGAAGCGATATATCTTACCCATCCATTCGGTATCGCGTTTCGCCAGGTAATCGTTGACAGTGACGACGTGAACCCCTCGGCCAGCGAGGGCGTTCAAATAGGCGGGCAGAGTGGCGACAAGCGTCTTACCTTCACCGGTCTTCATCTCGGAGATGATTCCGCGATGGAGCACCATTCCCCCGATGAGCTGAACATCGAAGTGGCGCATTCCAGTCGCGCGCCGCGAAGCTTCCCTCACAACTGCAAATGATTCGACCAGCACTTCATCGAGCGCTTCATCAATCGCGCTTCGGAGCGCTTTCTTTTGCTCTTCGGCCGTTCCACCCGTCAGTTCTGCGGCGGCTACGCGAGTCTCGATCTGCTCTCGGAACCTGGCAGTGCGCTCGCGAAGCTCTTCATCAGAAAGGCGCGCCATCTCCGGCTCGAGCGAATTGATCTCGCTTACGATTGGCCATAGCCGCTTGAGCAACCGCTCATTCGCGCTGCCGAAAATCTTTGTTGCAACCTTATTGAATATTGCCGTCATACTTTTTCAGCTCGTCCTGCGCCGATATCGCTCTCCAAAAAATCACAGCCTGCTGACCTCAGGCTCGCCGTCTCTGGCTACCTTCGGCAGCAGGCTCGTAACGCTTTATCCGTGTCGGATACTCACTATCAGCCTTCTGGATGGGCGGCGACACCAAAATCCATTCTAAGTGATGCCATACCACGAGTCAAACTACGCCTTCCGGAGCGAAATGGTTCGGCGGTGATGGCAGGCCGGACTTCCGCTCCCTGCCGAGCGATGCAAATCTGAAGTGCATCTAACAGCCTCACTGAAAGGCAGTGGTACTCTCGCCGCTTAGTCACCGACACACGAGGGTACACAAAAAACTTCTTCGTGCAGGTGACTTGGCGCCTTTGTGGGCGGGGCGCCCGACTCCAGTGAAATTGCAAATTGAAAATTCAAGGGGTTATCATTTGATCGTCAGGACAGACGCCCAACGGTAGGGAGAGGTTTGGAGCGGCGCGAGGAAAGCCACTTTCTCCCGTTCCTGCACTCCGTTTTGTTTTTTCTAAAATGTGAAATCGATGACGCGATGCGGATCGTCAACGAAGAGGATGATGTTGAACTCAATTGTCTTCGCAGGTATTACACCTCATCCCCCACTTCTCGTTCCTGCAGTTGGGGGGAGCCGCGTCGAACGAGTAGCCGACTCGCAACGCGCACTGCGGGAATTCTCTCGCCGTTTAGTCGAGACAAGACCCGATACCATTGTTGTCATCTCACCTCATTCGCCGTTGGACCCTCACTCGTTTACGGCGCGTTCGACCGAGACGGTTAGCGGTGATTTTCGCGAATTCCTTGTGCCTGCCGTGAGGCTCTCGTTTGATAACGATCTGGAATTGCTTCGCGCGATCAAGCTTGACGCCGCAGCCCAAGGCGTCGCGTTCATTGAATTGCAAGGTGAACACCCTCTCGATCATGGGGCGCTGGTGCCTCTTTACTATCTATATGAAGCAGGTTGGCGCGGACGTGTAGCGGTCATCGGCTTTACGTTTCAATCCAACGATGCGCATCTGGCGTTTGGCCGGTCGATCGCGAATGCCGCGGCGGCAATCGGTAGAAGTGTGGCACTTGTTGCGAGCGGCGATCTAAGCCATCGGCTGATCATCGACGGCCCCTATCACTACGAGCCGACAGCTCATCTGTTTGACGAGCAGATTGTCGATGCAATTGGACGAGGAGACGCGAGTGCTGTGATCAACATCGATCCCGATCTTAGAGACCGGGCCGGGGAGTGCGGCTACCGGTCTATCGTGATCGCGCTCGGAGCAGTCGGCGAGGACCTGCGCGAGAATGAGGTCCTCAGTTACGAAGGGCCGTTCGGTGTTGGATACATGGTTGCGGTGCTTGCGGACGCGGGGCGACGCGACGCGGGCTCTAACGAGCCGACTAATCACTGAAGAGCATGAACCGTCCTGATAACGACACGCCGCCACAAGACCTCGCGAGGCTGGCAGTTGAGGGGTTCATAGGTGAGGGAGCATTGGTTGACCCGCCAGCGGACCCACGCGGGGTGCTGGCTGGACGGGCCGGAACGTTCGTTACATTGAGGACTTTAGACGGGAAACTTCGGGGCTGCATAGGGACAACCGAACCCCTCAAGCCCAACGTTGCTGAAGAAATAATTCAAAATGCGATTAGCGCTGCGACTCGCGATCCACGCTTCCCTCCCGTGTCTGCGAGCGAGTTGCCGGATCTGACATATGGGGTTGACGTACTTTCGCCACCCGAGCCCGTCTCAGGACCTGAGGATCTCGATCCGCTGGTCTACGGCGTGATGATAGAGACGTTAGAGGGCTGGCGTCGGGGGCTTCTATTGCCTCGGATCGACGGCATCAACTCGGTGGAAGAGCAGTGGTTGGCCGTGCACTCGAAGGCAGGAATCGAAATCGGGCAGCCGGTTCGAGTTAGGAGGTTCACCGTAACGCGCTTTGGAAAAGACTGACAGGCGCCCTGAACGTCGCCAGTCCCGGAGGTACGCCCGACAATAGCTACCACTTCATTGGTAGGCACAATCTCCTTGTGCAAGGAATCACCTGCTACCTACGTTCTTCTGACTATTCTTGACAGTGCTTTGCCGGCGCCGTTATCCTTATCGTCTTTTCTTGAAGCAAATTTGTTCACTGTTATGAGGAGAGGTTGAAACATGGCCAATCACAAATCAGCGGAGAAGCGCGCTCGGCAAGCCGACAGACGAAATGAGGCAAACCGGCGCAATCGCAGCCGTCTCCGCACCGAGATAAAGAAACTTCGTGCGGCAATCGAAGCCGGCAATCGCGACGAGGCAACGTCATTGCTTGTTGGGACGGTATCTTTAATCGACAAGTCGATTCAGAAGGGTATTATTCACCGGAACGCGGCTGCCAGATACAAATCGCGGCTGACCGTAGAAGTGAACGCGTTGTCTGCGTAACGCAGGATTGGCGCGCTTCCCTACTAGAAGGGTTGATCGATAGCACCGGCCCATCGCGGATCTCGAAGGTGAGTTTCAGCCTCCGAGTATTTCGAGGTGGGCCGTCGTGTTTTAGCGTCGCCGGCTACGCTTTACTTTTTCCTGGAGCTGTTACAGCAGTAGCTGGTTCCAGAGTACATATAGAGCCGTGTCGTTTGATCCTCAGATATACCGACTCGAAGACGCGAAACGGGTGGTTCATGTTCTGCGCGCCCAGATAGGCGACACTCAGGTCCTGGGCCACCGCGAGGTCGAAGTTCTGAGCGCCAGTCGCGAGGATCATGCCGAAGCCTTCACCGATCAATGGCGACTGGAAAACTCCATCGGTGACTAGCTGACGTATGTGCTCAATCTCCAACACTCCCGTCCCGGGATGCACCTGATGCATTTGTGTATATAGCACTGGACTGACGACCATCGCATAAGGGCCATAGAAGCCATCCTCTGCTAATCCGTGCGTAGCATCGACCACATCTGCAAAGGGATTACCGGCTTCCGCCCAGTTTCGTCGTTTTAACGTGCGCCGGCCATCGACCACCATCAATCCCTCGTAGCTCATCTCAACACTGCCGTTGAAGATCAGGTCGTCTTCCGCATCCGCGCAGAAAGCCGCCGCCGCCGCAGCCGCCGCAGTGTCCAGCGGCGTCCCAGCCTGTCGCGATGTCTCGATATCCCGCCAGTGCAAAATAAAATCCTTGTAGATCAACGGAATGATTCCACTCTCCCGGCGAACGGAGCGTACAGGGTCGGATTCTTCTTCGCCCATTAACCCGATGCGCCCGATTGCGGTTCCGGCAAAGTGGTCGTGCACGATGGTTTGCACGCCGGCGCCGAGCGGACCATGCAGATCGACGATCCGGCGCCCAACGAGCTTTCTTCGAGCCACGCCGATAACGACCGCTTTAATATTCTCCCACTCTTGATCATTTAGCGGATTTTCCTGGTGAGCAAAGATTGCCATGCTAATCCTCCGTTGTAGTTTTTTGCGGAGCTCGGAGACTCAAAAGGACAGGTGGTTGGTGGACTCCAGTTCCCAGGTAATCAAACCTGGCTTAGACTCCGGAAGCATCAAACGTCCACGTTCAATCACACTATAGAGCCTAACGTGTGTTGCCCGGCAAAGTTAATTCTGCGATGAGATATTCCATTTGCAAACGCGGAGTCGCCTCCGAGTTCTTTATTGCGTTGTCCACTTCGGCGATGCGCCGGAGTCCACGCACAAACTCCGCTCGCGTAGTCCTGCGCAATCCGTTGAAGAAATTCTGGCTCCATTGTCCCGTTGCTTTCTTTATCTCGTCGGTTGGCGCGCCACGTTCCATCAGTTCCTTCCCGGTCAACAACCTTCGATAAAAGCTCGCGAGCGAGCCGAGTATCGGCAGCGCGTCGCTATGGTCCAGCAACCGGTTCATCAACCTCACGGCGCGTTTGCGGTCGCGCCCAACGATCGCGTCCCAAAGCTCCCAACTCGCGTGCTCAGTGGCGCGCGGTACCAGTTCCTGAACCGCCGCGCTGTCGATAGTCCCGCCGCCGGCAAAAGCTGAGAGTTTTTCCAGTTCATTTACCAGCCGTGTAAGGCGCGTACCAACCAGGCTGATCAACAGTCGTAACGCGCCCGCGTCGATGCGGCAGCCGGTTTGTTCAAGATAATCTTTGGCCCACCGAATTGCTCGCCCTTCGTCCAGCGGCTCAAACCCAACGACGACACAAGTCTTCGTGAGCGCGCTCGTAAGCTTGCGCCGCTTGTCCGGTGAAACAGCCTGAAAAACGACGGTAGTTGTGGGCGCAGGATTCTTGAGATAAGCGAGGATTCGATCCTGCTCGTCTTCTTTGATCTTGTCGAACTCGCGAACGACGACCAGCCGCCTGGAGGCGATCATAGGCAGCTGGTTCGCCTCGTCAATCACCATTGCGGCCGTCGTTTTCGACCCGGTGCCGTTGTCACTGCCGATCGAGAAGACTGAAACATTAAATACGCGAAGCGCTTCGTCAACCGTGTCCTGCAACACGCGAAGGGCCTGCGCTTGCAGGTACTCCTCTTCACCGACGAAAAGGTAAAGAGGTGAAATTGTTCCGCCCTTAACCTCCTGGCGGAATTTCTCAAAGGTCAACCCGGCTGTCCTCTTTTTTGGGCTCCTGCTCACAAGCCCTCCATTATCGTGGACACGATGGTCTGAGCGAAGTCCTTCGCGATGCGATCGACTGCCGGATTTTCTTCGTTGAAAAACGACTGGGGATCATCTGAAAGTTGGTATTCACCCTCGAACGACATGCGAGGGTTCTCGAACAGTATTTTTCGAGTTTTGAGATCGCGGACGACCACGCTTACGATGATCTGAACATCCCAGACCCGGGTTCGCCCGCGATCATCGAGAATAGAGCCGACCGCGCGAAAGCCCCTGATGTCGCCGTTGAGAACGGCGTCCGCGTCTTCCTGATTGGTAACCACCCGGAGACCGCGAGCCCTTTTCAAAATCTCTTCGATCACCGCCCGGGTGAATCGCTGCTCGACGCTATACTTGAGACTCGAGTTTTGAAAGACCGGCACAGCGATCGTCTTGATGCCGGAAGGCAGGCTCCTACCTTTGCCCGCGCGCTTATATCCGCACACGTCAACGATCATAAACAGCGCAAGAGCAAACAGCAGGGGCTTGATCATCGCAGACTGATATTAGCGTTGAAAGACGACGGCGTACAAGAGAACTCAATGACCCAACAAGAATCTTGATGAAATTGATTCGCTTCCTCACGAAGGAAGATACTACTTCCTGAGATACGGAAAGTATGCTCGACAGCTCGGCAGATTCGTCGCGAGCGCGGGGGCTAAATGAACTCGGCCACTACTTCGCGGCCGTTCTTATGCCGGCTGATGTAGACGACAAACGCGCTGACAACATAAGGCTCGTCACCATAGCTGTCAGTTCGCATATGTTTTGGCAACGGCATCTCCAGGCGAATCAACGAGCCGGGCTCTATTCGGCGCGATAGCCGAAACCTTACACCGAGTGGACTGACGTCCAAAGTCTCCGTAAGCTCCTGCCAATGTCTATCGAAGGTCACACGCAGCGGCAGTTTGAGAGGCGTTCTCACCGCCCGCCGCTTATTGAAACCGCGACCGTCGCCGTCTTGCCCGTTAGGTGTGTTTGACGAAAAGCGTGCTTCGGGTTCGGAATCTTGGTGGGCCCGTCTTCTTCCGGTTTGTGTACCAGCGGCGCGTGTGTTTCGATCGCGGGCGCCGGTAATTGACGGTTCTGTTGACTGACTCAAATTGTTGTCATAGATCTTTCTCCTACTGCTGCGGGAGAGAACTGAGAACGCCTCCTCTATCCGAATAAATGCGGAGCTGAGCCGCCAGTGCATAACACTGTCTGTTTCTGTAATCTCGCGCCGCTTGACCGGATGAAAGGATTCGACCGCCAAACAATAAGCAGCCTGAATCTCCTTGATGGATGCGTTGCGGTCCACGCCCAGAACGGTGTAGTGGTCAGGCTCGTCGATGATAAGACCGGCCAACAATCCGATCTCATCGGGCGTCAGACTTCTATCTTCGATCCCATTCACAACTCAAGTCTCCTCGTCGCTTCTCCGTTCAAAACCGTGCAGCCCATAAAACATTACAGGTTTCAACTGTAGACTCCCTCAGTTGAAACCTGTCGTAATAAGAAGCTGGATGGACTCGATCCCGCGACTACAACTGTTTTTGGAGGGGAGCCAGAACCTTGAAACCGCCTGAAGCTTTTGTTGCGGCTAGGCGCAACGACGTCGTTCTTTCGAAGTCGCACCTACGCAGGTTGCAGCCGCACACTCATCAAAGCAACACGCCATCGGACAGCCTGCTCGTTCATTCCGAAAGCAACACGCCTTCTGATAATAGAATTCCCTCCGAAAGCAATACGCCCTTCGATACGGGCAAGAAGTTCCTGTGCTTCATTCTGTTTTGTCTCCGATACCGTGTTTTTTTGCTGCTACTGTCGCGAGAGAATTGCGATCAGCGTGGTTCTCTTTATCAATACCCGTGCCGATAGGAGTCCGCTTACCGGCGCTGGAGATGAGGGATTTCTGCGCGGAGCTTTTGGCTTGCAGCGTATCGAAGTCGAGTGGTCTTTCTACCGTCACAGCAACAGTTAGCGGGCGAACGAGCCTCAGAGGAGATTCGCATCGAGTTGCCGCGAGCTCAACCATAGCGAAGCATCGAAGTTCTCTAAACCACTTCGGTCAAATGCTTCGGTCAAGCTGACCAAAATCATTCGTGTATTTTGGAGGAAGGGATGAAGAGCGGAATGAACTTGGTAAAGGCCCTTAGACTGCGCTACGAAGCTACAGCAGCCGCAGAGTCATACCCATTACTTGAGGACCACATTCACCAGCTTCTTGGGAATAACTATCACCTTGGCAACGACGCGTCCGGCGGTCGCAGCCTGGATCTTCTCATCTGCAAGCGCAGCCTCGCGCAAGTAGTCATCGCCTGCGTCCGCGGTTGCGAATATCCGACTGCGCAGCTTGCCGTTTACCTGTACCGCAACTTCGATTTCATCTTCACGTGCAAGCTCGCTGTTGAACTCGGGCCACTCCGCGCGGGATACACTCGCAGAATGGCCGAAGCTCTGCCACAACTCCTCCGACATGTGAGGCGCGAACGGCGCGAGCATGGTGATCAGTGCGCCAAATGCTTCCCGCGCGATTACAACATCCGAGCCGCTCGCCTCGCCGCTCCTCTCGACCGCCTGATCGAAGGCATAGATCTCGTTTGTCAGTTCCATCAATGACGAGATGCATGTGTTCAAGTGCAACCGCTCTTCGAAGTTTTCCGTAATCGAGCGAATGATCTGATGAGTGCGACGGCGCAGCTTGCGCTGATATTCCGCAAGATCATTCTGAGTGACCGGTGCGTCACTCTGTCCCACGATGCGGCTTTGCCACTTATACGCGATGCGCCATACGCGCTGTAGATATCTTGATGCTCCCTCGAACCCGGTGTCCGACCATTCTTTATCCTTCTCGGGAGGACCGGCGAACAACACGAACAAGCGCAGTGAGTCGGCGCCATGAATATTGATCATCTCGATCGGGTCTACCGCGTTCTTTTTTGACTTGGACATTTTCTCAACGCGGCCGGTGATAACCTGCTTTCCGCAGATCACGCAAGTCTTCTCGTCGATTACCTGCTCGGGAAACAGCCACTCGTGCTCCGGACAGAAGTACGTTTCCTTATTGACCATTCCCTGGGTCAACAGCCGCTTCACCGGCTCGTCAAACCTCACCAAACCCATATCGCGCATCACCTTGGTCCAGTATCGCGTGTAAATCAAATGCAGCACCGCGTGTTCGATGCCGCCGATGTATTGATCGACCGGCATCCAGTAGTGGACCTTCTCCGGATCGAACGGCATTCGATCGTTGTGCGGATCGCAATAGCGGAAGTAGTACCAGTTTGAATCGACGAACGTGTCCATCGTGTCGGTGTCGCGTTTCGCCGGACCGCCGCACTTCGGGCACGTAACGTTGACGTACTCCGGCACGTGATCGAGCGGCGATCCGCCTTCGACCTTTAGATTGACGCCCTTCGGCAATACGACCGGAAGCTGTTCGTCGGGCACCGGCACAATGCCATCGCGCTCGCAATGAATCATCGGAACCGGAGTGCCCCAATAGCGCTGCCGAGATATGCCCCAGTCCCGCAGCTTGAATGTAATCGCTGAACGCCCGAACCCGTGAAGTTCCGCGTGCTCAGCCATGAGCCGATTAGCTTCTTCAGAAGCCAGGCCGCTCCACTGACCCGTGTTGACCGTGGTGCTCCACGATTCATCGGGCGTCTCCATTTCTTCCGCAGGGATCTCACGGCCCTCGGCGGAAAGCTTGATCTGACGAAACGGCAAGCTGTACTTTCGCGAGAACTCAAAGTCGCGCTCGTCGCCGGAGGGCACCGACATGATCGCGCCGGTGCCATATTCGATCAGCACGAAGTTGGCGATCCATATCGGCAGCATCTCCTGATTGAAAGGATTGATCGCGTAGCCGCCGGTGAAGATGCCGTGCTTTTCCAGTTCATCGACCCGCCCGCTGCGCTGCTCCTGCTTGAGTTTCTCCGCGAACGCCAGCACCTCATCGCGCTGGGGCTTGCCTTCTAGAATCCTGGAAACGAGCGGATGTTCCGGCGCCAGTATGATCGCGTTGGCTCCGTAGATCGTGTCGATGCGCGTCGTGAAGACCGTAACTGACTCGTCCGAGTCAGCGGCCTGGAAGCGAACCTCGGCGCCGCGGCTTCGTCCGATCCAGTTTCGCTGCATCGAGATCACCCGTTCCGGCCAACCGCCTTCAAGCTGATCCAGGCCCTGCAGCAACTGGTCGGCGTAATCGGTGATTCGCGCGAACCACTGCATTAATTGTTTCTGGCTGACCGGTGTGTCGCACCGCCAACATACTCCACCCGAGGCTTGTTCGTTGGATAGCGAGATGTTTTCCTTAGGACACCAGTTCACTGGAGCAAGCTTGCGATAGAGCATCCCGCGCTCAAACATTCGGATGAAGAACCACTGGTTCCACTTGTAATACTCCGGATCGCAAGTGGCAACTTCGCGCGACCAATCGTAGCTGAGCCCCATGCGTTGAAACTGCCACTTCATGTAGGCGATCGCATCGCGTGTGAATTTTTCGGGATCGGCGCCGTCCTTTATGGCCGCAGTTTCTGCCGGCTGCCCGAATGCGTCCCAGCCAAAAGGATGCAGCACGTTGAAGCCCCGCATTCGCTTGTACCAGGCAAGCGCATCGCCGATTGCAAAGTTCGAGACGTGCCCGATATGCGCGCGGCCCGATGTATAAGCAAGCATTTCCAGACAATAAAACTTCTTGCGCGTGGGTTCTTCTTTTACCTCGAAGGTCTTCTCATCGGCCCAGCGCTTCTGCCATTTTTGTTCGATCTCTTGTGGGAAGTATTTTTCTTTCATG
>JBASRM010000360.1:0-2627 GCA_049273835.1 Blastocatellia bacterium | reverse complement strand
CTTGCCATTAGCTCATGTCGCCTTTGCCATTAGCTCATTGACAGCAAAGCCCTTATCCAGTATCTTTTCGCCGGAATCGTTAGCGTTCCGGTAAAGACGCTTCAGACCAGGGCTAAGCAGCAGACCGCGAGGTTGATTTTTGACACCTGGGCTCGTGGTTTCGCTCAGGTTGAAGCTCCTCTACGCTTGAGACTGACGCTGCGGAGACAAGTCGCACCAACCCCCTGATAAACGATCTGATCGGTGTGCGTCGCTTGCACTGGTTTTTGAGCGTTGCTTTTTTGTGATCGACAGCCGTTTGCCTGAAAGCTTCGACGGTCCGCCCGCCACAACAATTGAACCGCCATGCGAGTGGCTTCCCTTCAGGGCTTAAACTCCAGGGCGTAGCCTGTCCTGGGAATTGCGACATGCGAATTTCGAATCGCGGAGTCAGCGAATGAGAATCAAAACGGAGTCCGATTCGATCCGCAATCCGAAATCCGCAATCAGCACTGCCCTCGATAGGTCGATCGCTGCCGGCCTGATGATTGCGGTGGTCTTCACCACACTTGCGCTTGGGACAGTCGAAGCCTGGTCCGTTGCGATCTTTGAACTGATCGTCCTGGTGCTGGTGCTGCTCTGGGCGGTGAAAGCGATCGTGGACAAACACGTCGAGCTCAGAATTCCATCGGCCACGTTGCCGCTCGGCGCATTCGTGTTGTTGGGGGTCGTCCAGAGCATCGCGCTTACCGGCAGCGATGGCCGTACGAGCAGCCTATCGATGGATGTAGAAGCGACCCGTGGCGCGGCAACGGTGATCTTTTTTCTTTTCCTGTGTTTTTTGATCACCTCGAATTTCTTTACTAGTCCCGAGCGGTTGCGTACGCTTGCCAACTTTCTGATCATCTTCGGGCTGGCGCTTGCGGTGTTCGCGCTGGTTCAACACTTCACGTGGGAAGGCCGGTTGTTCTGGCTGCGCGCTTCGAAAACCGCAACTGGGCTGGGCGGACCGTTCGTGAATCGCAATCATTTCGCGGGCTACATGGAGATGTTAATCCCAATACCAATCGCGCTGGCATTGTCCCGCGCGGCCGGTAGTGAAGCGCGTCTGTTCTTTGGTTTCGCGGCGGCGATCATGGGAATCGCCCACGTGTCATCGTTGTCTCGCGGCGGAATGGTAAGCCTTGCCGCGGGAGTTCTCTTCCTGGCTGCCATGCATGTCACGCGAAAGCGCGATGACCCGGAAGCGCGCAAGCGCTCTTCGTTTATCAGCCCCGTGCCGGTCATGCTCCTGATGCTGGCGGCGATCGCCGTTGGGGTCTTTTGGGTAGGCGCTGAGTTTGACGTCATCAAACGGATCGCCGATGACCCGTTGACGACCAGCGCAACATCGGATCGGAAGGCGATCTGGGCGGACACGTTAAGAATGTTTACCGCGAATCCGATACTGGGCGCCGGGCTTGGCTCTTACGAGACGGTGTATCCACTTTACGGACGTGGAGACGGTTCCGTGCTAATCCAGTTCGCTCACAACGACTATTTGCAAGTGCTGGCCGAAGGTGGGCTGGTGGGCGGAGCAATTGGCATATGGTTCATTGCGGTGAGTCTGCGAAGCTTCGCGATCGGTTTCAAGTCTCGCAATGAGTTGCTTAGGACGCTGAGTCTTGGAAGCGCTGCCGGGATTTTTGCGATTCTGGTTCATAGCCTGTTTGATTTTAATCTGCAAATACCATCGAACGCATTGTTGTTTCTGGTTCTTTCGGCGGTAGTATCGCGGATCGCCGCGACGGTCAGCACAGTCGAAACTCAACATAGTGTTCGCGCTCGAGCTGAGAATCCGGCCGCGGCCGCCGGATAAGATTATGAGAACAAGTTTCAATTCACCGGCCGCTTATCTGGTATCATCGTCGAGTCTTGGAGGGCCCTGTGATGTCAGGCGATAGAGTCGAGCTGGAAAAAGTCGAGTCTCCCGGTCAGACGCCGCTGGTGCGGCCGGGGTACCCGCGCGCGCCGGGTTACCCCGATGCAATGCCGTACGGCTACGGTTATGGCTACGGGGAGGACAAGGAAGACAGCATACACTTGCGGGAGATCTGGCGAATCGTTCGCAAGCGCAGATGGCTGATAGCATGCGTAGCGGTGATAATCACCACACTAGTCACCATCGAAGCATATCGCACAAAGTCTACATACAAGGCGTCGGCTTTTATTGAAATCGGCAAAGACGCGCCGACAGTCAGGTCGGCGGCAAACGGCGTGGTTATCCAGGCCGACGACGATCTTTATTATCCGCAACTAGGCATCAACACGAATCTGTTTCGGCTGACCAGCGAGCCGCTGCTCGAACATGTAGTCGTCAATTTGAGGCTGGATCAGAATCCCAAGTTTACCGAGCCCACAAAGAGTTCCTTCCTTGAGGCGCTGCGAGCCATCGTCAACCGCGCCACCTTTCGCAGCCCTGAAGCCGCGCCCCGAACGGACGTCATCGCCCTGACCTCGGGTCTCGATGACAAAGCGGAGCGCTCGGAGGAAGAACACGAACGACTGGCGCCCTTCGTATCGGTGATCGCAGGCAGCTTGCAGGCCGAACAGGTGAAGGATACGCGAACCTTGAAGGTGACATTCACCCACACCGATCCCGCCATAAC
>JBASRM010000349.1:0-7467 GCA_049273835.1 Blastocatellia bacterium | reverse complement strand
AATCTGCGTCAGCCTCACTCCACTGACGCACCAGCTTAGAATAGGCTTCCAGAGCCGTCTTCGCGTCGGACAATTTGGCGGCCGCACGCGCCGAACCAAGGAGGGAACGCGCTCGATTCGGTTGCCGAAGCAGAGCAATCTCGAATTGCGCCGCCGCCTCCTTTGGACGGTTCGCGCTGAGCAGAATCTCACCGAACAATTCGTGAGACGGCTTGATAAGGCTGGGCGGTCCGGACGGCGGTGTCATTTCTTCCTCTATTGCGGTGGCGCGTTTCATCAAACCGATTGCTTCGTCGAAGTTCTTTTTGGTCGCTGCGGCGACGGCGGTAACTTCCAGCTCCTTGATCTCCGCTGATTTTGCCGAGTAAGCCTCGCCCATCTGCTTACGCGCCGCTTGCAACTGGGCTATGAATCCCGACACCTCCGGCGATCCCGCCTTCGCGGCAGCAAGCCCGCGAACAAAGGCTGGAAGCGATTGACTTCTCTGTCGTGCCGGGGCGGCTGGAGCGTTATGCATCGCGTGACCGGCCTGCTCACCAGGCTTCTCTCCCTCCGGAGCAAAGAGCGTAGCAGCCAGGTCCCAGCGCTCGGTCTCGACTATGAATGATGCGATGGTGTCTTCACTGTAACGCGCGGCAGAGTCTTTCCGCTTCATCGGCAGCAGCTCCTCGGCTTTGCCATAACGCCCTTGTTGCAAGTAGACGTAGCCGAGCCAGTGGAGGCTGTGATAATCGCGGGCGCTGGGAGCCAGCCCTTTGCGCTTTACCCAGGCGTTTGAGACTGCCCACGCCGATTCGTTGGACGCGGCAGCTTCCGGCCACATTCCCAACTGCAAAAAAATGTGAGCGGGCATGTGGCGCGCGTGATGAGCTTCCGGCGCTATTTCGGCGTAACGCCGCGCGGCGGGTAACGCGAGAATCGCATGTTCAGGATCATCGAACGAATGAATGATATAGTGCGCGGCTCCCGGATGATCGGGGTTCTTCTGGTAAACATCAAGAGCAATTGCTCCGGCCAACGCCTGCCTCCGAGAACCCTTGTCTCCTGGACGCACAGTGCCGAGCAGCGACAGCGAATAAAAGCAAGCAGCTTCGAGGTCGTCCGGGAACTGCCGATAGACCCTTTCCATGGCCGCGGAGTATGCTTTGTCGCGAACAAGCTTCTCACCGGGGCCGTAAAGAGCGCGCACCGCATCGACGTAGGCTTTTTCTCTTGGTGTTATCTTCGAGGTGTCTTTGATCTTAGCCAGAGTCTTACGCGCGGCCTCGGTGTCCTGCTCGGCCCACAGGGGATGGTTGTAAGCCATCGCTTCGCCCCAGTATCCCATCAAAAAATCCGGCTCGATCTTCGTTGACTCCCGAAACTCATCGAGCGCCTCTTCAAACCAGAACGAATGAAGCGCGGCGAGTCCGCGAATAAAATGGAGCTGGGCTTTTTCGGAACCCGAAGTAGGAAAGACCACCTTGCCTAGCTGCGCTTGCTGCGCGTTTGCATTAAGCACCAGGACCGCGATGATCAACACGATTGAACCGCTCACGGATTTGAGCGTGCTACGACCTGCCAACATTGTTTCACCTCCGATGCATTGTTCCAAGTTTGAAGCGGCTCAATTCTATCCTCGCTTCCGTCCGCCTTACAAGCGACGCGTCAGAGCGCCGGTTCACTCCGTAGCCACCTCAGCAGAGGCGTAGCTGATGTTAAGCCAATAACCGCGAGTCGCCCACTCACTCATGTCTTTAACCGCTGAATATAAATATTGCGCCTTGTTTCTGATAGAATCGCTTCCACATGGCGCAGGCTCAAATCAAAGCGAGAGCGCTTGGTCTGCTAAAGCAGATGTTGGGTCAGCAGGCTGAGTTTCGCGACGGTCAATGGCAAGCCATCGACACCCTCGTAAAGGATCGTGGCCGAGTGCTTGTCGTTCAGCGAACCGGTTGGGGCAAGAGTCTTGTTTACTTCCTCGCAACAAAGCTTCTGCGTGAAAAAGGCGCAGGACCAACAATTCTGGTGAGCCCGCTCCTGTCGCTGATGCGCAACCAGATCGAAGCCGCGACGCGCATTGGCGTTCGGGCAGTGACGATCAACAGCTCTAATCGCGCCGAATGGGACGCCGCCGAAGCTGCGCTCGCCGATGACTCGTGCGACATACTTTTGGTCTCGCCTGAACGCCTCGGCAACGATCGGTTCATACGTTCGGTGCTCCCGGGTCTATCGCATCGCGCGGGTTTGTTTGTGGTCGATGAGGTTCACTGCATTTCGGATTGGGGACACGACTTCAGGCCCGACTATCGCCGCATAGTTCGAGTGATGCAAAGCTTGCCTGCCGGTATTCCCGTGCTCGGTACAACCGCGACTGCCAACGATCGCGTTGTTGCCGATGTTCGGCAGCAGCTCGGACCGGAGCTTGTTGTTCTGAGAGGCCCGCTCGCCCGCGCCTCGTTGCGTCTTCAAAACATTGTGCTTACGAGCCAGGCCGAACGGCTTGCGTGGCTGGCTCATAACATCAACAAGTTTAAAGGAAGCGGCATTATCTACTGTTTGACGGTTTCGGATGTGGAGCGAGTAACCGGGTGGCTGAAGTCGCAAGGTATTGTGGCCGAAGCTTATCACGCCGGCGATGACGTGAAAATCGACCGTGAGGCCCTCGAACAGGCGCTTCTCGCCAATGAACTCAAAGCGCTGGTGGCAACGGTCGCGCTTGGCATGGGTTTTGACAAACCGAATTTGGCGTTCGTAATTCATTTTCAGAGGCCGGGGTCGGTCGTGGCCTACTATCAGCAGGTCGGTCGCGCAGGACGCGCAGTCGACCGCGCCTACGGAATTCTCCTGAGCGGCAGTGAAGACGATGACATTCAAGAATATTTCATAAACAGCGCGTTCCCTCCGGTCAACACGATGATCGCCATTCTCGCAGCTCTCGATGGAAATGACGGGCTGTCAATCAACGAACTGCTGGCACGAGTGAACGTTTCACACTCGATGGCTGAGCGAGCATTGAAACTGCTCGAGATCGACGGCGCGGTCGAAGCCAGATTTGCGAAGAAGGTCCTCTACTCTAGAACATCGAACTCCTGGCATCCGGACGTGGAACGCACAAATCGTATTACCGGGCTTCGGCGCGCCGAGCTCGCTCAAATGCAGTCTTATGTCCATCATCGGGGTTGTCTGATGGAGTTCCTCGTCCAGGCGCTGGACGACCCCGACTCAAAGCCCTGCGGCGTATGCGCGAACTGCCGGGGTCGCGGCCTTCCGGGCGAGGCGCCCATTGAACTGGTTGATCAGGCGGCGGGGTTCCTGGGACGGGTTGATATTCTTCTCGAACCGAAGAAACGCTGGCCGCCGGATTTAGCTCTCACGGAAACCTCAGTCATCCCCATCGACCTGCGCAACGCGCGGGGCAGATGTCTTTGTTACTACGGTGACCCTGGATGGGGGCGGCTTGTGCGTGAAGGCAAGTACGAACGCGACAGGTTCGACGATCAATTGGTTACGGCAGCCGCGAACCTGATTCGCAACCGGTGGCAGCCCGACCCATTTCCCGAATGGGCGACGGCGATACCCTCGCGGCGTCATCCATTGCTGGTGTATGATTTCGCGTCCCGGCTGGCGGGCGCGCTTGACATTCCGTTCAGCGCCGCTCTGGTTCGCACATCAGAAGCGCCAGAGCAAAAACTGATGGCCAACAGCTCTATGCAAGCGCGAAACGTCGTGGGCACGCTCCAGACCGTTGAGCGAGTACGGGCCGGCCCAGTGCTTTTGATTGATGACATCGTCGATTCGGGTTGGACTCTTGCCCTTGCCGGCTGGCTGTTGAGGACCAAGGGCAGCGGCATCGTCCATCCATTTACGCTGGCACGAGCCACTGCACGCAAAGCATGACCATAAAACCAGACAACGATTCATTCGCACTAGTTCTGCTCTGTTCCCACCTGGGTCTGTCGGGAGAAGACGATGTTAAACCGTTGAGCGCGCGTGGGTGGACTGATCTTGAGACCAAACTCACCCACGCCTCCATCAAGCCGGCCTCACTTCCGGGTTTAAGCGCCGAACACCTTAAATCGGCTTTCGATATAGAAGAACAGGAGGCCGTGAGACTTGCGAGACTGCTAGACCGTGGCGCGGCGATGCAGCAGGAGCTGAATCGGCTGGCCGAGCTAGGCATCTGGGTCATCACGCGTTTTGACGAAGGCTTCCCGCCCCGGTTAACCGAGCGATTGAAGGGAGGCGCCTCGACAATCCTGTACGGCGCCGGTGACGCTCGACTGCTGCAACGCCGGGGACTTGCAGTTGTCGGCTCGCGCAACATCGATCGCCGCGGCTTCGAGTTGACCGAGTTTGTCGGCAACGCCTGTGCAGAGTCTAAGCTGGTGGTCTACTCAGGGGGCGCCCGCGGCGTAGACAAGACGGCGATGAACGCAGCGCTGTCGGCAGGCGGAAAGGCGGCCGGCTTGCTCGCCGACAGCCTGGAAAAAGCTGTCCGGGCTGCGGATGCCCAACTCGCGCTCGAGGAAGGGGGGCTTGTGCTTGCAACGCCGTACTCGCCGCACGCCAGCTTCAATGTCGGCATGGCGATGGCGCGAAATAAGCTTATCTACGCACTTGCCGACTTCGCGTTGGTGATCGCGAGCGATGCGGAGAAGGGCGGGACGTGGGCGGGCGCGGAAGAAGGTTTAAAGGCCGGTTGGGTTCCGGTGTTCGTCGTCGATGGCCCGGATGTGCCCGATGGCAACCGGCTGCTGATCCAACGCGGCGGAATTCCATTCCCGGAGTCGTTCGATGATTCGCCATCGTCTCTCGGTGAGTGGCTCGAGGAACAAGCCCGGAATAATGAGCCGGCCGCGGTCCAGGGTAGTTTGTTCTAGCTCTTTTCGAAGCGGGATCAAATGACAAAGCATAGCTCAGACATTGCAGGTTCGGCACACCAGCGGAACACTCGCCTGCTGGACAGGTATCGCGGCCAGGTCATCGATCTCGAACCAAAGTACCTCGTGCAGATGGCGCATCTGACGACGCCGGCCACGGTTTGGAAGTACGTCGAAAGCGCCGTCACAAAGTCAAAAGCAAATTTGGTTATGCTCGACCTGGAAGACTCGATTCCGCGTGACAATCCCGAACTGCTCGAGCAGGGACGTGCTAACGTAATCCGGGCGTTCAACGAGTTGGATTGGGGAACACGACTGCGGTTCTTCCGTCCGCGCGGGCTGGAGCTCGATCCCGGCCACCAGGACATCGCGGTCATAGTCGAACACGCCGGCTCGAACTTTGAGGGGTTGATCTATCCCAAGATCGAGGACGCCGATGAGGTTCGGTCAATCGACGACACCCTGACTACGCTCGAAGAGAAGTTCCATCTCCCCGTTGGCGGCATTCGTATCGAGCCTCTCATCGAATCGGTCGCAGCCGAGGAGCGGGTCTTCGATATCGCCGGTTCCTCTCGCCGTCTGGCGGGGTTGGTGTTTGGATCTTACGACTACTGGGCGAGCCTCGGCCTCAGCGCCGCCAGCTACCGCGCCGATCATCCTCTCATCGCTCAAGCTCGGGGCCGCATCGTGAAAGCGGCGGCGTCGGTCAACGTTCCGGCAATCGCGGAAATGACGACGAACTATCCGACTCGCGACAAGAGCGAGCAGCAACGTCGTGAGGCGATGGAAGAGTTTCGACGGGACGCGATGCTGGCTCGCGACTTCGGCTTTGCGGGTAAGTGGACGGGGATACCGGATCAAACGGCGATGGCAGTCGAGATATTTCAGATTTCCGAGGACGAGATCAATAGAGCGGTTGAAGAAGCAAAGCTCTTTCTGGAAGCCGAAGCATCGGGACGGGGCGCTACGATGATCGGGGGTAAGATGGCTGACCGAGCGACTGATCGGTTGAATCGCAACACGCTAAAGAAGGCCTTTGCGATGGGGCGAATGGATGTCGCGTTGGCGAAGGAGCTGGGTATCGTCTAAAAAACCATCGCCACGAAGCCGCGAAGGCCCGAAGGAACACAACGCCGACAACATTTGGACGATGATTGGTGTAGCTTCGTGTTTTTGCGTCTTTGTGGCGCCCCCATCTTTCAGATGTGTACCGGGGAGGCAATCAATGGCAGAACCTAAGACAAAGCAAACCGCTGAGAGCGTCGAACAATTCCTAAACAATGTCTCTGATGAACAGAGGCGAGACGACTGCTTCCGCGTTCTGAAAATCATGAAGGCAGCTACAAAGACCGAACCGGCAATGTGGGGAGCCAGCATCGTAGGGTTTGGACGCTATCGCTACAAGTACGAAAGCGGGACCAAGGGCGAATGGTTTCTCACGGGGTTCTCGCCGCGCAAAGAAGCTCTGACCCTGTACATCATGTCGGGAGTCGAGCGCTACAGCACCCTGCTAAAGAAACTCGGAAAGCATAAAACCGGGAAGGGTTGCCTGTACATCAACAAGCTTGACGATGTTGATTTGCCAACTCTCAAACAATTGATCAAGCAATCGCTCTCGGACCTTGCCGCGATGAAGAAGTAGAGGCGTCGGCGTGCCGCGTATCGCGATTCCCATGATGAAACCGGCCTTCAGTTGCTTAAATCTGAGAACATTATTTTTGACGCGAACCGGAAGACGCGCTGGAGCAATATGATCAACAGAGTTATTGAGCCCAAATACGGTCGTCAGCTCGACGACTTCATCGCCGGCGAGACTTATCATCACCCCTGGGAAGTCACGATCGATGACGGGATGATGGCGATGTTTGCCGCCTCCTTCCTCGATCCAAACCCACTCTATTCAAGCAACCGGTTCGCCCGGGACCTCGGCTTTCGCGAGCGTGTGGTGCATCCGCTGGTAATGTTGAACCTCGCGCTCAGCTTCACGGTTCACGATGTTTCCGAACAGGCGATCGCCCACCTTGCATATATCGACTTGAAGTTTCCTAACGCTGCTTATTCCGAAGACACCTTTTCGGTCTTCTCGGAAATCCTTGGTGTGCGGGTTTCCGAATCAAAACCCGATCGGGGGGTGGTTCATCTTCGAACGACGGGCATCAATCAACACGGCGTGGTGCTTGTTACCTTCGAACGCAAAGCGCTGATCCCGGCAGGCAAGCTCGAGGGCCGGGCGCATCCGGCGATCGCACCAGGCGTCCGACAGCCATCCTCGGAGACGATAAGCGGATCGGCAGCAATTCCGGTCGAATTGCTGACTGAGTTCAAATCGCCGCGTTGGTTGGGAAGGCCACGAGGGGTCTTCGACGACTTCCAGGCCGGCGATGTGATTCTGCACAGCACAGGACACACCGTTGGCGAGAGCGAGCATATGCAGTTGACCCTCTTAACTCGCAACAGCCATCCGCTGCATTTCGATGAGATGTACTCCCGCGAACACAGCTTCGCGAAGACCCGTGTGGTTGAAGGCGGGTTGGTGTTCGCTTGGACGGCTTCGCTGGCAAGCCGCGACACGACCGCGAATGCGTTGTGGGAGATTGGCTACGAT
>JBASRM010000346.1:0-6401 GCA_049273835.1 Blastocatellia bacterium | reverse complement strand
TGCAGCCGGAACGGGAGTGTGTTCAGGAAAAGACCGAGCACCCGTTCGCCGTCGCTCTTTTCCAATCTCCCGTTGCAAACAAGCCCGGTTAAAACATCCTCATGCCCTGTCAACAAACTCAGCACCCTGAGATGTGCCGCGAGGCATATGCTCTTGAGCGGCACCCCCGCGGTTTGAGCGAGTCGAGTGAGACTTTGCGACAATTCAGCCGAGATCGGAACATTCCTCACTCGTACGCGGCGCGAGCGAATCTCTTCATCCGCTGACTCGGGGGATCTTTGAGGCAATTCGCAGATCACCGGATCGCTCAGCTTCTGGTTCCAATAACCGCGCGCCTGTTCAGACTTCAAGGTCTCCAGCTCCACGGCGACAAAATCTGCGTAGCTCGTTTTTGGTGGAGGCGGCAGCGGGTCAATCTCTTTGCCTAGAAAATAGAAGTAGCGCTGGAACATCTCGGTGAGCATCGTCGCAAGGCTCCATCCATCGATAATCGAGTGATGGAAGCTCACAGTGAATTGAAAGGTCTGCTCCCCGCGCCGATGTATCTGGAAGCGGATCAGCGGCGCTTGCCGCCAATCGAAGGTTCGGAGCCTCTCTCGCTCAACCCACGCCGCGACCTGCGATTCCTGCTGCCCGTCGTTCATCTCGCGCAAATCGAATAACTCGATGCTTACGTTCGGTGAGTGGTGGACCAATTGCAGCGGTTCGCTGAAGCTGGTCAAATCGAAGGATGTTCGCAGGACAGGGTGTCGATGAATAATATCTCGCGCGGCCTGCCGCAACGCGCTTTCATTGAAAGGCGCGCGCAGTTCATAACTGAACACGTCGTGATAAGTGGCCGCGTCGTCTGCGAATTCGCTATGGAAGATCATTCCAGCCTGAAGCGCGGCGAGAGGGTAAGCATCTTCAACATCCGCCGGCAATCGCTTGCGGTCCTCCGCCGACAAGAGGCGGAACGGTTCCGTGCGGGGTGAAATATCTGTGGTTGAAACCTGATTCTTTGAGTTCGCGATAATCTCGTGAACGGTCTGATGCCGGAATAATTGCTCAAAGGTGAAATGCAACCCGCGCTGCTGTGCTTTGGCGACGACCTGAATGCTGCGAATCGAGTCTCCGCCGAGCGCGAAGAAGTTATCGTGAGCGCCTACCCGGTCAAGGTCTAGAACTTCTGCCCATATCTCGGCGAGCAACCGTTCTTCTTCGTTCTGCGGCGGCACAAACGACTCGCTCAACTCCGGTCTCGCCGTGCCCGGAGCGGGCAAGGCGGCGCGGTCGAGCTTCCCGTTGATGGTCAGCGGTAACGTGTCCATCATGACAAAGGCTGCCGGGATGATGAACTCAGGCAACCTGTCTTGCAAAAAGGTGCGCAGGGCGCCTGGCGACGCCGCGCTCGGATCACTCGCTACAATGTAAGCAACCAGCCTTCTTTGCGCAGTCGAATCCTCACGAGCAATGACGACGGCTTCGCGCACGGCCGCATGCTGGCACAGCGCCGCTTCAATCTCTCCAAGCTCAATGCGGAAGCCGCGAACTTTGACCTGATGATCGACTCGGCCGAGATACTCGAGGCTTCCGTCAGGCAGGTAGCGCGCAAGGTCGCCCGTTTTGTAGACCCGCGCTCCCGGCTCCCGACTGAACGGATTCGGAATAAAGCGGTCTGCCGTCAAATCGGGTCGATTCAGATACCCCCGCGCAAGCCCCGCGCCTCCAACGAAGATCTGACCAGACAGACCCTCCGGCGCCGGGTTGAGATAATCATCGAGCAGATAGAGTTGGAGGTCCGGGATTGGGCCGCCGATCAGACTGCCGCGCGCCTCGATTACGTCCGAGGAATTTATGCGGTTGTAGGTGACGTGTACGGTTGTTTCGGTAATGCCGTACATGTTGATCAACTGGATGTGGTCATCGGGATGTCGCTCAAACCAGGGTCGCAGCGAAGGCAGGTCGAGGGCTTCGCCGCCGAATATGACCAGCCGCAACGCGAGTTCTCCTGCCCCGGAAGACGAATCAACTTGAACAAACTGCCGGAAGGCGGACGGGGTTTGACTGAGCACGGTGACACGCTCGTCGCTAACTAGCTGGAGGAATCTGTCAGGTGATCGGGTTATCCAGTAAGGAACGAGAACCAGCCGCCCTCCGTAGATGAGCGCACCCCACAATTCCCACACCGAGAAGTCGAAGGAGTATGCGTGAAATAACGTCCACACGTCGGCCTGGTCGAAGCTGAACCAGGATTGAACCGACTCGAACAACCGCACCACGTTTGCGTGAGTGATCATTACGCCCTTCGGGTTGCCGGTTGACCCTGAGGTGTAAATGACATAAGCGAGATTGTCGATCCCCGGTTGGTTAGGAAGGTTATTGCTCCCTTGTTGGGCGATGAGCTCGCGGTCCGCATCGAGACTAATAACTCTGACCGGCACATCGGGGATTGCATCAACTAAGCGCCGCTCAGAAAGCAACAGGCTCGCGCCGGTGTCTTCCAGAACAAAGGCGATGCGCTGTTTCGGGTACGCCGGGTCCAACGGTACATAGGCAGCCCCTGCCTTCAGAACCCCAAGAATGGCTACAATCATCTCGATGGTGCGATCGAGGTAAAGCGCTACCCGCATGTCAGCGCCCGCTCCAAGCTGCTTAAGATAATGCGCAAGCTGATTGGCGCGTTCATTCAGCTCCTTATAGGTGATCTGTTCTTGTTCAAAAGTTACGGCAATTCGATCGGGAGAGATCTCGGCCTGAATTTCGAATAACTCATGAAGGCAACCGCGAACCGGGAAATGCGTTTCGGGGTTCAGTCCGAGGAGGCGACTGCGTTCGGCCCTGGTCAACATCGGCAGCAAAGCTACACGTTGTTGCGGGCTTGCTGCGAATGCTTCGAGCAAAGCGCGCAGGTGGCCCGCCATTCGCGCAATCGTGGCCGAACCGAATTGACGGCCGTCGAAATCGAAGCGCACGGCGAATTGCTCGTCAGGGGCGACGACCACGGTCAGCGGATAGTTAGTTCTTTCGCCCGCGTGATGAATCGAGGCTCGGCGGCTTGCCGGACCCTGGCGCATTAGCCGATCGACCGGATAATTCTCGAAAGCCAGTATGCTTTCGAACAATTGCGAATTGCGAGGCGCCTCGCTCCATCTCTGAATCTCCGCCAGCGGGCTATATTCGTACTGCCGCGCCTCTGCTTGCTGTTCCTGTATTCCCTTGAGCCAGGGGATCAACTGTTTGTCTGGCGGAATCTGCACACGCACCGGAAGTGTGTTTATGAAGTTGCCCGTCATCGTTTCGACTCCGGCGAGATCGGCGGGCCGGCCTGACACTACGGCGCCGAATACGACGTCGCTTTCCCCGCTATACCGGCTGAGCAGCAAGGCCCATGCGCCCTGAACCAGCGTATTCATCGTCAGTTGATTCTGCCGGGCGAGTGTTTGCAGCGACGACGTCGTTTCAGCCGACAATCGCATTCGATATTCGCCTTGAGCCTCGCCCTGAGAGCGCGAATCCTGAATAACGCGCGGCACCCTGATCCGGGTAGGCACGGTAAACCCTTTAAGCGTATTTCGCCAAAACTCCCTGGCCCGCACAAGGTCCTGCCGCTGGAGCCAGTCGACATAATCGCGGAAGGGGCGACCGATGGGCATGTCAAGCTCGCGACCGTTGCAAAATGCGTCATAGAAGGCGAGAACTTCTTTAAGCACCAGCGGCTGAGACCAGCCATCCATTACGAGATGATGATAGCTCCAAATGAATTCATAATTACCCTGTCCAGTCTCCATCAATGCAAGACGCATCAGCGGAGCTTTGTTGAGCTTGAAGCCGCGAGCTTGATCGGCTTGCAGATAATCCTCGATCTTCGCATGAAGATCGGATTGAGGCGCATCGCTCCAATCCTCGCGGTGTAGGAGTATTTTGACCTGTTTGACCACCGCCTGGATCGGCCTTCCGGTATTTTTCCAGATGAACGCAGTGCGCAGAATCGGGTTGCGGCCGAGCACCGTTTGCCACGCCCGCTCGAATGCAGCGAGGTCCAGACCCTCGAGGAGGCAGGCGTGCGATGAAACGTACATGCCCGAATTCGGAGCATAGAGGCTGTGGAACAACATCCCCTCTTGCATGGGGGTAAGCGGATAAAGATCCTCGATGTCCTTCTTGTTCATTGCGTCATCTCTCTTCGAATTCAAGTTCTTCTAATGCCTTGTCCAGAGCGTCCTGATCTAGATGAAGCAGCGGAAAATCAGAAGGCGTGAAACCTCCCTGCTCCGCGGAACGGCAATGATTAATTAGAGTCCGCAGCGATTGCCCAAAGCCTTCGGCCAGCCGTTCAATTGTGGATCGCGCGTGGAGGTTTTCGCTGTAGGTAAGCCTCATCTGGAGCCGATGTCGGACGACGCTGCCCGTTACGTCTATCAAGTAGTTTCGCCGGGCGCCCGGCGCGCGAGTCGGGCCTACCGATTCTTCCGCCGGTTTGAAAGTTTGCGAAGCCGATATGATCTGATCGAATTGACCGAGGTAGTTGAAACTCACTTCGGCCTGCGGGCGTCGTCTCAGGTTCGCCGCAACCTGCGGGTCATCGTTCAAATAACGCAGCAATCCGTAGCCAATTCCGCTTCGAGGAACGCGGCGGAGTTGTTCCTTAATTGCCTTCAGAGCCTCTCCAGGACCGGCGGCTTTCGGGAGGTCGAGCGCGACAGGGAAAACCGTAGTGAACCATCCCACCGTGCGCGACAGATCAACATCCTCAAACAAGTATTCACGGCCATGCCCTTCGAGGTCCACGAGCAGCAAGTGCGAACCGCTCCAGAACTCGAATGCCTGCACGAGCGCGGTGAGCAACAGGTCGTTGATCCTGGAGCGATAGATCTGCGGAACATCTTGAAGCAGCGCCGATGTCTCTTCTGGCGTCAAAGCAATCAGAACCGAGCGTTCTGAACCAACAACATTATCGCCTTCGGGAAAATCAATCGGCAGGCGATCCTCTTCCCGTACAGCCTCTGCAAGCCAGTATTCGAGTTCCGATCTCGGCGCATCAGTGCGCGCGTATTCCGACAGTCGCTCGGCCCAGGTTTTGAAAGCGGTCGTTTTTGGCGGAAGCTCAATCGTGTTGCCGTTGGCGGCCTGGCCGTAGGCGGCTTCCAGATCTTCGAGCAAAATTCGCCAGGAGACGCCGTCAACTGCGAGGTGGTGTATCACGATCAGAAAACGGCCCGGTTTGTGATCGCCAAGCCCAAAGAAGACCGTTCGAAGCAACGGCCCTTCTGACAGATTTAGACCAGTTTGCAGTCTCGTCGCTTCGCCGTTAATGGCTGCGGTCTGCTCAGTCTCGGACAAGGAGGAAAGGTCCACTTCATCGAACGGCACAGAGCCGTCATCGCCGGCTATTGATTGCCGCCAGTCGTGCTCTTCAGGGACGAGTCTCAGCCGCAGCACGTCGTGATGTTGCATCAGCCGCTCAACAGCCGCCCTCAAGTGAGACGGCTGGGCGCCTTCTTTCACCTCGAGAAGAAAGGCATGGTTCCAGTGGTTGAGATCTAACGGATTATGTTCAACAAAGCGGCGTTGAATTGGTGTGAGCGGAAGCTCTCCGGTTATCAACCCTTGCTCAGCTCTCATTGTCGGAGCTCCGCTGGCTGCCGATGCCAGTTCGGCGATTGTCTGATACTGGAAGAGCTGCTTTGCCGTGAGTCGAAGCCCTGCCTGACTGGCCCTGGCTATGATCTGAATACTCAGTATCGAGTCGCCTCCCAGCTCAAAGAAATTGTCATGCATTCCAATGGGACCGACGCCTAGAACGTTCGACCAGATTTCTTCGAGCAACGCTTCGTTTTGTGATCGCGGCGCGACGAAGACTCGCCCCGACGTTGGGCTCGCGCCGTCCGGCGCGGGGAGCGCTTGCACGTCAATCTTTCCGTGAGGCGTCCGGGGCAATTGACTCATGCTGACGAAAGCGGACGGAATCATATAAACGGGCAAGCGGTCGCTTAAGAAGCCGCGCAACTGGCTGAGGTCTATGTCGGTTCCGTTCGCCAACGAGAGGTAGGCGACGAGTCGCTTCTCATTGTGCTCTGCTTCCCTGACCTGAACGACGACTTCGCGAACGGCCGGATGTTTGCTCAGCGCCGATTCAACCTCGCCCAATTCGATTCGGTAGCCCCGTATCTTCACCTGATGGTCGCTGCGGCCAAGAAACTCAATGTTGCCGTCAGGCAGCCGGCGGGCTATGTCGCCAGTTTTATACAGGCGTGCTCCCGGCCGTTGACTGAACGGATCAGGGATGAATTTATCAGCGGTCAAATCAGGACGGTTGAGGTAACCTCTTGCGAGACAGCTACCGCCGATGTGCAGCTCGCCTGGCACTCCCAACGGCGCCGGTTGCAGATTTCGGTCGAGCAAGTGAGCCTGGGTGTTGG
>JBASRM010000329.1:0-36112 GCA_049273835.1 Blastocatellia bacterium | reverse complement strand
CTCGTAGGCCGCAACGTGAGCGACCCACTGCTGACGCAGGTGGGCATCTTCGTCGGTGGGGGGGCGTGCTCGTAGGCCACAACGTGAGTGACCCACTGCTGACGCAGGTGGGCATCGGGTGGATGAGGACAATTTCTCCCTCCGCGATATACCTTTCAACTGGTCGATTCTTGCTCGCAGAGCATTTCGTACGCTAAAAAACTTTACAAAAGCTACCGCACCTGTCGATTTCGCTGAACCTCATTCGATTCATGGGTAGAGCGAGGGATCAGCCGGCGAAAGGCGGCGAAGCCCAAGCTTCGAACTCAAACTAAAGAAGGAGACTACGATGCGAGTTATGGTGATTGTCAAAGCAAACAAGGACTCTGAGGCGGGCGTGCTCCCCGACCAGAAGATCCTGACCGAGATGGGCAAATATAACGAAGAGTTGGTGAAGGCCGGCGTGATGCTGGAGGGCGAAGGGCTCCACCCGACCTCGAAGGGCAAGCGGGTCAAGTTTGATGGATCACAGCGGACCGTGACCGACGGCCCCTTCGCCGAGACCAAAGAGCTAATCGCCGGCTTCTGGCTGTGGAAAGTGAAGTCGATGGATGAGGCCGTCGAGTGGCTCAAACGCGCCCCGTTCGATGGCGGGACCGAGCTCGAGATCCGTCAGGTGTTCGAGGCCGAGGACTTCGGCGCCGAGTACACTCCCGAGCTCAGGGAGCAGGAAGAGCGACTGCGCGAGCAGATCGAGAAGCAGACGAAGGTCTCAAGATGATACGTGTCGATCTTGCTCGCGCTTATTCGATTTAATATGTAAGTCAGGCTTAAGCCGAGAGTATCGGAAGCCAGCTCATCACTAAAAACAGGAGAGACTATCATGCGAATTCTGGGATTGCTCAAAGCAGACAAGGAATCCGAAGCCGGCGCCCCCCCGAGACCGGAGCTGCTGGAGAAGATGGGTCGATTCATCGAGGAGGTTACCAAGGCCGGAGTGCTGCTGGCGACCGACGGGCTTCAGCCGAGCTCGAAAGGCGCGCGCGTCAAGCTGTCCGACGGCAAGGTCATCGTGACCGACGGACCCTTTGCCGAGACGAAGGAGCTGGTCGCCTCCTACGCGCTGTTCCAGGTAAAGTCAATGGCTGAGGCGATCGAATGGACCACGCGATTTCTCAAGGTGCTGGGTGAAGGAGAGTGCGAGCTTCGCCCGATCTTCGAGGCATCGGACTTCGCTCCGGAGATTTTCTCTCCCGAGCAGGCGGCTCACGAAGACGCGTTACGCCAGGAAATGCAGAAGAACGCAGCAAAGTAGTGTCCGCGCGGTCCTCGGTGGCCGCCCCTCACTCGCTAAGCGGAATAACTAAGCCAGCGACGGCGGTTCTCCTAAGCCGCAGCTCACTTCGAGGTGGAATCATCCAGGGCAGGAGACGCTCACGGAGGACCGCCAGCAAACCCTCGCCTGTAATCACAGGCGAAGGTTCCATCGAAATTGCCCCATCTTCACTCGGCCAACTTTCTCAGAGTTTCTGCAATTGAATGTGACTCAATTGGATCTCGAGCGAATTAGCTTTTGACTGAAGCGCTGACAACGGCTATCATCCGCGACCTCGTTTGATATCAAATGAGAATTTGGGGGACGTAGAACGATGCGACGAATGAGAAGTTCTCTGGTGGGTTTGGCAATCCTTATGAGTGTCGTCGTGCTCGCCACGCCACTCTCGCACACCGGCGAGGCGGCACACGCAGTTCGGCAAGCACGTGGCAGCGCTCGCCTTATTCTGTTGGTCGTTATGGATGGGTTGCGTCCCGATTCGATCAATCTCGAAGATACGCCGGCGCTTTTTCGGCTGCGTCAGGAAGGCGTGAGCTATATCAATTCGCATTCGGTGTTTCCCACGGTCACGCGAGTAAACGCGGCCGCTATCTCGACCGGAACTTATCCGGATGTCAACGGGCTGGTCAGCAACTCGATGTTTGTTCCGAGAGTGCATCCCACTCGTGCGTTCAGCACTGGCGATTATCGCCAGTTGCTAAAACTGCGCGAGGTGAGCAACGGTCGTTTGCTGTTTGCGCCGAGCCTGGCTGAGCGTCTGCGCCAGCGCGGCATTCGCTTCGCCGCGGTCAGCTCAGGTTCAACCGGCAGCGCATTGCTCTCGAATCATCGCGCACCGGAAGGCATTGGGGTGTTGGTGAACGGCAAGTTTGATCCGGAACGCCGCGTTGCTTATCCCGACGAGTCGAATACGGTCATCCTCTCGCGGTTCGGTCCTGCGCCACGCGAAGAAAACAGCGCATCGGTAGATTGGGCTGACCGAGTGCTGCGCGAGTATGTCCTGCCGGAGTTACAACCCGAGGTGGTGATCGATTGGCAGACCGAGCCGGATGGCTCGCAGCACAGACATGGCACGGGGTCACAAGAGGCGCGCAAGGCACTGGCTAATAGCGACCGGAACCTCTCGCTTACGCTCGCGAAGCTGCAGGATCTCGGCCTGAAGGACCACACCGATGTAATCGTGATCTCCGATCACGGCTTCAGCTCGCACAACTT
Organism: Blastocatellia bacterium; assembly: GCA_049273835.1. GTDB lineage: Bacteria > Acidobacteriota > Blastocatellia > UBA7656 > UBA7656 > Onstottus_A. Next base: position 33,582 of record JBASRM010000329.1, on the reverse strand, counting down.
TAAGGCCGACGCTACGCGAGCCCTGATCAAGGCGGGACTCAAGACCTCCGCCGAATCCGACGACGTGGTGCTGGCCTCCAATGAGCAGTCGGTGCTGGTGCACGTCAGAGGTCGTGGCTTGCAGCGGATCAGCAGGATCGTGAGCTTCTTGCAGAGGCAGGACTGGGTGGATGTGATCTTCACTGCCGGGCGAAAGACCACGACCGCTACAGGCAGTCGGTCGAGACCGGGGCGCAAGACCGGTGATGAGCTGGGATGGGTTCCGGGAACGTTCTCACTGGGACTGATTCGCCAACAGAACGCCGAGCGCGGACCGGACATCCTGTTCACCTTGCCTTGGAGCTCGGCCGTCAACGCGTTTGGCGTCGCGGGCAAGCAATACACCGAGGGAGACGGTAACACCGGTCCGATTGTCGGGGCAGGCAGCGGACATGGAGGAATGAGCCCGTGGGTTGTGCGTAATACGCTGATACTCTGGGGCCCGGACTTCAAACGCGGAGTAACGGTTCGAACCCCGGCCGGGAACGTCGACATCGCGCCTACGATTCTGGCTCTGAAAGGCGTCAGCGGCGGCGAGCCTATGGACGGCCGGGTGCTCGCCGAAGCGCTGCGCGATGGCCCAGACGAAGAGCAGATCCCCATCGAAACAAGGATCTTGAGAACGGAGGCAGCAGGTCGATACCGCGCGGCGGTTCAGGTCTCCGATGTCGGTGAGCACCGTTACATCGATAAGGGGTGGCGTATCCGATGAACCCCACGCAATGGCAGTTTGTGGATTTCATGGCCAGGCTGCGAGCATAGACGCGCCAGAGGCGTTGTGAAAATCTGGAATACTATCAACTTCTTAGATGGTCCGAGCACCCCGTTTGGGGTGCCATGTTTATAGAGACGTAGTTGTAGCGGGACCGCACCCCAGCGGGGTGCGATGTGTCGGGGTAGGCCCTCGTGCGGCGCGTCGCGAAGACCTACATACCTGGCACCCCGCTGGGGTGCGCCAGGCTTCTATAAACATGCAACTCCTAACGGAGTTGGGAACGCGGTGGTGTGGGATTAAAGGAGAACAGGTATGCCGCTCAAGAAGAAGAGCGCTGCAGCCAAGCCGGCAAAGAAAGCGCAGCCGGTGAGTTCCCGCGTTAAATCCGCAATGCCACCAGGCGCCAACGCCAAGCCGCCAAAGAAGGGAGCGCAGCCGTCACTTGAAGCTCAGGTTGCGGCGGTACTCAAGTCGCTCAAGCGCCTTGCCGACAAGCGCGTCCGCGAGGACATGTCAGAGCGTTACGGCATCTACACCGACAAGGCGTTTGGCGTGTCGATGTCCAACATACAGAAGGTAGCCAAGCCGCTCGGGCGGAATCACGAGCTCGCCGCCGCGCTCTGGGGAACCGGTTGGTACGAAGCCCGGATGCTTACGTCGTTCGTCGACGAACCGGCACGAGTGACGCCGGCACAGATGGACGCGTGGGTTGGGGACTTCGACAACTGGGGCATCTGCGACACGTTGTGCTTCAACCTGTTCGATCGCACTCCGCACGCCTGGCGCAAGGTCGCCGAGTGGAGCAGGCAAGAAGCCGAGTTCGTCAAACGTGCGGGGTTTGCGCTGCTGTGGGCTCTCACGGTGCACGACAAGCTCGCGGGCGACGAGCAGTTCATTCAGGGCCTGGTGTTCATTGAGCGCGATGCTGACGACGAACGGCACTTAGTCAAGAAGGGGGTGAATATGGCGTTGCGTGCAATTGGAAAACGCAATCCCGCGCTCAACGAGGCGGCGGTGAAAGTAGCCCGCCGGCTTGCGGACTCACCAGATGCCGCCGCGCGATGGGTAGGCAAGGATGCGCTGAGGGAGCTGACGAGTTCCTCAGTGACCCGGCGCCTCGCAGCTCGAAGCGCTGCCAGAACAAAGTTATGATCCTACGCCTCGCTTTTGTCCACGCTCGGAACGCCGGCGAGACCTGGTCTCGCATACTGATCCAACCCGAATCCAAGTGAAATCGTAGCGAGCAAAATCGCCGATGAGAAGAAGTACGGCGAGGATACTCCAATCGAATCAAATGCCCAGCCAAAAAACAGCGGCGCGATGATGCGAGCTACTCCGCCATACGTCTGTTGCATTCCCATATACAAGCCGCGTTCTCCGGGATCAATTACCCGGGACAACAGTGCCGTCACACACGGAAACGTAAAAGCCGTGCCCAGCGGAATCAGCGCCACCGCCAGCGCCAGCATCCACAGGTTTTGCGACAACGGCATCCCGAGAACTCCAGCAGCAAGCAGCACCAGACCCAGACGCGAGAGGTTCGCTTCGCCTAGCCAATCAACCGCGCGGCCTAACAACAGCACGCGAGTGAAAACAGAAATTGAACCGATGTACATGAAGAAATATCCGATCGTCTGTTCTGTAACCTGAAACCGCGCGTTCAAAAACAGCGCGAGCACCGAGAAGCTCCCCTGATAGGCGCCAATCGCGATCGCATAAATCAGGATCAGGCGCGACGAGGGCAAGCTCGAATGCGAGATCACCCGCCAGATCGCTTGACGCGGGGTTTGGCGCTTCTCTCCGGGTTGCGGCTGGTGGCTGAGATCACGAGATTCAATCAAGTAGCGCGCTACGAAGATCATATTCAGCGCACAAAGCACAGCCGCCAGGATTCCCGGCATCGCGCGCCCCAACTGCAACTTGCCCGATCCCGGCATCAGATCGCGCTGGCCTAACGCAATAGCGAAGGAACCAAGCACCGGCCCCAGCGCTACGCCTAGATTGGTTGTCGCCGAGAGCCATCCGAGCGCTCGCGCGCGATCCTTTGGATCAGTCGAGTCGGCCACGTAAGCCTGGATCACGCCGACCGTGCCTCCACCCGCACCTTGCACCAGACGCGACACGAACAATACGAGGAGTGAGTGTGCAAAGCCGAAAATAAGATAGGCGATCCCTGCCGCACCTATCGCGATCAGCAGGGTGGGCCGGCGCCCGACGCGATCCGAGAACCGGCCCCACAACGGCGCGCTCAACAGTTGTGCGATGGTGAACGAGGCGATTATGAATCCGGAAATGCTCCCGATTCCAACGTGCAGCCCGAGTACGTCGATTCCCGACCCGCCGAGCTGCTTTACGTAAAACGGCAGGAGCGGAATGATCATCAACAGACCCACCATGTCCACGAATGCCGTGGCCATCAAGGTGAACAGCTTGGAGGGAATTTTCCGAACTTCTTTCCACAGAACGTAGAGCAGCGCAATTGCGATCGCGCCGAGCGCCACGCGCAAGATAGGCGATTGGAAGGATTGAGCGATGTTCTGGATAAATGACAGGTTCAGCAGCTCGGTTAGTTCCGCTTCGAAACATATTCTCCGGACGGATCGATTTGTTTGAGCGCAGTTATCCGGCCGCCCTCCTCGACAAACTCCACGATCACGTCTGCAAACTCCTGCACGCGAAACTTAAGCCCTTTGTACGGGATCAGCATTTGATCGGGTGAGCCGGACGAAACGACGAATAGCCCGCTGCCCTTTTTCATCACCACCTGAAACTTGCCCCCGCTTGGAGTTTCATAGGTACCGGTCAGCCGCTGCGCCAATGCGGCATCGATGGTTGGTGGCCGGCGCGTGAATGTGGCTTCAGCCTCGTCGAGCGACATCGTAGCTTTGTCGATGTCCCCTTGCGGACTGGTTGAGAAATTCACCGACCACATGCCGTCCTGCTCATCGTCGGGAGTATCAAAACGATCGTAGTGGAAATGTGTCATCGGAAAACTGAATTTGTGAAACTCAAACTGAAGATGATTGTCCTTCAATGCGATTTTCAGCGTGCCGTAAGCCGGGTGCTCGTACTCACCCACGAAGTCTGCGAGCGGATGAGAAGGCTTCGTATTAGCAACGCGGCCATAGCCGGCTTTGCTGCGTGCCTCTGTGCCCGCTTTCTTGTTCTTCAATCTGATATCGAGCAGGCGGTTGGTCCACGGCACCTGGTCCATGCCGAGCAAACGCTCATACACGTTGTAGCTGATCGGATTGTACAGCGGGGCAGTGTGGTCGCCGATCACAAACACGATCACGCCGATGTGCTCGTTGGGCATATATGAGATCTGGGAGTGAAAGCCGGGCAGATCGCCGCCGTGAAAAGTGATAAAACGCCCACGGTATGAAGCCGTCCACCGGCCCATGCCATAAGCCCGGTTCAGTATTTCCCACCACCCGCGTATTTCGCCGGCAGTGTTTGGCAGCGCGATCGCCGGTTCGAGCGTGGCTTGCAACACCTTGGGTGATAGGACCTGTTTGCCCGAGTACTTGCCGTTGTTCATCAGCGCAATAAGCCAATGAGACATGTCCTCGATGTTGGAGATGATGGCGCCGGCTGCGGCGAGTCCCTCCGTGTCTTCATAGTAAGGAATCTTGTAGATCTCGTTCGAGTCGCGTTTCTCAGTAAACGGCACTCCATAGTCCGGTTGCTTCAGCATGTCCGCGATCGTGTAGACGGTGCTGTTCATCTCCAGCGGTTTGAGGATCTTTACGCGGACGTATTCAGCCCAGGTCTTTCCCGATTGCAACTCAATGCTGTAACCGACGCCCGCGTACATCATGTTGTTGTAAAGGAACAACTGGCGCGGCGGTTCCTTTGGCTCGAGATACTTCAGCCGCGCAAAGAGTTCTTTCGAAGCGTAATCCGACTTGTACCAGATCGAATCGTGCCGCGTTATTCCGGTGCGGTGAGCCAGCATGTCGCGCAGCGTGACCGTGTTATTGAGCGCATTATCGTAAAACTCTATTGACGCAACCGATTCGCGAATTGGCCGATCCCAGGTGAGTTTTCCTTCTTCAACCAGAGATCCGGCGGCCACTGCGGTAAACAGCTTGGTGTTGGAGGCGATGGGAAATAACGTACGTGAAGTGATAGGGAGCTTCTTCTCATAGTCGCGATAGCCATAGCCTTTGGCAAAGACGAGTTTGTCATCGACGACTATGCCGACGCCGATGCCGGGCGCGTTCCAGTCCTTCAGCGTCTTCTCCATAAACGCGTCAAAGCCCTGAAGCTTCCGGGAAATGTCAGCCCCGTTATCCTGGGCGTGAACAGGTGTTCTGAGTGCGAAGGCGAGCAGGACGACGGTCACTACAACCTTGCTGGAGAGCATCAACTTTTTCCAGGGATATCGAGAAGACATAAGTTCCTCCAGAATCTTAAGGTGAAGACTAGCGAGAGGTCAGGATGATAGTCGAAGAGCGAGCGGGTCGTCCAGGAATGGGCTGGCAGGCAATCCGCAGTGCTTCGTAGTAACGAATACATTCGTTTCTTCTCCGTTGGCCCGATTAGAACGAATGAATTCGTTACTACGAAGCGACGACTGGTTATTCCGATATGCTTAGGTTAGGAAGGCTGCCCGCAATTGACCATCCACGGTATCCCGAATCGATCGACAACCATTCCAAAACGGGCCGCCCAGAAGGTCTGCTGTAAGGGCATAGTCACCGTTCCGTTCTCTGACAACGAACGAAATATGCGTTCGGCGTCGTCCGGGTCTTCGATCTGGATCGTTACTGAAAAGCCTTTTGGTTGTTCATAGCTATCCGGGGGAGCGTCACCACCCAACAGTGCCGTCTCTCCGACGATCAGAGTTGTGTGAATGATCCTATCGTGCCATTCCGATGGCACTTGATCAGCCATCGGCGACTCACCCCATGTCATCATTGTTTGGATGTTTCCGCCAAGACACTGTTGATAGAACCTGAACGCTTCCTGGCATTGGCCGTTGAAAGTCAGATTCGTGTTCAATTGCATAGTTTTCTCCTCATTCGTCATCCTAGCCGCCGGCTATCGCGCCCAAGACCAGAAAGGGCTCTGCGCCACGCGCGACCGCATCGGGAAGCGGGGCATCCGGCGATTCATGGGACAGGTCTTCTTCGCATGCAAAGAACCTCAGGAAGGGCCGGCGCTGCCCGGTGACATGGTCTCGTATCGTTCCCTGCAACATCGGATAGCGTGCCTCGAGCGCGTCCAGGACCGAGCGCTGGGTAACAGGAGCGGGAACGTCCAGCTCAACCTCGCCGTCGACCTTTGCCAGGTTTCGTAGGTGATAAGGGAGCACTACTCGGATCATTACATCACCTGTTCAACACCTGGACTTCCACCGACAGCACCGGCGGAAGATCTCGGACGATTGGCGCCCAGTGGTCTCCGGCGTCGGCCGACGCATACACCTGCCCTCCGGTCGTACCGAAATAGACGCCGCACGAATCGAGCGAGTCGACAGCCATCGCGTCGCGTAGCACGTTAACGTAGCAATCGCTTTGCGGCAGCCCGTTCGAAAGCGGCTCCCATTCATCTCCACCGGTGCGACTGCGGTACACGCGCAGCTTTCCATCCGGCGGATAGTGCTCCGAGTCGCTCTTGATGGGAATGACGTAGATGGTCTCGGGCTCGTGCGCGTGAACGTCGATTGCAAATCCGAAGTCTGTCGGCAGGTTGCCACTAATCTCTTTCCACGACTCGCCGGCGTCGTCGGTGCGCAGCACATCCCAGTGCTTCTGCATGAACAACACGCTCGGGCGAGAAGGATGCATCGCGATGCGATGAACGCAGTGGCCGACCTCCGCAGTCGGGTTGGGAATGTACAGTGAATGCAGTCCGCGGTTGATTGGTCGCCAGGTCTGGCCGGCGTCGTCGGTGCGAAAGGCGCCTGCGGCCGAGATGGCGACGAAGATTCGCCGGGGATCGCTCGGATCCAGGATGATCGTGTGCAGACACATCCCGCCGGCGCCGGGCTGCCAGGAAGGTCCTGAGCCGTGGCCGCGCAGTCCGGGGAGCTCCTGCCACGTCTGGCCGCCGTCCGCCGAGCGAAACAAGCCGGCGTCTTCAACCCCAGCGTAGACGATATCCGGATCGGTCAGCGAGGGCTCGAGATGCCAGACTCGCTTGAACTCCCAGGGATGCGGCGTGCCGTCATACCATTGGTGGGTGGTAAGCGGTGCGCCAGCTTCAGCAGACGTGTCGTAGACGAACTTGTTGCTCTCGGCCTTAGGCATACCGTCTGGGGTGGTGACTGGTTCGCCGGCTGGTGTTCCAGGCTGGTGCCATGTTTTGCCGCCGTCATCCGAACGTTGAATGATCTGTCCAAACCAGCCGCTGGACTGTGATCCATATAACCGATTCGGATCAGCGGGAGATCCCTTGACGTGGTAGATTTCCCAGCCGGCAAAGTGAGGACCGCTGACATTCCACCGTTCGCGTTTTGCGTCCGCCGTCAGGACGAACGCGCCCTTGCGTGTACCGACTAGCACTCTTACTCCGCTCATACCTTGACTCCTTTGTTCGTACTAAATTTTTAGTCACGCGCGCGCCGCGGCTGTCGGCTCTTTGCCTCCAGTCGCCAGCTTCTTGGTTGCAAGCATGATCACGCAGCCAATAAGCCATCCGATCAGAGGCGCGATGGTCGTTCCCAAGAGCAGGTGCGCTGCCACATGAAGCCAGCTCTTGCCGTCGCTGCCGAAACTGTACTCAGGCACGCTGAAGATGTTGTCCTTGCCGGTGACAATCGCTATGACGATCCCCGGAACGATGACCGCCTGCGCCGCAAGGCTCTGGAGGACGCAAATTGGAAGCAGGTTTTTGTAGCTACCGAAGCCGCTGGTGTGGACTCGGATTGCGTAATATAAGACCCCAATCCATATCACCGCCGTGATGCTGATCCACCTCGCAATCGAATTCGGCGCGTTCCCCAGCGACAGCGCGAGTCTCACAATCCCGACCACCAGAATCAAAACCAGAAAAGGTTTACAGAACGCAACATACTCAGTCAGACGCTTCCCAAAGATAGTCATAAGATTCTCCCTCCGATACGTTTCACACTACGAATTACTCGAAGCCCGTCACCGAAGCCAGACGTTAACGCCTGGCCAAAGTCTCTGCGAGCTTGTCGAGACACTGGTTCATACCGGCCTCGGACATGTCCCGCATTTGACCCACCGTCCAGCCATATTCCGTCACGGTGAGTTCAGTCTTGTCGCCAACGCGTTTGAAAGCCAGGGCGCTTGGTATTTCCTTCGGGAAGTCCGGGGGCATACCCATCGCCGCAGGATCAATTCTGTTGCCGTCTTTGTCCGCCAGGCCCTGGCTGAACTCGATAAGCTTCAGGGGCACAATCTTCTTGTAGACACCAGCGGTGTAGAAGTCTTGACCTCCCTGAAACTCTTTTGGCGCGCGCATGTGGAATAGGAATCTGCCTCCTTCACGAAAATCTATTTTGCATGAAGGCGAAGTGAAGCCTGTCGGGCCCCACCAACGCATTACGTACTCCGGATTGGTCCAGGCTCGCCATACCAGCTCGATCGGAGAGTCTAAGATACGAGTGATGACAAGATCGCGTTTGTTTACATCGTCTGCAGCATCGGTCATATAGTTTCCCTCCAAATTAGCCCGTACCTTCCCGGCCGACCGTCCAGTTCCAGCCTTAGCGGGTGTTTCGGCAGCTGTTATGAGGACCGACGCGACAAGCAAACCGATCAGGACGAGTGCTGGATTATTTGTCTTCATAGATTCATTTCCTTTCGAATTTCAAGTCCAACTGCGAAGGCTCATTGACGGCGCCCATAACTCCGGCCCGCCTCGTTCTCCACGATGCGCGCTTTGACCAGTTTTGTGACTAGCGCGGCAGGGAGCGGCTTGTCAGGCGCAAATTGAACGGAAGCCTTGCCGAGTTTGTACCCCTTGAGCTGAGTCGCAACCTCGCGCATCAGGCTCGTGCTCATGAGGTGAAAAGTGCAGTAGTCCCTGGACACCGCGAAGCCAACCAGGAGTCCGTGTTGTTTGTAGGCCGGTATTTGGTAACTGATGACCTCGGTAGCCTTGGGCGCAGCAGCTTTAATCGTCTTCCGAAGCTTTGCCAGCGCCGCACGCTTATCCTCCGGCACCGCCGCAAGGTAGTCGTCTACCGTCTCGACCCGCGCGCTCCCGCTCGCGGGCTTAGCATTAGCGGTTATTTTTTTCATGGGAAGCCCTCTCTGATTGTTGACGTTATCGTTGACCTACGATCCTTGTCCGTTGATCATGCTCCTTCGACCAACGTGCTCGACCGGCTGAACCTATCGGTCTATTCATGAGTCGAACGAGGGGAAGCGAGATCGACATGTTCGGGATCTTTTTTTTGGAAATATTATCTACAGACCTAACCTGGGGCACTCGCAGACGTTGAGCATCGCACCAGCCACCGGGCTCAACCGCTCTCAGCAGCCGCTACGACGGGGACAACGTTCGTAAATGATGAACCCAGCGCCGTGCGCCGAACTCAGTGCTGCGCCTTCACCTGGTTTTTCGTTTTGATTTCGGGCGACGAATCTGGTGCGCGAAGTACCACTGATGGCCTTCGGGGTCCTCGGCGCCATATCTACGATCGCCGTAAGCCGTATCCGCGGGCTCCTCGAGGATGTGCGCCCCTGCCTTCTTCGCCTGCTCAAAGTGTTTGTCAACATCCTCCACATTCACGTAGAGGCTCTGCGTCGCCTGCCCGAGGCGCTTCGGGTTGCGATATTTGGACCCTGGGCACCCCATCATAATCACGTCATCGCCAAGCTGCATCGCTGCGTGATTGATCTTGCCGTCGGCGCCTGACATCTGGGGGCCGGACTTCCGGAACCCGAATGCCTTGGCTAAGAACTTCAGAGCACCGCCGACATCTTCATACAGGAGATATGGTGTAATGGCCATACACTGTGCTCCTTCTTCTTCGGAGACTCACCTGCGACAGCGACAAACATTTTCTATGAACTATGAACTGCCCCTGACGCGGGCTCCGCCGATGATAAACCAATCCTCAATGACTAAGTAAGGCTAACTTCGCAGAGGAATGAGAGCCTGCACCCGCTCGTCGCGCAAGTAAAGCCCTCCCCAGATCAGAACGCCGATTATGCCCGGAAACAAGATCGAGAAGAGTGGATCGCCGACCCGCACGTGGGTAGCTGTCGCCCCGCCCAGATAGCCTGTCAGCAAGATCGCGCCAAGAACCGAGGTACGCGGAATCGCATAAAGCGCGGTGCAGACGAGGAGGACGATCCCGAGCCCGAGAATGACGCTTTCGGGATATCCGAGCCGAACAGTCCCTTCAACGACAGCCGCCGGCTTTACGAATTTTCCGAGGCTATCCGCGAGCAGAAACAGTGTTGGCAGGGCGCTCATGATGCGTCCGGCCCAGAGCCTCTTTTTCGAGACGGGGGTCGTTTGAGTACTCGATTGCATTTAACTTATCCTCCAGATCGCGCTCATTCGAAGATATCCAGTTCTTGCCGTAGACATTACTTCGGGAGAATGCCGAGACAAAGGCGGACGTGAACGATCCAGCGTGTATGTCCCGATCGGTCTCCTCATGTCCCCTCACAGGCCATCACCGTCCTTCGTAGGCTTGCTTCAAAGTCTTTATGTCAATCTTATCCATTTGAAGCATCGCCTCCATGACTCTTTTCGCTTTCTCGGGATCTTTGTCTTGCAACATCTCCTTTAAGACAGTGGGATTGACTTGCCATGACAGACCATACTTGTCCTTAAGCCAGCCGCATCTTGATTTTTCACCGCCTTCAGAAAGCATCTCCCAGAGCTCATCTATCTGTTCCTGGGTCTCGCAGCTCACGGAGAACGATATGGCTTCCGTGAATTTGAATTGTGGGCCGCCGTTTAATGCAACGAACTGTTGTCCGTGGAGCTGGAACTCCACGGTCAGTACTGTCCCCGCCGGCCCCGGTCCTGCTTCTCCATAACGAGTCACGCTCAACACCTTTGAATTCTCGAAAATGGAAATATAAAAATTCACGGCGTCTTCGGCATTATCGTCGAACCACAAGAATGGGGTGATTTTTTGCATACTGGCTCCTTTGGTTTGGGATTTTGAGTTATTCCGTCGAGGCCGGCTCTTTCCGCACTACTTTTCCGGCAGGCCCGCGATTTCCATCACTGGCCTGATTTCGACAGTGCCGAATCGTGCCGGCGGAACCCTCTCGGCGATGCCGATTGCTTCGTCCAGATCCCGAGCCTCGATCAGGTAGTAGCCGCCAAGTTGTTCGCGCGTCTCGGCAAACGGACCGTCAGTCACTAGCCGTTTGCCGGCGCGTACCCGGACGCTTGTGGCCGTCGATACCGGGTGTAGCGGGCTGGCATCCAGATATTGCCCACTCGAATTAAGATCTTGGGTAAGCTGCGCGGATTCCACGTAACAGTGCTCCCGCTCGGTTTCGCTCATTGCCTGCTCATCGAGATAGACCAACAGCATATATTTCATACTACCTGCCTCCGTCAGTTAGTCGAACGCCGATAGCCCGGATCGACACTCCCACGGGAATTATTTATCATAGGGCGTGCTTTCGGAACATAACGCAGCGAACGACGCGGTTTATCGCTCCGATTGGGGCCGGATCGTTGCAACGTTGATCGGGCTTGTCGGCGACTTCGACCTCGCGGAAGAGGCGGCACAAGAGGCTTTTGCCGCGGCTGTGGACCAGTGGCCCGGCTCAGGCGTGCCTGAATTTCCACGCGCGTGGATCATACAGACCGCGCGGCACAAGGCCATCGACCGCATCCGGCGCAGGACTCGATTCGAGGAAAAAATCGAGGCCCACGCTGCGTCGGGATTGATCAAGACCGTCGAGGAGCCGGACTACGACACTGCTGAAATCCCCGACGATCGGCTTCGGCTGATTTTCACTTGCTGCCACCCCGCACTTGCGCTCGAGGCACAGGTCGCGCTGACGCTCCGAACTCTGGGCGGACTTGAGACGGACGAGATCGCGCGCGCGTTTCTCGTACCCACCCCGACCATGGCGCAGCGGCTCGTGCGAGCGAAGCGCAAGATTCGCGACGCAGGCATTCCTTATGCTGTTCCCGACACGAATGAAATGCCCGGGCGGCTGGACGCGGTTTTGACGGTTATCTATCTAATTTTTAATGAAGGTTATGTGGCGACTCGAGGCGGGCCTCTTGTGAGACATGATTTATGCGCTGAGGCGATACGTCTTGCGCGACTGGTGAGGGCGTTGACGGCGCCTCAAACGCCATCCGAAGCAACTGCTCTGCTCGCTCTCATGCTGCTTCACGACTCACGTCGTGATGCGCGTCTTGATGACGCCGGCGATCTCGTCGTTCTCGAAGAGCAGGATCGCAGCCGTTGGGACGGCCGGCAGATTGCCGAGGCGCTGCCGATGGTCGATGAGGCGTTTCGCGGTGAGCCCGGTCCGTTCGCGGTGCAAGCGGCGATCGCGGCGGTTCATTGCCGAGCTGCGCGGGCCGGAGATACGGACTGGCCTCAGATCGTTCGCCTCTACGATCTTCTCGAGCAGCTACAGCCCTCTCCTATCGTATCACTGAACCGGGCTGTGGCAGTCGCGATGGTGGAAGGCCCTCGGAGAGGGCTCGAACTCATCGATCAACTTTTGGCGGCGGGCGATCTGGATGATTATCATCTGCTGCATGCGGCCCGCGCCGATCTACTTCGCCGCAGCGGCTCCTCACTTGAAGCAGGGAGGAGCTACAAGCAAGCGCTTGGGTTGGTGACCAATGACAGCGAGCGCCGTTTTCTCGAGCGCCGCCTGCGCGAACTTCAGCCGCCGATAGCATAATGTGGTTTTCATTCCCACCTGATTAGGACCGTCGCAGATTGCTTTTACCGTAACCAACGCCGAGCTGACTCAATGCCGTGGTCGTGAGCCCGTTGCTTGTTCCCGCACCGCCAGGTTGATAGCAAGCTACCCGGCTGACGCCCGGAGCATTGGTTGTCCTTGTACGCTGTCAGGTTGGCAGCAAGCTGCTTCGGAGTGACGCCCGGAACTGGAAGGCGGAGTAGGGATGCTCTTGCTGAGCACCCCTCGACAGACTCGGACGAGCTCACTTGTTGAGATCGTCCGCGGTGAGAATCTCCACTCCGCTCGGTTGAACGCCGCGGAACTTGCCGGGGACAGTGGGAGTGATCACCTCGCGGCGCTCACCCTCCGGGTGTTCGAGGGTGAACGACTCGACCCAGCAATAGATACCCTCACTCCGCATCACCCTCGCCTCTACCGTGAGTTGCCCGTCGAGCCTGCGCACAATCGAGAGCAAGCCGCCACGATGGTGCAGGCCGGACTGTCGGGCCTGCTTCAGGAGCGCCAGAGCTTGCACGCTGGACTCCGCTCGCATCTGCGATGTCCCTTCAGAGGGCAGTGGCGAGTAATACTCGGCGAGCGTGCCGTCGGCGCGGAAAATAAGAATGCCATGGTTCTCAACCAGCGCCGCGTCGCTGCCTCGTCCGTCGGTTAGCTGAACCCGAACGGTCGTCTGTCCGAAGTTTCGCTCACGCGACACGCTTTGGAGCTTCAGCCCGAACTCCTGTCCGATGCCAAGCTTCTCCAGGTTTGCCTGCACCAGCTTGTTCACATTTCTATCTGAAGGGTTTTGCGGGAGCCGCAGGTCTGGAATCGCCGCATCATGCGCCATCCACTCGCCGACTGAGTTGTCATTGAAGATCTCCCGCGTGGTGAACTCGCTTGCGAACATGTTGTGATAACGGCCTCCAAAGAATTCCTTGTCCATCTTTAGGTAAGCCTTGCCAACGTCCTCCAGCGTCATCCTGTTCTCAGGCGTGTAGTCGGCGCTGTACGTCAGAAACAGGCCCATAATCGCTCCCGCCCTGGTAAGCGCCGTCTGCTCATTGATCCCCTGACCGCTTTTCAGCGCGTCATAGATGAGGGTGAATACCTTGTATGCTGCCCCGGTGAACACCTCAGAGCGGTCGTGTACTTCGGTCGTAGTGTCGGAGATCTTCTTATTGTTGAAGGCCTCGCGGAGGCCGGTGCCCCGGCCCACAAGTGCGGCGAATGCTTCGCTGAATCGGCTCAGCGAGTTGGACGTGTACAGATTGCCGGATGTCTCGGCCAGCACGTTGCGCACGCGCTCGGGGTCGCGCAGCGAGGCCCACATCGCCGTCTGATCTCCGAAAGACTCTCCAAAGGTGTTGAACCCTGGATCCGCCTCGTCGACGTTCGGCTTGATCACATGGTGTACTGCGTGTCCGGCCTCGTGCGCAGCCATCTCCCACGAAGTGCCAGTCTCAAACATCTTGACCTCCGTCGTACCGGGCAAGCGGTAGGGCACGACACCAAAGAATATGCCTCTGGTGCGGGTGCTGTAGAAGGCGTTGTACTCAATGAAGATATGGGTTTCGATTTCGAGAATGCCGCCTTTCTCGCCCCATGGAATGTCAGCCCTTACAATCAAAGGGGGTTCAGAGTCCAACCATCAGCGCTCCGCTTTTGGATAAGTGCCGCATTCCATCTCCCTTTCATATTCAAGGTGATCGCCATAGCGTCTTGACGACGCGGAGCTTCACTCAGATCTTTTGCCCTGACCGCCATGCTGTGAGGAGCCCTTCTACTCCATTTCGAGCAGCGATTTGAGACACACCATGAGCGAGCCGTTAAGCCCCCTCTTGTAATGAACCGCCTCAGTTTCGACCCATCGATAAATCATCTGCACCGGGACGTGCGCTACTGCGGCGGCTTGCTCGGGTGCGACCATGATGGCGTCGCAAGTCGAGCACTCGACACACAGGGCGGGCAATGACCCGCTCGCCGACCTGATGATATAGAATTCGTGGATCTCGACCGCCTTTTCAGTCTTGCGCGTTTTTGCCACGACGTTTCTCCGTATCTTTCCCGGCTGGATGACTCATTGCTATCATTCCCAGCCGGAAATATGATTAGCGAGACTTTGAGGTTGCATCTTTACAACGTCACTCATCGGCCTCGCCAACGGGCCAGACGATAATCCCGGACGCGCTCAAAAGTCTTTTGAATTCTCTTAAAATTGCGCCCAGAAAATTCTTATCCAGGTCTTAGAGAATTCTTAGAGCCGTTATGATTCCGCAGGACAATCACTTATAGCTCGAGCCCTTCTTGCTTAACGCACATAGATGAATTCCGAAACGCTCTGGCCGACGATTCTTTGGAAAAGGTGCCGAGTGCAAATATCTTTCAGGGAGATATGGATGGGGGGAACCTGAGGCGCGTCGCCGCCGGGCTCAAGTTCGACGGACGACCAACATCTGTATTACCGCTTGAATGTCTTTCCGGATGGTGGGAAGCACATTAGCATACGAGCGCGATTGATTGAGCTCGGGATCATAAAGGCCTGCATCAGTTCGTTCAGATCGAGATGCGAGTGTCGTCAGTTGATCGATCATCGACTATAATCAGCTCGAAATCTTTGAATGTCTGGTTAAGCACACTGTCGACGGCTCGCTTAAGCGTCTTTCCCCGATTGTAGGTGGGAAGGACGATGCTTACGGTGGGATCGATAACATATCCTCGGTACAAGTGCGCTGGAAAGGAATTTCAGATGAAAACAACTTTGCTCTTTGTTCTGTCGCTAATAGTCATTTACCTTCCAATTCCTGACATCGTTCTCTCAAGCGCGGCGTTCACACAACAGAAGCCTGCGGCAACCGCCAAGTACGACCCGAAAAGAGACCCGGAGAAAGATATTCAAGACGCGATAGCCGAGGCCGGGCAAACCGGCAAACGCATTCTGCTCGAGGTAGGCGGTGAGTGGTGTGTCTGGTGTCACATAATGGACCGCTACTTTGAAACAAATCCGAAGCTCCTAGAGTTTCGTGAAGCCAACTTTGTCATGGTAAAGATCAATTTCAGTCGGGAGAATGAAAACCAGAAACTGCTATCGCGCTATCCGGAGATTCAAGGATATCCACACATCTTCGTGCTCGACTCGAACGGAAAATTGCTGCACTCGCAGAATACAGGCCAACTGGAATCCGGTAAGAGTTATGATCTCGAAAAGTTTTCCTCATTCTTGAAAAGATGGGCGCGCCGAGAACGCCAATCTCCGAGCTCAAGCTAAGATGTCAACTCCGCACAACAAAGACTCTGCTCAAAGGAGCAATATCAATACACCACTCACCATCAAGGCAATCATCCAGACCAGATCGAGGTTGATCCACCCGCGACGCAGAAGAGCCAATCCCAGTTTTTCATAAACCAAGAGAGCAATCAGCGCCGCTACTAATAAGTGTCCCGTGCTGTGCACTACTACAGCCGCTATCCATTCCAGCGGGCCCGCCAGAGCTGTAATTTGGTTGGAAGAATTGTAACCGGCCAGTGACATATGTCCGGCGTGCCCAGCGTGGTCCGGCTGCGAGCGGCGGAGTAGTATCGGAATCAACATCAGCCCCGCGCCATGTGCTGAAGCCATCAAGAACGACCACAGCGTCAGGTCGCGGAAGCCGACGCGCATCCCAACCCATCTTGGGTGCCGGGAACGTACGAGACGAAACAGGCCAAAGCCGAACAGGATCCCAGACGCGCCGTAGCGCAAAGCTTTCTCGGGCACGCTCGCTTGCGCCAGCCACAACAGTCCGACAACCAATGCGATCGACAACGCGTGCCCGAGGGCGATAGGCGGTAGCGCAGCAAGCACCGCGCGCCGGCTCTTCTCTTGAAGGCCCAACGCGACGGCGAACAACCATCCCATAGCGGGATTGATCCCGTGAAACGCGCCTAACCCCAGTAGCGCCAGCCACGGCCAGAGTTCGCTCATGGATAGCAGTAATAATCCGACGAACAGTCTCCACCCTCCAGGCGAATCTGGTGCGAGCGGTAACCGTCAAACTCGACAAAGAAATCTTTATCTATGGTGATACCGCCCGCCGGATCTGCATCGAGCTTGACCATCCAGCTTCGTACTCCCTCAGGATAGAACTGTTCGTCCCAGGCGTAGTAGAGGGAGTTGGTGAAGTAGACGCGACGACCATCGCGGCTCACTTCGACCATTTGCGGCGCACCGTTCAATCGGTCTTCGGGTTTCTTCGGATGCGGTGTGCGGCGCACGATCCCCCCCAGATGCACCGAGCCGGTGAGCTTGGGATTGAACGGATCGGAAACATCGTACTGTCGCATCTCGCCGGTGCCCCAGCAGGAGACATAAAGGAAGCGGTCGTCGAGCGATAGGTTGATGTCGGTGACCAGTGGCGGTACCGCTTTGAAGCCTTGCAGTAGCGGCGGCAGTTGCTCGGGCTCTGCTGGCTCTGCCGGAATCTCAATCACCTTCCGGGCGTTCCAACTTCCATTCTCCCGATGCCAGAGCCAAATCGAGCTCGACAGATCTTTGAGCGAGACCACGACTCCGACGAACCCATACGCCTTGGTTGGATCGTGGGCTGCGCGAAGCTCCAACACCAGTTGCTGCTCTGCTCCCAGGTCAATCGCTTGCTGATGTTTCCGCCTACGCAAATCCCAAAAGTGCAGTTGCCGGCCGTACTTGCTGTTGAGAAGCAGGTCCGGGTTTAGACCGTCTTCGATCATGTTGGGGGTTCCCCACTCGCTGGTGACCGCGGTGTCGTGACCGAGGTGCCACGCGAAATCGTAGGCCAGGTACTGGGGTCCGCGTTCCACCTCCCACTGACCGAGCACATCGAAGGAGAAATGATCGAGTAGGAAAACGCCGCCTGGTCCGTCGCCCCCTGGTGTGCCCAGCGCGCTGATGTAGATGCCTTCCGGCCCACAATGGATTGTGTGAAGCCGCGAATAGTTTACTCGAGCGAAGACTTCTTCCGGCTCGATGACTTTCACGATCTGTGGTTGGCGCGGATCGGGCTTGGTATCGATGATGTGAATACGCGACGAACGGAGGCCGGGCACCACCAGGTAGCGTCTTTCGATGTGAGGATGCGGCGCGTATGGACAGAGCGCCGAGCTGCAGGCATTCCAGCCAAAGTGGTGCAACTCATCGCCAGCCTTGGGCATATCCACTCGCCCGACGAGTTTCCCGTAGTCGGGCGAGTCAGGAGCCACATCTACTACGGTCATCGCATCGGGACCGCCGTCCTTTTTGGGATTGAAGACCGCAACATAAGCTAATTTTTCGGCGGGCGCTTGCATAGCGAGTCGCGGTGAAGGATAAAAGGTTGGATCGGGTTTCCATTGAGCCATACTGATTCCTCCTTTACACGAGGCAAGGATTGAGGTGAGAACGGCTGCCATCTTATTCCCTGCTAACCGATGCAATCAAGTCTGGGGCGTGAATGCTTGAGAGCCGGGCGCAGACCAGGGTTGAATCGTGTTCGCCAGAGCGGATACATCTCGCCAAGCAGATGCTCCGAGACGGCCTATCCAGCATCGCTGAGGTTGCAACCAACGTCGGGTATGAATCTGAAGCTGCCTTCAACCGCGCCTTCAAACGCTCTGCGGGCTCCCCGCCCGCTGCCTGGCGCAAGAGCGTGAGCGCTTTCGTCGCGAGCCGACCGCTAGCCCTCCTTTAGCTTCTTCAAAGCGTTCTACGCTCTTTCGTTGACGATTCCGGTGCTTGCGTCGGAGCCGCGCTTGCTTCTGAAGGGGACGAGCATCGGAACGGATCGGCGATACTCTTCGTAGGACTCTCCGTGCTCACGGACCAGGTCTCTTTCCTCGAACTGGATCGCCAACAAGATGTAAGCGGTGGTAGCGACCGAGAAGAGCAGATGCGCAAGCGTCATCAGCGGCGTCATCCAGAATGCGAAGAGCCAGCCGACGTAGAGTGGGTGTCGAACGAGTCGGTATGGGCCCGGGGTCCCGAACCGCAGGGCGTTATAGGGGCGGTCAAGCAGAAACAGCCAAACCTGACGCAGTCCAAACAAGTCGAAATGGTGGATAAGAAACGTTGAGAGCAGCACAAGTCCCCAGCCGAATGCGAACAACCCGCGCAGTACCAGCCGCCCGACCGGGTCCTCGACGGACCAGATCACACCACCCAACGGCCGCCAAAGCATGAACAACATGATGAGGGCCACGCTTGAGCAGAGGACGTAGGTAGAGCGTTCGATCGCACTCGGCACGATTCGCGTCCACCAATCCTTGAACCATTTGCGAGCCATGACGCTGTGCTGCACGGCAAAGAGCGTCAGTAGCCCCGCATCAATCGCGAAACTGACCGCGAAAGGTCCCCTCACGGCGCCGTCAAGCGTCCGCGGGACGCCGAAGTTGCCGATGAAGCAGAGCGCATACAGAAACGTTCCAAGGAAGATCAGGTAGCTGAGACTTCCGTAGGCAAAGAATAGGATTCGCTTGAACATGGCATTGCCTCCATTTCTTCTGTTGCTGCGTTATGAACGTTACCATTCTGGGAAAGCAGACGCCCCCAACGGGCGATTGCCTCGAACGTAGCATCTATATCTTGCTCTAATGTCCTTTGGGAGCAGATCGACATTCGGATCGCCACGCGGCCGCGGATGCGAGTCGTCATTACGAGCGCGAGCCCGCTGCGTTGAATCGCCTCTACGATCTCCTGGTTAAGACGGTCGAGCCGATTTTGAACCTCGGGCTCCTCACGCTTCTCCGCCAAGGCATTCGGCACATAACGGAAGCAGTAGACGTAAAGAGTTGGCTCGTGAAGCAACTCGAAGTCTGGGTGCTCGCTAACGAGGTTATGTAGGCGTCGGGCCAGGCCGAGGTTCTTTGAGAACAGCTCACGCAAACCGCGGGCGCCAAAGAAGCGAAGCACCATCCAGACTTTGAGCGCCCTGAAGGCGCGTGACATTTGGGGGCCGTACTCCATAAAGTCGAGCGGCACGTCTTCGCTCTCGAAACTGCCGCGCAGGTAGGGTGCCTCGATCGAGAAGGCGCGACGCAGGCGTTCGCTGTGCCGAACAAGAACCACCCCGCAGTCGTTAGGCACGCCGAGCCACTTGTGCGCGTCGAACGAAAGCGAGTCGGCGCGCTCGAGACCGCTGAATAATTCACGAGTCTCGGGCACGCCCGCCGCAAGCAACCCACAAGCACCGTCCCCGTGCAGCCACACATTGTGATTCGCACACACATCCGCAAGCGCGCCAATCGGTTCCACAGCGCCCACGTTAACCGAGCCAAGTTGGGCAACAACGCAGAACGGCAGGTCACCTCGTGCCCGATCAGCGGCGATCATCTGATCGAGCTCTTTGATATCCATCGTAAAGTCGGGGCGGCTCGGCACGAGCCGGACGGCATTCCTGCCGAGATTCAGCATGTCGGCGACACGCGTAATAGATACGTGTCCTTCGTGGTCGGCCATGTAGACGAGGAATCGTCCGCTCCGGTCGGCGCCCTGGAGACCGTCCCCGGTCGAGTCGTAGGGGGCGACGTAGCGCAGTGCCGTCAGCAACGCCGTAAAGTTGGCCATCGTCCCGCCCGAAACCAGGATGCCGCCGGTGTCCCTGGGATACCCGATGAAGTCCGCAATCCACCGCAGACACTGGCGCTCGATCTCGGTGGCGGCCGGTCCGAGCTTCCACGCGCCGGCGTTTGTGTTCGTGCAAGCTGCCAACGCCTCGGCGAGGATGCCGATCATTGCGCCCGATCCGTTCACATAAGCGAAATGTCGGGGAGAGCCGATAGCCGTCAACAACGGAACGACCCGCTCGCGCCAGTCTGTGAGCAGCGAGTCGGGCGATTCGCCCTTCTCCGAGAGTTTGTCGACGAACCGGGCAGCTACCTCTTCCGGCGTGACGTTCGGGAGGACACCGCGGCGAGAGAGCTCAGCATGGTATTCAGCGATGGCGTCGATGACCTCACGGCCAATTCGCCGGAACTCGCCGAGCTCAATATCGCCTGGCCTCGTTTCCTGCTCGTCCGAACCCATCAGCAGCTCCTTTTTGTCTCGCATATGATGGCGCTTTCGGCGCGGCGATGCTATGGGTGTTTCGTCCCGGTTTGGGTATACTGCGGGGCATTTCACCGGGACATTCGCCCCGGTTGGGTGAAATGACGTTCGATGATCAAGTGCCGCCCAACTCTAAACAGCGGCTTAAGTTGATGACTAAACACATTGGCATAGTTAGCGTGAGTTACGAGGGCGCTGCTCTTTGCTACCGGTCCATTTGTGCCGAAGCCGCCTTAATCATGGGTGAATATCATCACCCCGAGATCACGATCCATTCTTTCCCTCTAGCGGATTATTTGCGCTTTGTCTCCAGGCTGGATTGGGAGGGTGCCGCCGGATTATTGCTTGATTCCGTTGAGAAAGTCGCTCGCGCCGGCGCCGATTTTGCCATCTGCCCTGCTAATACAGCCCACGAAGCGTTCCAGTATATGAGACCGCGGTCCCCCATCCCGTGGCTTCATATCGTAGAGGTTGTAGCGAAGGCTGCTGCAGGCCTGGGGTGTTCGAAGCTTGGCATTCTGGGGACCAGATTTTTGATGGAAGGAAAAGTCTATCCCGAAGTTTTAGCGAGTCGTGGCATTGAGTCAGTGATCCCTGAAGCTGAGCAAAGAGAGAGGATCAACAGCCTTATCTTCCAGGAACTGGTTAACGGCATCTTGGAGAGTTCTACAAGAGAATATTTTCGGGGTGTTGTAGCAGAACTGACGAGGGTAGGTTGTGATGCGGTGGTGATGGCGTGTACGGAAATCCCTCTTATTCTGAGACCTGAAGATGTTGAGGTGCCTCTTCTGGACTCAACCAGACTTCTGGCGAAGGCTGCTTTGGAAGAGGCAATCGGGTGAGCATAACAACTCGCTCAACCTGAGCTAAGAGCCACGGCGTTGTTTGCTAATGCTTGGTCGTTGCGAGCTGTGCAAACTCTCTCAATTCGCTTTCGTTGAGATCCGACACCGCCCAGTAGCTCATATCAGCCTGACACCAATGAATCACATTGTAGCCCTGACGCGTTTCGGTCTGCATTGACCGGTCAGATTCGTCCGCCGGCCAGATGAAGAGATTGATGACATGCTTGTTGCGCTGATAGACGAGTGCCGCTGCAGCCCGGCTATCGATGTATTCAAGCCGCCCGCCGACTAAAGCGAATCCCTGTTCATCCAGATTAATGACCGGAGGCGAGAAATCCAGCTTACCCGCGAACCACGGCTTTACGGTGTGCTGATCTGACGACGGAACATCTGCGATATGATCTACCATGAGCGAGCGCACGTGACTGGACACCACTTCGCGCGCCAGCACCTCGTCGACCGAAGGGCGTGCTGAAAAGCGGAAAACGCTCCAACTCACAACCAGCAAGAGAGCCACCGAGGCTGCAACGCGGATCCAGCGCCAAGGCATAAAACGAGGCACATGAGCCATTGCTCCCCCCTTGCTGTCTTTGCGAATCTCAGATGTAACTCGCGTCTGAAGCGAAGCGGGAGGCGTGTGGTAAACCGAACTCACTGCGGACCGCAACGCCAGAAGACTGGCGTGGCGTTTAGAGCACGCGCCGCACTCACTCAGATGACGTTCCAGCTCGAGGGCCTTAACCAGATCGAGCTCGCGATCCACATAAGCGTCAACCAGCTGTTGTGTCTCCTCGCAATTCATCTAAGCCTCTCTCGACAGATTCGGGGCAAGGGATTGCTGAAGCCGTTTGCGGGCTCGTGCCAGGCGTGACATCACAGTTCCCAAGGGAATCTCGGTGATATCGGCGATTTCCTTGTACGACATGCCCTCCATCTCACGCAGCACCAAAACCTCGCGGAACTCGAGGGGCAACTCCTCTAGCGCCTTGGTAATCAGTTTTTTGTCGGCGCTCTTTATCAGCTCTGCTTCGGGACTCGGCGCGTCGCTCTCAATGTTGTTCGCGGCATCATCGAGGGAAGCAGTAAGTTCACGCGGCCTGTTCTGCTGAAACCATGTATAGCAGGTATTGCGAACGATCGTGAGCAGCCACGCTCGCCCGTCTCCACCACGAAACCCGCCGAAGAATTTATAGGCTCGGAGATATGATTCCTGAACTACGTCTTCAGCGTCGTGGTCATTGCGCGTGAGCCAGCGAGCCAGGTTGTAAGCGGCCCCGAGATGCGGCAATACGCGCGCTTCGAATTGCTCACGCTTTTGCTGGTCCAGCTCGGCCTCGTCTTTCCGGTCGTCACTTCTCTTGAACATGAGACTCGGTTTCCGGGAGTTTTATTCCCGACATCAACTTTACAACTCCGCCGGGAATTTTCAAGAAGCCAGACCAGTACTAGTGGTTGAACGCGATGAATTATCCCAGGAGGTGCAAGATGCACAGACGAGATTTCATTAAGCTGGCAGGCCTTGGCGGCGTTGTGTTTGCTTCCGGGCTTGGTGTCAAAGTACTCGGCTCCGGCGGCGCGAGTGAAGATCGTACGTTGCCGGACGAATTCTACTTCGTCCAACTCTCGGACACGCACTGGGGCTTTGATGGGCCTTCCGTCAATCCCGACTCTCAAGGAACACTAAAGAAAGCGGTAGCTGCGGTTAACAGTCTGGAAGAGCAGCCCGACTTCGTTGTGTTCACCGGAGATCTGACTCATATCACGGAAGACAAACAGGCGCGGCGCGACCGCTTAGCTCAGTTCCGTGATATTGCCGGCTCCCTCAAGGCGAAGACGGTTCGTTTCATGGCCGGCGAGCATGATGCTTCCCTCGATCGAGGCGATGCCTATCAGGAGTTCTTCGGCAAGCTCAATTACAGTTTTGATCATAAAGGTGTTCACTTCGTCGTCGTCGATAACGTCTCAGATCCCTCAGCGCTGGTGGGCGAAGCGCAGCTCAACTGGCTGCAATCGGATCTCGGCCGGCAAAAGAATGACGCCCCGATCGTCGTGCTCACACACAGGCCGCTGTTCGACCTCTATCCACAATGGGATTGGACGACACGTGACGGAACGGCAGTCATCAACGCTCTCATGCCTTACAAGAACGTAACAGTCTTCTACGGGCACATCCACCAGGAGCACCATTTTATGACTGGACATATCGCGCATCACGCAGCCAAGTCGCTGATGTTTCCGTTGCCCGCTCCGGGCTCTGCGCCAAAGCGCGTGCCACTGCCGTGGGACGCCAGTGCGCCGTACAAAGGACTGGGATTCCGTGACGTCGAAGCGGATGTTCGCAAGGCTCGTTTTGAGATCGCCGAACTGCCTGTCTCGAAGGCATAGATTTCTAATCAACAAGGAGGAAAAAATGAGAAAAACTCTAATGATGGCTCTTGTGGCATACGTCGCGACGGGACTTGCCGTGGGCACGGTTTCCAGCGGCTCCGGGTCGTTCAAAGACAAAGTGATCAAGCTGACGGCAAAGAAGTTTGAGTATTCGCCGGCAGAGATCACCGTAAAGAAGGGAGAACCGGTTGTGATCGAGGTCAGCTCCGAAGACGTTAAGCACGGATTCACTTTGCCCGACTTCGGAATTCGGACAGACATCAAGCCGGGCTCAGTGAACCGGCTAAGCTTTACGCCGGATAAGGTGGGCCGCTTCACGTTCGCCTGCGACGTATTCTGCGGAAGCGGTCACGAGGATATGTCGGGAACGTTGATAGTTACCGAGTAGGCCCCCGCGCGGCATAAAGACTGGATGAGGAGGGAGGAATGAAGAGATTTCTTTATGGAGGGTTTACGGCGCTCGTCGGCGCATCGCTGGTTGTGATGTTGGTCGGCATCTTGATGATTAAGATGGGCCTCGTCCCGATCAACGCCGACGTAGCGCCGTCCAGTCTGGAGAGGAAAATCCTTCCGCTCGCTGTCCGGGCTTCAGTGGCGCGGCATTCGTCAGAGCAGCCCGGCAGCGCCGCACTTCCGACCGACGATGATCTAGTTGCCGGCGCCGAGATTTACAAAGGCATGTGTGCGCAGTGTCACGGGCAGTTGAGCGGACGTGCGAGCGTGCTTGGCGCGTCATTTTATCCTCCGGCGCCACAGCTGGCTGGGCACGGCACTTCTTACACCGATGCGGAGGTCTTCTGGATCGTCAAACACGGGATACGCAACACGGCGATGCCGGCTTGGCGCAACCTCCTATCTGATGAGGGCGTTCGACAGGTGAGCGCGTTCGTCAAGAGAATGGATTCCCTGCCTGCTGCACAGTGACAGGAGGGGTCAGGCTTGACTTTCTTGACATTTGAGAACGTCCGAGGAAGAAGCTGGCCCGAGATGCCCTGGGAAACCAAGGATCGCAATCGGAGGAGGCTCTATCACGTGATCAGTCGCGCGAATAATCGAAGAAAGATCTTCCGATCCCACGATGATCACGTTAAGTTCACCGGCCGCGTCCAATAGCAGAAATCCAAACTTCCCTATCTCTGCTTGATGCCAAACCACGTCGTCAACGCGGGCAAGGCAGTTCGGAATTCATGAAACTTCGGAAGGCGCTTAGATCGAAAGAACGGTCTTAGTCAAATGTCAAGAGAGTTAAGCCTGACCCCTCCTAGGCCTAAGCCGGTTGATTGGCGGTGGCGCGGACATCATCCACCTTGACTAGGAGGCCGGCCTGAATCAGCCACACCTTTATCTGATCCTCGATTTCCAACCTCTCACGATGTGAGTTGAGAAGCCTTCCCTCGGGGTCACTCTCTTTTAATCGAATGACGCTATCGGGCAATGGCATTGGATCGCGTTCGGTGGTCCGTCCAGTTAATGCTTTCTCAACCCCAAGTCCCATCACCTCCAATACCTTAAATGTTCCCCTGGAGAAGCGTTCCAACGCCGTCCCTTCGGCTCTTTCCAATTGCATGACTTGGTCGATTGCTTCGCGCTCGGCAGCCTGAAGTCGCTCGCGCTTCACCTTCAGCGCAAGTATTTCTTCCGGCAACGCTTGAACCCTGAGCCGAACCCTCGCGCAGGTTTCATCCAGCAAGTCTATCGCTCGGTCCGGCTGCTTTCGATCTGGCAGGTACTCAATCGATAAATCGGTCGCCGCCTCCAGAGCCTCATCGGTGATAATTAAGAGGTGATGCATTTCGAGCCGCCGCTTCCGGGCACGCAGCACCTCCAGGGTTTGTTCACGACCCTGTTCATCAACTCGCACCGGCTGAAAGCGACGCTCCAGCGCGGCATCGGCGCGGATGTACCGCCCATACTCATATTCGGTCGTCGCTCCGATCACCCGAATTTCGCCGCCGGCGAGGGCTGGCTTAAGCATATTAGCGGCATCCATCGGCGCGCCCACCGCCGAGCCGGCCCCGATGAGGTTGTGCAATTCATCAATAAAGAGAATGACGTTCTTGTTCTTGCCCGCTTCACTTACGACTGATCTGAGCCTTTTTTCGTACTGCCCGCGAAAGCTCGTCCCAGAGATCAGGTCGATATGGCTGAGCGAAAGGATGTGCACATCAAGAAGAGAAGAGGGCACCTGATGGGTGGCAATGCGCTGGGCCAATCCTTCGACGACCGCCGTTTTGCCAACCCCTGCCTCGCCGATGAGCACCGGATTATTCTTAGCCTGGCGCAGCAGCGTGGTGATGACTCGTTCAATCTCGGCATCGCGACAGCAGACCGGCTCAAGCTCATCGCGAAGCGCGGCTCTAGTCAAGTCCCGCGTGAAGCTTTCAAGTGAACTATTCGAAGAGAATGGCAATTCGATGTCCTTCAACGTTCCTCCCGCTTCTTAAGCTCATTATACGGCACTCGAGATTTGGATGCTCTAGCGGTTTTCAGAGTAGGGAGAATTTTTCCGATGATTCGGATCAAGAGCCATTACCATTAGCTTGCGTGCTTTCTGCGAAAGGGCAGAAAATCGAGTTGTGTGGTTACTTTGAAAGGCGAACCATCGAATCCTGGGCGCAAGGATGAGTGACGCAGCTCGACATTCAACATTCTCTCCGAGTTGAAGAGGAGATCGTAATGCCGTCTACAGAGTCCTCCGTACCAGAACCCCAAGTCCTGATTAGCGGTCTCGTGTTCGGCGAGCAGCCACGTTGGCACGAGGACCGTCTTTGGTTTTCCGACTGGGGCACGCAAGACGTGATTGCCGTCGACTTGGATGGCAATAGCGAAGTCATCCTCCAGGGACCATCATTTCCATTGTGTGTTGACTGGCTTCCAGACGGGCGTCTGCTGCTCGTCTCGGCGCGCGATGGGCTTCTCTTGCGCCGGGAGTTGGACGGCTCGCTGGCGACCCACGCCGATCTGACCGGGCTCTCTGACCGTCCTCCGGGGAACGAGATGGTTGTGGACGGTAGGGGCAACATCTATGTCAACGGCGGCGGTTTTGACCTTATGGCGGGTGAAGATTTCGCCCCCGGAATGATCGCACTGGTCGGCGCCGATGACGCGCCTCTCCAGGTGGCCGACGGCATCGCATTCCCCAACGGCATGCTCGTGACGCCCGACAACTCTACACTGATCGTCGCTGAGTCCTATGCCAAAAGGCTCACGGCCTTCGACATCGCGTCTGACGGCCGCCTGTCGAACCGGCGAGTGTGGGCTGAGCTCCAAAACGGTGTCCCCGACGGCATCTGCCTCGACGCTGAAGGCGCCGTTTGGTACGGGGACGTCCCCAACAAACGTTGCGTGCGCGTTCGCGAGGGCGGCGAGGTGCTGCAGACGATTGAGCTTGATCGCGGGTGCTTCGCCTGTGCGCTCGGCGGTGAGGAAAGGCGAACGTTGTTTATGATTGCAACCGAGTGGAGTGGTCCTTCGAAAATGTTTAAGGGGCCACGAACGGGCCAGGTGCTAACCGTTGAGGCGCCGGCAGCGGGCGCTGGTTGGCCGTAGGAAACAGAGCTCGCCGAAGTCTTATCACATCAGAGGAATATCTATTGCCGCTCCTTTCCCAATTCTAAACCTCTTCGATCAATCCTGGGAGGATTTCTGACGCGCTGGTCCACCCAAGTACTTCTCATATGCACTCACCCAATCTGTGGAAATCTCTTGTTGTGCTCTTTGCGGATCGAGTTCTCCGCGGCAAACCAGCTTGTGAAGCCGGCGCTCAAGTTTGTTCTTCTTTTGGTAGCTCCACTCGCCAGAAACCGGCTGGGGCCATAGGTTTTTCATCGAATTCGACCCACCTAAACCTACAGGTATTAAGTGATCGACATTATATGGGATTGGTTTATCACCCCGGATTCCATACAGGTCGAAAACTTTGCGTTTTAGGCTAATAGGAATGGAGCCATCAAAGCTTTCAGATTTGGATCCACATAAGTCCTCTTTATTGACTTTGAGGGTGTCACCGGGAGTTAGCTTCGGATTAGGAAGGTAGGACGCCTTTTGTTGAGACTGCGCACGCCCAAGTAGGCTTGAGATTATCATTAACCAGACTAACACGGTTTGCATTCTTAGCGTTCTACGAAAGCATAGTTTCATATGCGGTTAATACTCTCACGGTATGGAGGCGAGTGACTTAGTCTTGGCGTTGCGAATGCAAGATTAGGAGTCTTGGCATTCATCAATCGCCGTGCTGTTTGTAATACCGAAAGGTTTGATTGTCAAATCTGATGAGTTAGGCCGGGGAAATCAGGCCGTCACCGGGCGGTCCATTGATTTTTGGAATCCTTAAACGGAGGGATCACACTGGGCGCAAATCTCATGCGCACGAACAGGATCTTCAGGGAACGGACGCTACTAGGCAGTGACCGTCGCACTCTGCTTGCTCACAGTTCGTATCTGTTGAGGACGTCCATACGTCAAGGAACGCCACACCCACTCGGCAGGCCCGAACTGGAAGCAATTCAACCACCAGACGCTCGCAGGCAGTTGCAGCGTCCACACGCCGAGCGCCAGTAGCAGGCCGATACTTGGCGTCACTCTGTCAAACAGGCCAAATGCGATGCACAGCGGAACGATCAACACCGCTTGTAACAAGTAGTTGGTGAGAGCCATCCTTCCGACAGCGCCGAGGGGTGCAAGGCGGCGCTGCCAGGCAGCAGACCGCAAGAGCAACAGCAGGGACGAAGCGTAGAACGCTGCGAGGCCCCATGCATGGACGCTGCGGAGAAGCACAAATGCAATCCGCTGCGCGAATGGCTGCGGGACGTGCGTCCAGGTCCTGTTTAGCAATTCTATTCCTGCTAAGGCCAAGACTCCAACGACGAGACCTGAAATGCGCACGCGCCGGAGTCCGTTTCGATGAGCGGAGAGATTTTCAAACAAGCGACGCCTTCCCAGGTACAGCCCGAACAGGAACATGGGCAAGGAGGCGGGCCACAGGATTATCGTCGAGGAATACCAGTACCGCACCCAGGCGAAGTTCTCAGCGAGGTACCTTATGCCTGCGGTGTCGGGTCGCTCAGCAAACGGGATACCTGTAAGCTCCCATGCGACAACAGCGAAGTATGGGAAAAGGAGTGCTATGATCGCACCGATGGCGAGCGTCCTGTTGGAGGCGTTGCGAAAGAGGAGGAGAAAGAAACCCATCACCGCATACGGGACCAGGATATCGCCGTTGCGAAGCAGCAACGCATGAGCCAGGCCAATCAGGAGCAGCGCCAACAGTCTTCGGAGGTATACCGGGACAACTCTCACACCGCGGGCGGTTGCGCGGGTCAATTGAATTGAAAACCCCAGCCCGAACATGACCGCGAAAAGTGTATAGGCCTTTGTATCGACCAACGCGCTCAGCACCCGGTCAAGCACGAGATCAACTTCGCTTTGCGTTTGCTCCGGCGGACTGCCCAGGTTCCAAACGGCGTAGGCGACCAGTACCCCGAAGAGCGCAAAACCGCGCAAGACATCGAGCGCGAGAATTCGCTCGCTCGGCCCAACCGGCTGCAAGGCGCCCGCTGCGTTTTGAAAGGATGCATTATTACCTGACATTCTAATCAACCTCCGTAGGTCGCCGGACTCATACGTAGGAAGCAAGATTAGTGAAAGCGCGACCCGCGTGCTCCTGAAAATTGTTTGCCCGCGCGAGACGCACGGGCATATAGAGCTGCGCGCGATTACTGTAGGCCGTCGAGAATTGCTAGAGTCGTGGATAGAACCCCTGAGGCCAATTGAGCAAACAGTAACTCGGAGCAGTTGAGCCGCTTATGATAAACCTGTTATGGCCAACAATCCAGATGCGAGGATTACTGAGCTCCGGGTCGGGTGCAATTAATCGTGAGGCTTGAGGGTTATGAGCCGCTGAAGCGGTTTGAATTTTCCTTGGATTGTGAGCGTCGTCGATCAGATGATCCCAGCGATGGATCCCTGGTATGCATCCGGCGAGGTGATCGACCGGATTCTCGACCAGACCAGAAAGGAACGCGAGGAAGCGGTCAGCTCTGCTTACAGAATCGTCATCTACGCCTGCTTTCCTGCGTTTCCACAGGGCATCCCCGTCAGGTCGATGTCTAGCAGCCGCATCAGATCACGGAAGTCATGCCGAACGCGAGACTATGCTGCCGGGAATCTCCTCTCATGTTGACATTCGACAAGTCATGGGATACGCTCCGACTTGTCGAATGTCGAGGGGAAACCAATGAAGAAAATACAGACAGATTTGTTGCAGGGGACACTAGATCTCCTGGTGCTGAAGACGCTGCAGTCAGGTCCGAGCCACGGCTGGGACATCGCCCAGCGGATCCAGCAGGTCTCGCGCGACGTGCTGCGTGTCGGGCAGGGCTCGCTCTACCCGGCGCTGCACCGGCTGGAGGCGCAGGACTGGATCAGCTCTGAATGGGGGGCATCGGAAAATAACCGCCGGGCGAAGTTCTACAAACTGACCGCGGCCGGGCGCAAACAGTTAGCCGCCGAGACCGAATCGTGGGAGCGGTTCATCGGGGCGGTAGAGTTGATTCTGAAGACTACCTGAGCTGAAGGAGGCCGGTATGCTAAGCAGGCTGAGACTGGGGCTGCGTGCCTTGTTCCGCAAGACGGAAATGGAGCGAGAGCTGGACGAGGAGTTGCGCTTCCATCTGGAGAAAGAGGTTGAGCAGAACCTGACGCGCGGGATGAGTCCTGAAGAAGCACGTTTGGCAGCGCTGCGCAGCTTTGGTGGGATTGAGCGGGTGAAGGAAGAAAGCCGGGATGTGTGGGGCGTCCGTTTGGTGGAAGAACTATGGCAAGACCTGCGATATGGCTTGCGAATGTTGCTCAAGCACAAAGGCTTCACGATGGTCGCCGTGCTTTCCCTGGCACTGGGCATCGGCGCAAACACGGCCCTATTCAGCGTGGTGGACGCTGTGCTGCTGAGGACCTTGCCGGTTGCCGAGCCAGAGCGGTTAGTGTTGTTTGAATGGCAAGCCGGACTCCCGTTTAGAACGAATGGCATGAGCGGCACGTCGTCCGAGCTAGCGCTGTTTCGCTACGACATCTTTGAAAAGATGCGCCAGGCCCGCGCCGCTCCGCCGGAAAGCCCGCTCAGCGATTTCTTTGCCTTCGCTCCGATCTATGAAGGGATCGCGGTGGTGGGCAACCAGGCGGAGATCGTCAACGGGCAAGCCGTGTCAGGCGGCTATTACGCCGGCCTCGGAGTGCAACCGTTCTTGGGACGCGCGATCACTGACGAAGATGACAAACCGGGCGCGGCGCCAGTCGTCGTGCTCAGCTATCAATTTTGGCAGGAGCGGTTTGGCCCCAATCCCGCCGTCATCGGCCAGCCGCTCAAACTCAACAAGATGTCTTTCACTATCATCGGTGTGACGCCGCCAGCGTTCACGGGCACGTTGCAGGTGGGTTATTACCCTGCCGTCACTGTTCCGATTGCTTGCGAGCCGCTGCTGTGGAGTGAGAACAGCAGATTGGGCACGGCGAACGAGCCAGGTCTCTGGTGGCTGCATTTGATGGGACGGCTCAAACCGGGCGCGACCTACGAAGAGGCCCGCGAAAGCTTGAACGGCGCTTTTCAAGGCGCTGCCTTGGAAGTCATGCCGCCGCCGCGCAATGAGAATGAGCCGGCACAACTCGATCCGAAAGATTACCCGCGCCTGGTCGCGCAATCCGGCAGCCGAGGGATGCTGGACGATCGTAGGGAATATTCAGCGACCATTTATGGACTGTTCATCGTGGTGGCGCTAGTGCTGCTGATTGCCTGTGCCAACGTGGCGAACCTGTTGGTGGCACGGGCGGCCTTGCGCCGCCCTGAAATCAGTGTGCGGCTTGCGGTCGGCGCGGGTCGCTGGCGTCTTGTTCGGCAACTGCTGACCGAAAGCGTGTTACTCGCGGCGTTGGGCGGCGCAGCCGGCCTATTCTTCGCCTTCTGGGGCAAGAGCGCGCTCCAGGCGCTGACTGACAAGGACACGGTATTTTTGCCCAACGGCGTTGACCTCAGTCTGAACTGGCGCGTGCTGGCGTTCACGCTCGTCATCTCGCTACTGACTGGCGTGCTGTTTGGATTGGCACCCGCGTGGCGCGCGACGAACCTGGATTTGGCGACCTCGCTTAAACAGAGCCGCCGCACGTCAGGCGCAGTGTCGCGTTTGAGCAAAGGGCTGATCGTCGCGCAGGTCGCGCTCTCGTTGCTGATATTAGTCGGCGCGGGTTTGTTCATCCGCACGCTCTACAACCTGCAACAAGTCAACCTGGGCTTCAACCAGGAGAACCTCTTGCTCTTCAGATTGCAGCCGCAACAGGGCGGTTACAAAGACGAACGGCTGTTGCAATTCTATCAGCGGCTTTTTGACCGGCTGGATAACCTGCCTGGCGTGCGCGCAGCGACGTTCGAGCGCACACCGCTGATCGCGAACGACAATTGGGCCAACAGCATCTTGCTGCCCGGCGAGACGGAAATGACCGCCGGACCACGCGGCACCAGCCGGCAGACGGCGCGCGAGAACTATTTTATGACGATGGAAATCCCGCTGCTGCGTGGACGCGGCTTCACGGCGCAAGATGACCAGCGGGGACCGCTTGTCGCCATCGTCAATCAAACCTTCGCTCGCAAGTATTTTCCCAACGATGACGCGCTCGGCAAGCGGGTCACATTTAGAGTTAGCAAACGCGAGGTCGAGATCATCGGTATCGTCGCTGATACCAAATACACGAGACAGCGCGAAGAGATCAAACCGCTGCTTTACACGCCGTGGCGGCAGGAAGGCGCAATGATCGGCAAGATGCATTTCGCCGTGCGAACGACGGGCGAACCGGCCGCGCTCGCCGACGCCGTGCGCCAGGTTGTGCGCGAACTGGACGGCACTCTGGCGCTCACAGAGGTCACCACACAAAGAGCGCGCTCGCAGGCTACGTTGGGACGGGAACGCCTGTACGCACGACTCTTGAGTTTGTTCGGCGGATTGGCGCTCTTGCTCGCGGCGATTGGGCTGTCTGGCGTGTTGGCCTATTCGGTAGCGCAACGGACGAACGAGATAGGCATCCGCATGGCGCTCGGCGCCCAGGCACACGATGTTTTGCGCTTGGTGATCTGGCAGGGAATGAAGCTCGTGCTGGTCGGACTGGTGGCGGGTGCGGCGGGCGGTTACGCGCTCAAGCGCCTGGTCGAGAGCAAGTATGTGAGCCTCCAAGATTGGCAGCGTCAATTCGGCGAGCAGCTTTACGGTGTGAGCGCAGCCGATCCCTGGACGTTCACCGTGATTGCCGCGTTATTGACGTTAGCGGCATTGGCGGCTTGTTACGCCCCAGCGGGGCGCGCGACCAAGATCGATCCAATGATTGTGCTCCGGTCCGAATGATTGTGCTCCCGCTCTCTCAAATGTCTGCGGAGTTAATGATGAGGGACGAAGGCCATTGAGGTCCTATCTCATTTTTCCTACTTATTTGGCGGCAAATTGGGGCGGAGGATCAGGATGGCAGACCCGGTGTTCACTCTTCAAAGTGGGCACCTTTTTTTTCTTGCAATCGCTGGCCGGCGTTGGGTTATGAGAACTACACAACACTGCTCAGTCGAAAAGGGGTCGAAAAGGGGAGCCGTTCGTAGAATCGGTAAGTCATCGGATGTTATTGGTGGCCCCTGGAGGATTCGAACCTCCAACCAAAGGATTATGAGACCTGTTGGTGGAAAGCGAAACTAGCGACATT
>JBASRM010000243.1:0-6251 GCA_049273835.1 Blastocatellia bacterium | reverse complement strand
GTCCACCTCGGTGCGCAAGGTTAAGCGATGGGCTGACGAGGAGTTCAAGCTGAAGGGCGTCGACGCAACTGAGCACGCACTGCAGCTTTGCGGCTCCAGCACAAGACCGGACGAAGACGTTCACATCGGCTCGCTGGTCAAGTTTCCGGACTGCAAGATCTGCTTTGACCTCGTGCCAAAGAAGAGGGTGGAAGGATGAGTGGGCCGACGAGTATTACCTCGGATGAGCGCGTTTTTCGCGATCATCTAGACAGAGGACCCTTTCAGAGCGGAGTTGACCGAGGTCGGTGGCATCTGGTCTCGGTCAACTGGCCTTACGCGGTCATCACCGTCGCGGCTGCAGAGAGGCCAAACGCGCCGGATGAGTATGCCTTTAGGTTCGAACTCACTAACTATCCGAGTTCTCCGGCTACGGCCCAACTCTGGGATACGGCGCGGAGCGCGCTGCTCGATCACTCACGCTGGCCTGGCGGGCGTGGGCGGATCCCACCCGCCTTCAATCCGGCCTGGAAAGGTGGCACGTGTCCCTATCTCCCCTGTGATCGTCACTCAATTGAGGGGCACGACGCTTGGCGCAGTCAGTATCCCGAAATGATCTGGTCGCCATCGGGCGACATTACCCAATATCTAAGGATTCTTTATGACCTTCTCACTTCGGAGGATTATACGGGCCTTCGTAGCTCCTGACTATCGACTTTGTTGCTCATCGCGCCTCTGGCACGCTGGGCTGGCGGAACTGCGTCGGCGCACTGAAGGTCGCCACGAGAGCGGAGCCTTCCTACTTGGAAAGGGCAACGGTGAGCAACGAGAGATTTCCCGCTTCATTTACTACGACGACCTCGATTCACAATCGCTCGAAAGCGGGATCGTGATCTTCGATGGCGCAGGTTATGGTCCCCTCTGGCAACTCTGCCGTGAGACCGGGCTCACAGTCGTTGCTGACGTACACACTCACCCAGGTTGCGCAATCCAGAGTTCCTCGGATCGTGACAACCCGATGATTGCGTTGCCCGGCCACATTGCTCTGATCGTTCCACGGCTTGCAGAACGAGCTTTCGGAGCAACAGAACTGGGGATCTACGAATATCAGGGGGAGCATCGCTGGCGCGATTGGAGCGGAGCTCAGGGACAAAAGTTCTTATACATCGGCTATTGGGGATAGAGAATGGACGCAAACGTAATTGGCGATGGGCTCCACCGCTCCGCGAAGCTTGCGATGGACAGCGGGGAGGCGGCAACAGTGGAAGACGCGCTGAGACTATTCGAAGGGTATCGTCTTCGGATTGACGTTGGCCCGGACATAGCCTGGTCACCGACCTTGCAAGCGGTTCTACTCACCGCCGTTAATACCGGTCGGCGTTGCTTTCTTGGTGGAGTCGAAGTCACTGGCTGCCTGGAGGCCGAGTTGCTAATTCAATGGATGGAATGTCGCTCCATCGCCGAAGCCATCAGGACTTTGCAGGGGTCGATCACCGAAGAGCCCGACATTGCCGCGCCGCGAATCGTCATCGGAGACGTTCAGAAGGGTTACTCGGAAAGCGAGTTTCAGATCCGAGCCACATTCGACGGGTGGCGCGGAGGCGTCATGCCGCTTAACGACCCAAGCCGTCTATCAGAACGAGGGGAGTTTACGCCCGCAGGTGTTCTCGCTGGCGGCCTAGCGGTCTCGGAAGCGTTTCAGTTCGTTCGCGGACGAAACGCTCTGGCCGGAAGAAGAAGTGTGGGCCTGTCTCTATGGCGCCCCGACTCGGAGAAATCCTGGCTTGATGATTCTGAGCTTGGGCCTATTCTCGACTTGCTTCCAAGCAAGCTCTGGTTGATCGGACTTGGTCATCTCGGACAGGCGTACTTATGGACGCTAGGGTTTCTCCCCTATCGCGATGCGCGAGACTGCTCGTTTGTGCTGCAGGACTACGACTCACTAGTTTTCGCTAATGACAGTACTTCGCTGCTCACGGATCGTAAGATCGTGGGGCGAAAGAAAACCCGCGCGATGGCAGACTGGTGCGAGGAGCGAGGGTTCGGGACGCGCATTCTCGAGCGTCGATTCTCGGCGGACTTCCGCCTGAATGACGAAGAGCCTCTTGTGGCACTCTGCGGTGTCGATAATGAAGGCGCGCGCGCTGATCTTGAAAATGTAGGATTCAGCCAAGTCGTCGAAGCGGGAATAGGGACAGGAAACGAAGAATACCTTGCTTTCCAAATGCATTGTTTCCCTTCTAGCCGCTCGGCCCGGAGCCACTGGTCGCCTTCATCCAGCGGTCGAGAAGTCGACTCGATCATCAGTCAGCCAGCCTATCAATCGCTTGCAACAGAAGGACTAGAACAATGCGGACTAACAACTCTTGCAGGACGATCCGTAGGCGCTGCCTTCGTTGGTGCTACTGTCTCGGCGATCGTCATCGCAGAGTTGCTTAGAATGTGCCTGGGCGAACAGCGATATCAAGTCATCGATGGCAGTCTGCGGTCTCTTGAACATCACCTAGCCATACTGAGCGATGGATCATCTCCTCCATTCAACCCGGGGCTCACAAATGCGAAGGCCCCATTTTCCGTTGAACCTACCTGGGGAAGCAGGCGCGTGTTGATTTGAACCGGTCTGCCACATAAGATACGAGTTTGCATACAGGCCGTTCTGGATTCGTCAGCGTGGATTGGCCCTTCGCCGCAAGTTCTCCGCGCAGCCATCCTTCAAAAGCATCTGTTAGGAGCGGGTAAGTGCCAGAGGAGCTGAAACAAGGAGACATCGTGTCGGGATTAGAACCCGACGAGCACGTCGAGATAAGACGCGTCACGCCCTTCGGGGGGAAGATGCTCGTCGAAGGCATCGGTACGACCTCACGACGTGAGATTCGACGACCGCTCGGCGAAGACGAGCTTGCTCGAGTTGCAAAGGTTCGCGGCTCTGACTTCACCTTTGACGGAAATGCCGAAGCCTTCTTGCTGGGCGTCGAGGCTCAGCGCATTCACATTGCTTATCAGTTCGATCCTCTCTTCGCAGTGAACTCCAGCGTCGTCGATGTACTTCCCCATCAGGTCGAGGCGGTCTATCGCTACCTGCTACCGCTACCACGTATCAGATTCCTGCTGGCGGATGACACCGGCGCAGGCAAGACGATTATGACGGGCCTGCTCATCAAGGAGCTGTTGTTTCGTGGCGTGCTGAACAAGGTCCTCATCATTACACCGGGAGGGTTAACTAAGCAGTGGTTAGAAGACGAGATGCGGGACAAGTTCGGTCTGCATTTCCGTTTGATCAATCGAGCCTCATTCGAGGCAGATCCAACACAGTTCGCGCGACCCGACGAAGGCTTCTTCATCACTTCGATAGACTTCATCTCTCGTCACGAAGTGTGTCTGAACGCAGCCAAAGAGGTTCAGTGGGACATGATAGTGGTCGACGAAGCTCACAAGCTGTCTGCCTACGAGTACGGAACAAAAATAGAACGCAGCGAACGCTACCAGGCCGTCGAAGCACTCGCGCCCCGCGCTGATCATCTGCTCTTTCTTACTGCTACACCTCATCGCGGCCGAAAGGACACTTTCCGCCGTCTGCTGATGCTGCTCGATGAAGACCTATTTCAGAAAGATGAACTGGTCACCAAGCGCATTCACGAAGCTGTTGGCGCCTACGCAGCGCAGGGCGACTCGTTTGAGAACGAAGGTGCAATAAGCAAAGCTCGGAATCGGTTTTTCCTTCGCCGGCTGAAGGAAGAGATGCTCAACTGGAACGGAGAGCCGCTCTTCAAGCCTCGCCACACAAAGACCAGTGGGTACGAACTGACGCCTGAAGAACTCGAACTCTACAACGCCGTCACGAAGTATGTTCGATCGCGGCGACGGGAAGCCAAGGCAAAGAAGAACCGAAACGTTGAACTCACTCTTATCGTAATGCAGCGCCGCCTCGCGAGCAGTATTTATGCAATCACTCGCACACTCACCAATCGTCTAGCGGCTGTGGACAATGTGCTGACGATCCTTCGTGATCCGGTGCGGACTGCTGCGGAGAAGAAGCGACTCCTTGGTGCAAGTGACAATGACTTGCCGGAAAACATCGCCGAATACGAGGACCTGGATGAATCTCAGCGCGAGGCGGTAGACCGCCGCATATTTCGCCAGGTGCTCAGCACCGATCCGGCAGAAGTCGAGAAAGAGAGGGACGAAGTCGCAGACCTGCTAAGCTTGGCCGAGTCGCTGCGCAACCACAACGAAGCGAAATTTTCAGAGCTGCTGTCCGTGCTTGATTCGTCCGATGTCATCCGCCGCGAAGAAGAAAAGCTGGTCATCTTCACCGAGCACAGGGACACTCTCAACAAGCTTGCCGAGCGGCTCACTAATAAAGGTTACGCCGTTGCGACGATCCACGGTCAGATGGATGTGGACGAACGAAAGCAAGCTCAGCGCGAGTTTCGAGGACGCGCCAAGATAATGGTCGCCACTGATGCGGCCGGTGAAGGAATCAACTTGCAGTTCTGCCGCTACTTGATCAACTGGGATATTCCGTGGAACCCGAATCGCCTTGAACAGCGAATGGGCCGCATTCATCGTTACGGTCAAGATGAAGACGTGTGGGTTTATAACCTTGTCGCGGTTAATACCCGCGAGGGCGCCGTTCTCGAAAAAGCGCTCACGAAACTGGACGTGATGCGTGAGCAAATGGGCACCGACCGCGTGTATGACGTTATTGACGAATTGCTGGAAGATGTCCCGCTCGTCAAACTGATTGAACAATCCATTGACGCCGAGAGCGGCGCCGAGGCTGCGCGCGAAGCAGATGCCTACTTGAGCCACGGTCTCGAACAGCGAGCGGATGACTTGGTCGCGCTCCAGAAAAAACAATCGCTCGCATCGCGGCTTGATATGCGAGAGGCCCAGCAACTAAGAGATGCATCGGACGAACGCCGCTTGCAACCCTGGTTCGTTCAGCGGTTCTTCAGCGCCGCGTATCACGCGGCCGGAGGGACCGTAATTGACGATAAACATTTTCCAGTTTTTCACATCGGCCGGACGCCTAGCGAGATTCTCGATGTAGCGCGAACGCAACGGCTTCCTGTACGCGACGCTTACGACACCCCTTTTGTCTTCGACAAGAGTTTGCTTAGCGTGGCGAGTCGAGTCGCCGTGCCGGAATTCACCAGACTCTTAGGGCCGGGGCATCCTCTGTTCGATGCTTTGATTCATTGGGCAATACGCCGCGCGCGCGATTCGTTCACCAAGGGCGCAATGTTGGTCGATCCAAACATTTCAAGACCGCAACGGGTCTGGCTTGTGCGTTCCTCAGTGGCAGACGGCAGGCAAGAGGAAAAGAAGCGATTGGCCCATCAACAGCTAAGCGTCGTGGTCGCTGACCACTTGGGTCTGCGCGCGACCTCGCCTGCGAATCTGCTCAACTACCTTGCGCCGGCTACTCCGGTTGAGCGTCCTGCCGTTCCTGATCGCTCCAGCGATGAAGTGCAGATGTGGGCGTATGAGAACCTGACTGAAAAGCAGCGGCTTGACGTGGCAAACCATCGCCAGGCTGAGTGCGATCTCCGACGCCAATACCTCGAGACGACTTTCACCGATCTGATTCTGGAAATGCAGGAGAAGCTGAATGACGTGCAACAAGAGCAACTGTTCGGTGACGATGATGCCGAGGAGCGCGAGAAGCTGGAAAAGGGAATTACGGAACTGGAGCAGCGGAAAGCCGACCGAATTGCTGAATTGGACCTAATGCTGCGGCTGAGTGCAAACTTGCCTGACATTATCACGTCTGCTTTGGTCGTCCCTGACCCGGTCGCGCTGGTTGAGGAATTGCCGAAACGCGGTTTTCCGATGCGCCGCGACGAAGAGGTTGAACGCATCGCAATGGAGTTGGTGATGCGCTATGAGCGTGGTCGCGGCTGGACGCCCTACGATGTGTCAAAGGACGGCGAGCATTACGACATTCGCTCCGAATCACCAGCGGGAGAAAAGCGCTTCATCGAAGTTAAGGGACGCGCCCAATCTGGCGCGATCGTTCTAACCGGGCCTGAGGTGGACAAGCTGCGCCAGCTTGCCGAACGCGCCTTTCTCTACGTAGCGACTTTCTGCAAGGGTGAGCGTCCGCGGCTGCGCATCATTCAGAACCCGATGGTCGAGCTTAGCCCTGAAGCGCTTTATCGGCAGGTGCAGTTCTTCGTTGACGAAGACGACTGGCGAACGAAGGGAGAGGAGATCTATGACCTGCCCCCGGTTGATTGAAGTCGCTTTGCCTATCCGCGAGATATCTG
>JBASRM010000327.1:0-17215 GCA_049273835.1 Blastocatellia bacterium | reverse complement strand
GACTCCCCCAGGGAAAATGAATGTGCACCTCGTCGGCTACCTCATCAAGTTCGGAAGGGAGGTCCTCCACTCCGGCCTGTAGGAAGAGAACGTTGGTCAGACCGCCCTTCGCAGGCTTCCGATGTATCTTCTCGGATACCTTCTCCAGGGGTCGTGGATTCGCGTCTATTCCGATGAAAAACTTGTTCGGGTTCTCGCGGGCGCATTGGTACACAAAGAGACCGTCTCCAGTACCGATGTCGATCACGATTCCCTCGCCGGCAAGGGGCGATAAGCTGTCGAAACGCTTCTCTATCAAGTCATCAAACGGTTCTGCCACGAATGAACTTTAGCATAATAGACTCCTCTCTAATTCAAGTTTGAATATCACTTTTTGTACTCCACAACAGCGGCGGGAGGCAAGCCGGGGTAGTGCGGTAATAAGTGAGTTTTGGGAGAATTGCAACGAAGTCACTGAGATTCGCGAAGGCCTTTGGCTGGGGCTTTCTACGTGCGACTTTCTGTCTTCGCGACTTTTTGGCGGCGCGAGTACCGGCTTAGAGCACGCTACGGCTGACGCGTCGTCGCTTCAAGAACTGGGAGTAATGATTACCCTACAATACCGAGCAACGTTTCCAGCGGTCTCTGATGAAAGACGCGGGGCGCATTCTCGAGGACCTCTTCAAGCGTAGTCACCCCTCGCAGTGCTTTGATCATGCCGTCCTCTTGCATTGTACACAGGTCGCAAGAGTCCAGGCTCATTTGCCGGATTTCCTGCATGGTGCGCTTTTGCAAAATCGCGTCGCGTATGTCGACGTTGGGGACGAGAAGCTCGTAGACCCCCAACCGGCCGCGATAGCCGGTGAAGTTGCAACCCAAGCATCCCTTGCCACGCACAAGCATGAACTTATCGAGCTCAGCGCGCTTCAACCCAAACCTACGGAGCACGCGATCTTCAGGGCTGTAAGTCGTCCTGCAATTTGAGCACACTTTTCTAACCAGTCGCTGCGCCAGAACGGCTCCGATAGTCGACGCGATGAGCGAAGTCTCGATTTCCATATTGATCAGACGGACCAGCGCGCCGACCGAATCTTCGGTATGGAAGGTGGCGAAGACCTTGTGCCCGGTTAGCGCCGACTGAACGGCCACGTCGGCCGAGAACTTGTCACGAATTTCGCCAATGACGATTATGTCCGGGTCTTGCCGGACGATCGAGCGAAGCGTCTCGTTGAAGGTCAGCCCAATTTTCTCGTTGATCGAGCACTGCGATATGCCGTCGATAACGTACTCGACCGGGTCTTCGCAGGTGATGATCTTGACTGTCGGATCGTTGCAGTGATCAATGGAACTATAAAGCGTCGTAGTCTTTCCCGAGCCGGTTGGACCGGTAATCAAAGTGATCCCCGACGGGGCTGCCAGCACGTCTTCGCTGTAAAGGCGCAGAATATTCGGCGCGAAACCGAGTTCCTGGAGACCGATCAATGAAGCCTTGTTCAAGATCCTCAACACCACGTTTTCCCCGAACACCGTGGCGTAGAACGATGCGCGAATATCGATCTCCTGTTTGTCGGTCTTGACGAAGATGCGCCCGTCTTGATGCTTTCGGCGTTCGGCTACATCGGCGTCGGCAAGGATCTTGACGCGCGAGATGATTCGCGGAGTATAGTCGCGGGGAACATCCATTTTGTGAACGAGGACCCCGTCGAGCCGGTACCGAATGCGCAGCTTGTTGGCCATCGGCTCCAGATGCACGTCGGAGGCGCCTTCGTCGATTGCCGAACGGATTAACTGGTCGACCATCTGGACGACGCGGTCTTCGCCGGCCTGCGACTGCGCCTCCAGGGTGTGGTACTTCACCTTTTGATAGTCAGCGATGCCTGCGTCTTTGCTTTGAAGCAGGGCGTCCATAAGATCGAGCTTCTGGCTGATGATCGCGCTGGTAGCAAGGGCCAGGCGCAGCCTGCAACTGAACAGCCGCTCGATCTCTTCGAAAAAGTGTGTCATCGTCGGGTCTGCGACCAGCAGTTGCAAATGCCCGTTATCGAGATTGATTGGAATGGCGACCTGGCGGCGAAGATACTTCAGCGAGATCTTCCGAATCAGCTCGACGTCGATTTGAGTGATGTCCGGATCGAGGATCGGCAGGTTGAATTTTTCGGCGAGAGCCTCGACGACGTGGCGCTCTTCTATGAGGCCCATCTCAATCAGAGTCTCACCGATTCGTTTTGATTTGGATGTCTGGCGTTGAATTTCGCGCGCGGAAATGACTTCGTGTTCGGTGACCAGCCGTCGCGCAATGAGAATATCGCTGATACTGAGATTGGTGCGAAATCGACGCACAAAGTCTTCAAGGTGAGGACCGCTTATCCAATTCATCTCCAGCAGCACTTCGCTGAGGCTCTTTTGGCCGCCGAGATGTTCGGCGATCTTGCGTGCTTTTGAAAGCTGCTCCTCGGTGAGCAGCCCTTCGTTGATTAACGCAGTTTCGGTTACCTCATCAATCGAGTATTGGAGCATCCTGCCTCCGGAGACTGTACCGCACCGTCAGGGCTCACGCTGCCGCTAAGAATCGACGGTCCGGATGATTGCGAATTATGAATTGGGAGCGGGGGATTCTGGATTCGAGAAGTCGTTGCGAGGCGAAATCTCATATCCACATTGAAGTGACAGAGGTGAGATGATAAATCATAGGCAGCCGGAAATCACTAGTAATCTTGGAGAGTGTCCGACGGACGCTTCGAAGTCTCGGAGGGACGGCTGAAAAATGCTGCGTTGCAAGATCGGATTCAGGTTTCAGCGGTCCCTTCGGTACTCGGAGCAACGCGCTGTAGCTTCCCCAGCAATGAATTGCTGCGCTACTTTCAGGCATCGCTTAGGCATGCAGGTCCTCCTACGAGTGGCCATTCTACGAATTGCGTTGGTGGCTTGATATCGGAGGCTTATCAAGCTGAGGTGAGGACGAATTGAAATCGCTCCTGCTTGTTATTACGCTGTGCGTCAGCTGCATTGGGCTAACGATGCAAAAGAACGAACGACCGCGCGCGAGAGACCTGGGCCTCACGATTGGAGTGCTTCCCGTAGGACCCTTTAATGCGATAACCGACGTGCCGGGTGTTCAGATCGGGCACACAACCATAGTCCGGGGCGAAAACATTCGGACCGGCGTAACTGCGATTCTTCCGCATTCGGGAAACGTGTTTCGCGAGAAGGTACCCGGCTCGGTGTTCATTGGCAACGCGTTTGGGAAACTCGCCGGTTCGACTCAAGTCAACGAGCTTGGCGAGATAGAAACGCCGATAATGCTAACCTCGACGCTCAGCGTGCCTCGGGTCGCCGACGCAGTGCTTGACTACGTGTTCGGGCTTCCGGGCAACGAGGATGTTCAGTCCGTCAACCCGCTGGTGGGCGAAACGAATGATGGTTATTTGAATGACATCCGGGGTCGTCACATCACCCGCGATGACGTCTTGAGCGCAATCCGAAGCGCGAAGGGCGGCGCTGTCGAAGAAGGTTGTGTGGGGGCCGGGACCGGAACCGTTGCCTTCGGGTTCAAGGGTGGCATCGGCAGCGCATCGCGAAGGCTTCCCGCATCGCTTGGCCCCTACACCGTAGGCGTATTGGTGCAGACCAACTTCGGCGGCGTACTCAGCATCTGCGGTGCGCCGGTGGGCCAGGAGTTGGGCCGCTACTATTTGAAGCAGGAACTGGACCGGGCGAAGGAGAGCAAGCCAGCAGGCGGACAAGCTTCGACCGGATTGAACTCCGACACCGCCGACGGGTCGGTGATGATAATTATCGCGACCGACGCTCCGATTGATGCTCGAAACCTGAAACGGCTTGCTGCGCGTTCGATGATGGGGTTGGCCCGGACCGGATCGGCCGCGACCAACGGTAGCG
The DNA here is from genome assembly GCA_049273835.1 of Blastocatellia bacterium. GTDB lineage: Bacteria > Acidobacteriota > Blastocatellia > UBA7656 > UBA7656 > Onstottus_A. The sequence goes on along the minus strand of JBASRM010000327.1, from coordinate 13,339 downwards.
GTGATTACGCCATCGCCTTTTCGACTGCCTCTGAAGTGAGGATTCGAGCGCGAGCCGACTCCACAAATCAAAGCACACCGCGAGACGTAAAACTGCTGTCCAACGACGCGATGTCTCCGCTCTTTTTGGCTGTGATCGAAGCGACCGAGGAGGCTATCTACAACTCGCTGTTTCGGGCTACCACTACAAAGGGCAGGGGCCGGACAGTTGAAGCACTGCCCCTGGATCGAACGATCGACATTCTTCGCAAGCACGGAGCAATCACCAAATAGAAAGGCGGTTAACAGGCATGAGCGCGTCATCATCACAGCAACACACGGGCACCGGCGTCGGACAGCTCGCGCCGGACTTCGAAGTTAAAGACGGCGACGGCCGTGCCTGGCGTCTTTCTGATTACCGCGGCAAAGTGGTCGCGCTGGTCTTCTATCCGAGAGATGAAACTCCGGTGTGTACTAAGCAGATGTGCAGCATGCGTGATCGGTGGCCCGATTATCAAATGACCGGTGCAGAGGTTGTCGCCGTCTCGGTGGCGAGCGTGGAGTCTCACAAACAGTTTGCCGAACGCCATGATTTGCCACAGCGTCTGCTCGCGGACCAGCGCGGAGAGGTCACCAGGCTGTTAAAGGTCAAGTCGCTTCTGGGCGGGTCGCAGCGGGCCGTCATCGTGATCGATGCAAAGGGTGTGATTCGTTACCGCAAATCGGTGATACCTTTTTTCCGGCCCGGCGACGACGAGGTGATCCAAGCGATCCGGAACGCTAACGTACCGTAGACTGTCCAGTCTGCGGTCTGAATCGGCTCGAGTACCGGTGCGCTAACATACCGTACACTGTCCAGTCCGCGGTCTGAATCGGCTCGAGCACCGGTGAGCGCCAATGTACCGACTGTCCAGTCTGCGGCCTGAATCGGCTCGAGTACCGGTGAGCGCCAACGTACCGTAGACTGTCCAGTCTGCGGCCTGAATCGGATCCATCGCAATCGTGAAGAGTGATTTGCCCCGCTATCCTCAGAGCCTGCTCTGGTCATCAACTTGAACCAGCATTCGCAAGGATCATTTACAGCTGTGTTTTGTTCGATCTGATTTTGTGGCTCAGGTAGGCGCCCCGTTTCACACTCCAAGCAGATCCGCAAGTTCGGTGAGGTTTCGCACTTCGTGTGTTGGGTGTGGACCACCACTGTCGCCGAGCTGGCCTTTGCGATTTACCCAAACGACCGGAATCCCGAGCCGGCTTGCCGGTACCACGTCGTGAAAGAAGCTCTGCGCGGCGTGAAGCAGCCGGCTATCGCCGACTCGACCAGCCGCTTCGTTAAAATGCGCAAGGCCGGGCTTGTATGATTTCACTTGTTGAGCGGTCACGATCAGATCGAAGTCCACGGTGAGCTGCCTTCGCGTCGCCGCAAGAAGCTGATCGTCGATGTTGGATAGAATCCCGAGTTTGAAGCGGCTTGCAAGCCGCTCGAGCGCCGGGTTTGTATCGTCGAATGGCTTCCACTCGGGCAAGCTCTCGCTGAGAAAGCTCGCGCGCTCCCGTAATAGCTTCCATCCGAGCCTTGTGGCAACGCGACTCGCCGTGCCGGCGAGCACCTCGCGGTAGGGACGATATTCACCAGCTTCAACTACGGGCTCCTCGATCATATAAGCATCGATGATCTCATCGGCCTCCAAATGTATTTGATCCTTCGCGGCTTCAGATTGAAACGCGGCGACTATGCCACTCTCCCAGTCAATCAACGTTCCGTAGCAGTCGAAAGTGACAATGTCGAACTCGAGGTTTGTCATGGCAACCGGACCAACCGTTATCGCAAATCGACGAGCGTGCCATCCCGGACCAGTACGCGTCCGTTGATATCAACCGTCGCATCGGGAAAGAAGAACCAACGTGTGAAGTCGCCGCGAACCGCTCCTCCGAGCTCCTGATTGTCACCCAAACTCAACCGCACGACACCAGCGCCATAGCCAAAATACGCGAGCGTGGGGCTGCCTTTGGGCGCTTGCAGCCGGGGATTGAACCCGAGACCGAACTCGCGAAACTGGCGGGCAGCGTCGCCTCCCGCGGCCAGCGCCGCGTCTAGAGCGGATAGATTCTCATCGGCCTCAACTCGGGTTACGCGGCCGCTCTTGATCTCAAGCCTGATGTTGCGGGCTGTCTCGCCGCCAAACCGCGCCGACGGAATGACGATTCGCCCGTTGGCGGTTTCTTCCAACGGCGCAACCCGGATCACGCCAGCCGGAAGCTCGATCTCGCGGTCAACCCGTACCCGCGCACCGATCATACGCTCGGCGGAAGCATCGCCGTCCTGTTTGTTGAAGGGCCGGTCGCCAACTCTAAAACTCAAGTCCGTGCCCGAAGCCGTGCGCACCCGAACCGTTCCGGAGCGAAGCAGCGTGATTGCGCGGTCCTGTGCCGCGGAGAGTGCGGCATAATCAATTCCCAACGCGTCTTGATAAATTGCATCAAGCTCGGGGGCGTGTTGTCCGACCAGGCCATCCGGCAGGACGCTTCCGAGGGACCAGTGAAAATGGATTTGTCGCCGCGCGCCGCCTTTGTCGAGCCATCGCGCGAGCGCAAGCGCCTCGGCCCCGGGTATCTCGCGAATCCCATTGCGAAGCGGCAGCCACAGATAGACGTCGACAGCATCGAGTAATTGCTCGAACGCGCGAGATTGCGCCGCCGGGTCAACACGTGCGCTGTTTCGCTCATCCCGCCGCGAAGAGCTTTCGACGTATTCGACCGCGGCGATATCGATTGCGCCCGCCGATCGAATCCGCCGCCGCAACGGCGATATCAATTCCCCAAAGTACCCGGGATCGAATCGCACCAGCACCCGCTCGCCTGCGTGAAGCTTCAACGCGGTAGTTATCCGCTCGGCCATCGATTCGAAGTTCATATTAGCTTTATTCGGGCCCTGTGAACCGTGTGATGCACCCAACACGAGCAGAAGGCCGGCCGCGAGCGCTAAAGGTATATGCGTTTTCATCCTTTGTACGTGAATCAACTCCTGTCGCCCGTCCTCTGCACGCACGTCGCATTACCGGCTAAGGCAGGATCGCCGCCTTCCAGGCTGGTGTTACGCGAGTTCGTCTTCAGAATAGATCGCCGAGGTCAGGGGGGATTCATAATCAAAAAGCTCAGACGCTGCAAAGAAGCGCGGCACTTCTTTGCTAGCCGTCTCAACCGAGTCCGAGGCGTGAACAAGGTTAGCCTGAACGCTCATCGCCCAGTCGCCGCGAATGGTTCCTGGCGCGGCTTCACGCGATTTGGTAATTCCGCAGAGCCGGCGTACCGTCTCGACGCAGTCGAGTCCCTCCATACACATCGCAATCACCGGAGTTGACTGCATGAAGCGTTTCGTCCCCCCAAAAAAGGGTTTGTCCGCCAGATGGCTGTAGTGTTCGTTCAAAAGCGCGTCAGTCAGCTTTAAGAACTTGATGCCGACAAGCTTTAACCCTTTTTGCTCAAAGCGAGTGATTATCCTACCTATGAGTCCACGTCCGATCGCGTCGGGCTTGATTAAGATCAAAGTCCTTTGCATATTGTCTCCTGGTTTTCGATTTCAAGAATTGAGAATCATAACGGAGAGGTTGTCAGGCGGACAAGCAAACCGGACTCTATCGATTAGCTTGAAAGAGCTCTCACGAATCAGCAGTTCGTAAGGATCACGGATCGACAAGAGTGGCTTGCCCCGGCTTTCCGCGTAGCCATCGGCTATAATCGACAATCGATCGCAAAACATTTTGGAGGCGGCCGATGAGCGAACGAATCACCGAAGCCGAGTTTCAACGACAAGCCGAACAGGCGATCGCCGAGTTGGAGCGCGCATTCGGTAAGCTTGCCGAACAACACGACATCGACGTGCAGGTTGAAGGCGGCGTCCTCAGCGTCAGCTTTGAGGAAGGTGATCCCGGCAAGTTCATCGTGAGCCCCAATTCGCCGGTGCGTCAGTTGTGGGTCTCAGCCAGAGTGTCGAGTTTCAAGTTCAACTGGTCGGAAGAGACCGGCCAATTTGTGCTGACAGGGACCGGCGAGACTCTCACGCGGGTGATGACTCGGTTGACGCGCGAGCAGTTGGAAGACGAGGATGTTTCTCTCTGATCCGGCCGCCACTTCATGCGAGACATCTCAAAACGAAGTCAAAAACCCGTTGGTCTCGATCCGCGAAGGATGAAACAGGCGCTGTTCGTTCGTAACCAAACAACCGGGTTTGAGCCCCGGTTGAAGCAAATTTCCGGTCTTTTCCTCGGGAGGCCGTACGTCGAGAACCCTCTGGAGGGCGGGCCGCAATCTCGGGAGAGATTCCTCGTTGCATTCGACGAGTTCGATTGCGTGACCTATGTCGAAACAGTGCTTGCGGTCGTCTGTTCAAGGACCGCCGATCAGTTTTATCGAAAGCTGCGAGCCCTCAGATATCGAAACGGCCGGGTCGATTGGTCTACCCGAAATCATTTTATGACCGATTGGCTGAGAAGAAACGTAGCGCGAGGCGTCCTGACAGACGTCACCCGGGGACTCGATGCGATCGCGAAGACCCGAACGCTTGTCGGCGTACCGGGGATCAAGCCTCTTGAGCTCACGTTTCGTTGCTTTCCGAAACGCCGTTTCGCGAAGGTGAGTAGACGCATTCAAACCGGCGACTTGATATTGTTCGTCTCGACTCGGAAAACGCTGGATGTCTTTCACGCCGGAATCCTGATTCGCAACGACAATAACATCTTGTTGAGACACGCCACGCGTTCCGCGGGCAAGGTTATCGAGCAAGACTTGCGAGACTTCTTGCGGACCAACCGCATGAGCGGGTTCATCCTTGCGAGGCCAAAATGCCGACCCTAACCGCTGCGCTGATTCATCAGGGAAGCGCGTCGAGTTCCCTTGTTGAGGCGCTCGTTACCAGCCCGGTCGTCTCGGAATTGATTTTCCTGGGCCCAGAGCCGGCCCTTCCGTCTGCCATCGCTAAGGGCAAGACGCGGGTCGTCGAGGGTGATTGTTTTAGCGCGGTGGGGATTGCGCATCTATTGGATGCAGTCAAGACTGACTACCTGTTGCTGATGTTACCCGGCAATGAAATTGAACCTGGACCGCGCGCTTTTGAGCGGCTGCTTCAGGCTGCCGGCGACACAGGCGCGAGTCTCGCCTACTCGGACTTCAGGGATAAGATCGGAAGCGAGATCTCGGATCACCCGCTCCTCGATTACCAACCGGGAAGCTTGCGCGACAGCTTCGATTTCGGCGCGATGATCATTGTGTCAAAGCAGGCCGCTGATGGGGCGCTGCGAGAGTACGGCAGGACGGATGAGGCGTTCAAGTACGCAGGCTGGTACGATCTCCGGCTAAAGCTCTCCACTCAAGCACTCCCGATGAGAATTCCCGAACCGCTTTACACTCGTGTTCCGGCGGACCGGCGCGCGAGCGGCGAGCGCCAGTTCGATTACGTGGACCCGCGGCAGCGAGAATATCAGGTCGAGACGGAGCAAGTGGCAACCGCACACCTGAAGCGAGCGGGCGCTCATCTGGGACCCGGCTTTCGAGCACTCCCGCCAGGCGAGCGTTTTTCGGTTCGCGCCAGCGTGGTGATCCCGGTTCGTAATCGCGAGCGCACGATAAAGGACGCACTCACGAGCGCGCTCTCGCAACGCGCTTCATTCGAATTCAACGTGATCGTGGTCGATAATCACTCGACTGACCGGACGACCGAGATTCTCGAACACATTGCCTCGCACGATAAGCGGCTGAATCATCTCAGGCCAGAGCGAACGGATCTGGGAATTGGCGGCTGTTGGAACGAGGCGATTTTCTCCTCGCACTGCGGTGAATACGCGGTGCAGTTGGACTCCGACGATCTCTACTCGGACGACCAGACGCTGGGCAGAATCGTCGCTAAGTTTGAAGAAGGGCCTTACGCGATGGTCATCGGCGCTTATACAATTGTCAATTTCGAGTTGCAGGAGATCCCGCCGGGCTTGATCGACCATCGCGAGTGGACTCGGGAGAACGGTCGAAACAACGCTTTGAGGATCAACGGGCTGGGTGCGCCGCGGGCTTTCTATGTGCCGGTGCTGCGACAGATCGGATTTCCCAACGTCAGTTACGGCGAGGACTACTCAGTTGCGTTGAAGATCAGCCGCGAGTACGAGATCGGCCGAATCTATGAGCCGCTCTATTTCGCGCGGCGATGGGAAGGGAACTCGGACGCCGCGCTTCCGCTTGCGATCTCGAATCGCTACGATGCCTACAAGGATCATCTGCGCACAATTGAGATACTCGCAAGAAAGAGGTTGAATCAGCGATGAACTGGGAGGAGAAGATCATCGATTTTCGAGACCTTCAAGACGATCCTGGCGAGGAGATGGATCAGGATCTCGAGGCTCAAGCCGCGTTTCTCATCGACCAACAATCCGAGACCTGGCCTTTGCTGGCCGACGGCTACCAGGCTTTTGCCCGGGTTGAAACAAAACGGGTGCGGGTCGCGGATTCGGAAGTTGTAATTCAGCACAACCCCAAACGAATTCGGAGCACTTCTGCTTCGGTGGACAAGGCTTCAGTCGAGTCTCGCCGTTGCTTTCTGTGCCCCGAGAATCTTCCGGAAGAAGAGAAGGGAATCGCTTACGGGGATGACCTGGTCATCTTGTGCAACCCGTTTCCAGTGTTGGAGCGCCATCTTTCCATAGTTCATCGAGATCACGTCCCTCAACAGATCAAGGGTAACGTCCAGGTGTTGCTGTCGCTGGCGCGTGACCTTGGATCAAGCTACTTCGTTTTATACAACGGCCCGGAGTGCGGCGCATCCGCGCCCGACCACTTGCATGTTCAGGCTTGCTCGCGCGCGCTCTTGCCGATCGAGGAGAATCTGTTCAAGGACGAACCGGTGCTGGCCGAAGACTGCTCGTACTGCGAAGAGACTGCACGAAACTCATTCGAGCTGTTTACGCTTGGCGGATGCGGCCGAAGCGTGGTGGTCTTTCGCGGAGGCGATCCCGGTGAGATCGCGCATTGGGTCTACGAAGTCATCGGAGAGCTTGCGGCGCAGACCGACCGAGACGAGCCCTTGATCAACATCATCTGCACATATGATCCAAGGCTTTGGACGGTCTATCTCTTCCCGCGCACCAGGCACCGGCCGGCTTGCTTTTTTGCCGAAGGAGAAGAGCATCTCGCCGTCAGCCCTGGCGCGATCGAGTTGGCGGGAGTAGTGGTAGTTCCGGTGCGCGAGCATTTTGACAAGATCGACGCAGGGCGCGTCTCGGCGATTTTTGCAGAGGTGAGCATGAACACCGAAATCGTCAACGACCTTGTTGACGGAATCTGTTCTTTGCCCGAATCGGAGGAGGCGGGTTAGTGAAGATCGAGCAGGAGCCAATGATCCAGGTCGGCTTGATGACGGGTGCGCGAGAGGTCAGAGTCGATCTCGCCGGGCCTTTTTCGAGTGGGGACGGAGAGGTTGTGGAGCCCGGGGTCTATACCGCCTCGGCAACCGACGGGATGGTCAGCGTACGGGGCCGGGGAATGGCGTCATCACGCGTGATTATGCTTGCGCCCGCTGACTTTGATTCGTGCCGCTTCACTGTGCACGGCATCAAGATCGGCATCGACTTTCATTGGCAGCGCGAGGAGTCCCAACAGTTTCAGGGGAGGTTGAAGCTGGTAGCCGATCGCGACGGCTTGATCCTGATAAACGAACTTCCGTTGGAGTCATATCTGGTCAGCGTGATTTCATCTGAGATGAGCGCATCCTGCCCGGCCGAGCTTCTCCGAGCACACGCGATCGTCTCGCGAAGCTGGCTGCTCGCGCAGTTGCTGGGCCGGGGCCGCACCGACAGACCCGCTGAAGGGCCTCGTGCTCCGAACGACTTCATCCGATGGTATGGACGCGAGAGCCATAGCGAATTCGATGTTTGCGCCGACGATCATTGTCAGAGGTATCAAGGGATATCGAAAGCATTTTCGAGAGCGGCGTTTGATGCTGTTCGCGATACCCGCGGAATCGTGCTTGTCCACGCTGACGAAGTATGCGACACACGTTACTCGAAGAGCTGCGGTGGAATGACTGAGGTCTATCGCGCCGCCTGGGAGGACAAAGACATTCCCTATCTTCGATCGGTTTATGATCACCCTGAGAACAAGCCGTCGGGCTACCGCATGCCGCTCTCAGGGGAAGCCAACGCGGAAGCCTGGATAACTTCATCACCCCCCGCTTGGTGCGCTGAAGTGGCGCCCGAGCTACTCGAGCGGATCATGCCTGCATTCGATCAAGAGACGCGGGATTTTTATCGCTGGCGCGTTGTTTATACACAAGGAGAACTAGGTGAAATATTGAACTCCCGCCTCAACGTGGACTTTCGGAGGATAAGCGCGCTTGTGCCGCTGGAGCGGGGGGAATCCGGACGAATAGTGAGACTCAAGATTGTGGGTGAACGCGATACGCTTATAATCGGGAAAGAACTCGAAATTCGCCGCGCGATGTCACGCTCGCACTTGTACAGCTCCGCGTTTGTCGTTCGAACCGGGCAGGAGCACGGGGAATACCCGGCGAGTTTCGAATTGGTCGGCGCGGGATGGGGTCACGGAGTCGGGTTATGCCAGATCGGCGCAGCGGTGATGGCGGATCGCGGGCACGGCCATCAAGAAATCCTCGAGCACTATTTTCGCGGGGCGGACACCAGGCATCTCTACTGAACGATAACCATTTTTGGGACCCAACTAGCTCCGCCTTCGCTTGAATCAGTCCAAAGCCACGCCTCAAATGCTCGCATCTGGGAAAACCTGTTCCCACAACCGGACAAGATGGCGGATTCAAACTTTTGAATCGCTGATCTTGAGGAATGTCTCCGGCACGGCGACTCGCGGAGTTGGGCGGAGGCAAGCACTCAGTTTGACTGAGACTTAACAAGCAAGTACCGCGGTCGGCAATCCGCAATTCCATACTCGGAAAGCGCAACCATTTTCTGGCACGCAGATTGGCTATTGAGCCGGCGTAACAACGCTCTAAGAATCCGCCTCTTCGACGGGCGTTACGAAGGGTGTTAGGTTTCAGGCTCTGGGCACACGGCCGAAAACCTAACACCCGTTATTATCTTCAGAGTAAAAAAAGCCCGCCTCATTTCACACTCTCAGGTGAAGAGACCACGTAAGAAGCTGGTGACTACCCGAGCTTCCGTTGCGAACGATCCGGGCTGACGCCCGCAGCATTGATCCTCGCCGGTTCTTTGTTAGGTTGATAGCTAAGGCTTCGGCGCCAAATACAGATCCCCATTTTCATCCCTGTAAGCGAAGTCGCTCGTCATGAACCAGTCCCCGATGAACGAATCAGCGGTCTTCCCTGGTTCGTTATGATAGCCGCTGAACAGCCCCGGATCGGATTTGTGAACTGCAATGTGGCCAACCTTGTGTGCCCCAAGAGGGGTTCCATTGTCATCCATGATCTCGATCAACCTACCGGGTACCACGTGACCCAACGACCGATCTCGCTTTGCGAACCAGCGCCTGCATCCTCCTGCTATCCAGCCGGCTTCTGGCTTACCGTATACTTCGTTGATCGTAATCCCGGGTTGGTTGTTGACCAAATACTCCACACCAGGAGAAGAATCAGTCAAAACAGTTCGCAGTTTCAGGTTGAGACTCTCGGGGTGTAGACCTTCAGACGCAGAGTGTTTTCGCGTTTGGGCTGAAGGAATGAATGCAAGGCTTGCCCCGCATAGTTCCATCAACCGCAGGAAGCTGATGGTGTCCCTCGGTATGGCCGTAGCTATCGAATAGCCGTACCACCACGCCGGGTAGATCACACCAAGCACCGCGCCCGGCGAGGACCAATAGTCATCGGCCGCCCAACACACCGAGCCGGCCTCGTGTTCTAAATTGTTTAGCATCTCGAAAGATGCGAGCTGCCCCATTACTGAGCGCTGACTGTGAACAACGCCGATGCACTTGTCCTCAGACTCGACGTAGAACAAGAATGCCGGCGAGCCCGCCTCGGCTTCTACTGCTTCGAAGTCTGATGATGCCCGATCGACTTCGGTCCAGAAGTCTTTGTAGCTCGAGCTTGTTTCCACGGGTCTAAGATCGCGAACGACAAACCGCTGCTTGAGCTCGGGTAGGCTTCGAGCTAACGGCTCCACGACTGTATGAATCGATTCGTCGACTATAATAGCCCTAGCGCCGCTGTCTGTTAACGCCTGTTCCAATAGGGCTACTTCAGAAGACATCGAGAGGGGCACTACGACGGCGCCGCGCTTGAGCGCGCCCAGTTGTGCAACCGCCGCCGCTGCCGACTGTGGGACGATTAAGGCTACCGAGTCGCCAGGCGCTATGCCCGACTCTGCTAGCGCCATAGCAAATTTATCGGATAGGAAATCGAGACCCCCGAAAGTGTAGGTATTGATTCCGCCTTCCTTCAATTCGCTGAGGGCAACGCGGGAGACTGCGTCATCGTGCTTTCGGCAAATGACACTGGCTATGTTGAAGCGTTTAGGAATTACTAAATGGAGTTCGAGGCAGGCTTGTTCATAGCTCTCAAATCTCTCGAGGTGGGGAGTAGGATCATTGCCATCCATTTGGAGCATTGTAGGGCGGTCCTGGCCGCGCCTCAATGATCCCGGAGGGCAATAAAGGGCGGCAGCCTGCCGTCCGGGTGGTCAGTCCGCCGAGCCGCTTGCTGCCCTTGTCGGTTCATTTGCGCGATCGATAACGAACTTTGCGGTCCGCTCGCGATGATAAGTCGCATCGCCGAACATCAACTCCGACGCTTTTGCTCGTTTGTAATAGAAGTGGACGTTCTCGTCCCAGGTGAAGCCGATTCCGCCGTGCACCTGAATTGCAAGGTTGCCGACCTCACGGTATGAATCGCTGGCATAGGTCTTTGCCAGAGAGACGGCCAACGAGGCTTTTTCCGGCGCATCACCCATCATCCACGCGGCATAGTAAACGGCTGATCTCGCACTTTCGGCCATCAGCAGCATATTGGCGCAATGGTGCTGCACCGCTTGAAACTGGCCTATTGGTTTACCAAATTGCTTGCGCGTCTTGGCGTACTCGACCGACGCCTCGAGCAGCCATTGCATCCCCCCGACCATCTCTGCTGAAAGAGCCAGCGTAGCGACGTCCAGTGCGTGGTCAAGCGCCGCTCGCGCCTTTATTGGATCGGTCATCACGTCTTCTGTGTTGACCATCACTTCCCGAAACTCAACTGAGGACAGCAGGCGGGTCGCATCGACTCCGGGCATCGGCTTGATTGTTACCCCCGCCGCGCCCGTGTCTACGAAAGCCAGCACAAGGTTTGAGCCGGCCCGAGCGACCGTGATGATGTAGTCGGCGACCGAAGCGTCGTTTACGAACAGCTTGGTGCCGGTAAGCTTAAAGCCACCGTCTACCGGCGTTGCCGCCAACTTCACCGCATCTGGGTCCCAACTCGCGCTTGACTCCAGCAAGGCCAGGGTGGCCTTTGATCGGCCCTCGCAGATCTCTTGAAGCCGTTTTGCGCGATACTCGGGCGAACACGCTTTTTCGATGAGCGATCCCGCCAGCGCAACTGTCGAAAGAAATGCGCCGGGCACAAGCGCGCGTCCCATTTCTTCGAACGCGACGGCCAACTCAACCATCCCCAGCCCGAGCCCGCCGTCTTCTTCTGAGAAGATCAAACCGGTCCACCCTTGCTCCACCAGCTTATTCCAAACGGCATCCGAGTAGGGTGTGTTCTTTTCAATCATTTCGCGCACAAGCGTGGGTGGACACTCCTGCGCGAACAGCTCACGCGCGGAGCGTTGAAAAAGCGATTGCGTTTCGTTTAGCTCAAATTCCATCGTGTCTCCTGAACTTTCTACCAGTCTTTGCGTCTTTGCGAGTCTTTGCGGCCTTTGCGAGAAACCCGGTTCGCTAAAGCAACACAAAGACGCGCAAAGACGCAAAGCTTCAATAACTCTTCGGCAAACCGAGCACAAAGTGGCCTATGATGTTTCGCTGTATCTCCGATGTTCCCGCTTCGATCGTGTTGCCGCGAGACCGAAGATACGCGTGCGCCCACTGGCCGTGATCGACTGAATAATCGCTTTCGCGCGTGAGTTGGCCGTAGGGTCCGAGCATCTCCATCGCCACTTGTTGCATGCGCTGGTTCATTTCGCTCCAGAATATTTTCTGAATGGAACCTTCCGGCCCGGGGACTCCCGTCTTGGCAAGTCTGGTGGTGGCTCGCATTTGATTGAGGCGGAAGATCTCTATCTCGGTGTAAATCTGAGCCAGCTTCTGTCGGATGATCGGATCCTCGCTGGCCGGCCGGCCGTTGCGATCGATAGAGCTAGATAGTTCCATGAGTCTCTCGATCTGGCGTTTGAAAGTAATTTGAAGGCTCGCACCTAGCGTCCCGCGCTCGAACATCAAGGTCGCGATCGCGATGTCCCATCCGCCGTTAACTTTGCCTACGACGTTCTCAACCGGGACCCGAACGTTTTGAAAGGACACCTCATTGAATTCCGAATCACCGGTCATCTGTTTCAGCGGGCGGACCGAGATACCCGGGCTATGCATGTCGATAAGCATGTAGGTGAGGCCCTTGTGCTTGGGGACGTCCGGATCTGTGCGCACCACGGCGAAGCACCAATCGGCAAAATGCCCAAAGCTGGTCCAGGTCTTTTGGCCGTTGACGATGAAGTGATCGCCTTCAAGAACGGCTTCGGACCTCAGGGATGCGAGATCCGAGCCGGCGTTCGGTTCTGAATACCCCTGGCACCAGATCTCATCGGCTTTCATGATATTTGCGAGGTAGCGCTGCTTCTGGGCCTCGGTGCCGTAGGCGATGAGCGTGGGTCCCAGGAGCGAGAGCCCCAGCACGTTGATGAGCGGTGGTGCAGATGCGCGGGCCATCTCTTCAATAAAGATAGTTTGTTCGATGAGGGTCGCGCCTCGACCGCCATACTCCTTGGGCCAGTTGATGCCGACCCATCCGGCTTCAAACATCTTTTTTTGCCAGGCGCGAAGAAACTCAAATCGCTGCTTGGAGTCTTCATCGTGAGGGCCCGAGGGGTTCCAACTGTCCGGGATGTTGGAATGAAGCCATGCGCGAAATTCATCGCGGAAACTCTGCTCGGCTGGTGTTGGATTAAGGTCCATGATTTATCCCCGTTGCGATCTTCGACCGGAACCGTTTGGATAGGCCCGATGCGGTCGCACATTATAGCTCCTCGATGGCATAAGCAGAAGCCAGAAAGGCAGAAGGCAGTAGGGAAGGCAGGAGTCAGCGGAATGCACTAGGCAGGCAGTCGTCTCTCGATCACTCACCGTAACTGGCGATCACAGTACCTGGCGATCACAGTAACTGGCAATCACCGTAACTGGCGATCACAGTAACTGGCGATCAC
>JBASRM010000028.1:0-1580 GCA_049273835.1 Blastocatellia bacterium | reverse complement strand
CGGCAACGGTTGCCGTTAGCGAAAGCACAAACTTTTCCGAAGTAACGTACAGCGTGTCGCCTGCGTCTCGAACCAAGACGATAACACTGAGCGGGGGCGGCGCAAGTACCCAATTGACTTTTACGTTTACCACGGCTAACGGAAACCAGCATGGAGGAACTATCGTCAGCAGAGTGACGATAACGGGCGCTACAAACGCAACGGTAGGCACTCCAGCAAACCAGGACAATCTCTCACTCACGGTGAATCCACCGAGCGCATGCCAGGGAATCAACTGCGACAATTGGATCATCCCGGAAGGCTACGAGGGATGCTGTGAGTCGCCGATCCTGATTGACGTTGCAGGCAACGGCTTCGATCTCACCAACGCATTTAGTGGTGTCAACTTCGACCTCAATAGCGATGGGGCTACGGAACATCTTTCGTGGACTTCATCAAACTCTGATGACGCTTTTCTTGCTCTGGATCGGAACGGTAATGGCGCCGTAGACGACGGCTCGGAACTGTTCGGGAACTACACTCCTCAACCATCATCGTCGAATCGGAATGGGTTTCTGGCGCTGGCAGAATATGACAAACCAGCGAACGGGGGGAACAGCGACGGCCAGATTGACAAAGGTGACGCGATCTTCTCTTCACTACGCCTCTGGCAGGACACGAATCACAATGGCTTCTCCGAGCCAAGCGAGCTTCACACCCTGACCGAGTTGGGAGTCTCCTCGATTAGTCTTGAGTATAAAGAATCGAGACAAACCGACCAATTCGGTAACCGCTTCCGTTTTCGCGCGAAGGTGTATGATGTGCACGGCGCGCAGGCGGGCCGATGGGCGTGGGATGTTTTTTTCGTGAAACAGTAAGCTTGCGTGAAACAACAAGCAAAGACATCTTTGATTGCTCTACTCATAGCAACGATTTCAATCTCTGTTGCCATGGTTATTCCTGAACCCGTTACGGTATTCGCTCCACAATCGGCAACTTCTGTGCGACTCGGAACCCCAGTGATGTAACCCCTCAACTACTCTCTGATTTGGAGCCTGCTAATGTTGACCGACTTCCCGCTTCTATCATCAATCTCAACCACCACGCCGTGCAATTGCGGGTTCTCGGTTGCAGTCTGGTAACGAATCGGCAAGCCTCGCATAAAGCGCGTGATGACCAACTGCGATGCCACACCGATCACGCTGTCATACGGCCCGGTCATTCCGAGATCGGTTAAGTAGCCGGTGCCACCCGGGAATATTTGCTCGTCCGCGGTCTGAACGTGGGTGTGCGTGCCAACCACTACCGACACTCGGCCATCGAGATACCGGCCCAAAGCGAGTTTCTCCGAAGTCGCTTCGGCGTGATGATCTACAATGATCACTGACGCGCGGTTGCCAACTTCGGCCAACAGTCGGTCGGCCGTTCTGAAAGGACAATCCGTCGGCGGCATGAAGACCCGGCCTTGAACATTTATCACTGCTACCTGGGTTCCTGATGCGGTTGATCCTAGCCACAATCCTCGTCCCGGAGCGTCCGGCGCGTAGTTAGCCGGCCGGAGCAGACGCGGCTGAATCTCCATGTACTGGATAACTTCCTTT
>JBASRM010000310.1:0-32341 GCA_049273835.1 Blastocatellia bacterium | reverse complement strand
GCCGATAACATCGAATCGCATCACGACCGTGCCGATCGGCACGCCCGGCGCCGGGTCAGGTGGCGTGGGAGTGCTGACGAACTGCGGATTCTGCGTGTTCTCTTTCAGGTAAACCGACTGGCCAACAGAGAACTGACTGAAGTCAATGATCACGTCCATACGCGACGCAACGTGTACCTCAAGAAGAGAGAACCCGCTGGTTGCGCTGCAATCAGCTGGAGTACGGAGGAGATTGCCGTCCGAAGCGACGACCGTCATCGGCTTTTGCGTTCCGTCCGGACCGTGGAGACTCAATGTAAAGGGCAATACCACCCCGGTGTTGATCATGCGGAAGCGGTATTTGCGCCGCCTGACGGCCAGCTTAGGCTGAATCTTGCCATTGACCGTAAACTTGTCCGTCGAGGGGGCGGCTGCTCCCACAACCTGGAACATTTCGGTGCGTCCGGTGGTGGTGTTGGTCGCGCAGAATCTTTTCTGGGCGAGGATCAACGGGAAGTCGGTCACGCCGTAGTAGGCAGGCAGCCGAATAGAACCCGGCGTGTTGAACTCCCACGGTGGACTCTTCTGGTCATAGGTAAGATACGACCCATTCATGCCCAGGTAGTTGTTGTTGGCAGTCTCGGCCATCAGGTGGTCGTGATACCAGTAGGTATACTGCCCCTCGCGTGAGTCGCCTTTCGGAAAATTCCCCGGGAAGGCATCAATGCCGGCGTATGCATTCGCGTAGTGATTGTCCTTGAACAGTCCTGTGTTGAAGAAATCGCCCGCGAAACCGTCGCTTTCCGACGCCGTATGCCCGTTGTGGAGGTGGACGGTAGTCTTGTTCGTGCCGAAGCTCGAGGTCGTCGTCGGCAAGCTGTTCTTGAATCGGACGAGTGACGGTACGCCATAGGCGTTAAGGACCGTCGGACCCGGATATTGGCCGTTGAAACCCCAGATATACGACGGCAGGTAATCGGTGTGGAATTGATGGGTCCCGGCCCTGGCCTCAAGTTGGTAGGTAATGGCAGGGGTGAATTCCGCCCAACGCTGATGAGGATCGCGAGCCGCCTCGCCGCCGGTAGTATTGGCGAACTCAGTCGGAGCAGGACTCAGGAATTGCGGTATCGCCGCGTTTGGAACCGGCAGGTTATCCACGAACGGCGTGTGTGGCGGACTCTGCGGCACCGGGGTTGGCGCACATAATACCGGCTCTTCCACCGTGCCCTGTGCGTAAACGGTTGACTTCTTCGATGTCAGAATTGTCGGCGCCAAGAGAGTACCGGCCCCTGCCACTGCGCCGAGCTTCAACATTGTCCTTCTACTTAGCTCGTACTCCGGATTCTTGGCCTTGCCCTTTCCTGGCTCTTCCTTCTTACTACGGGGTCCAGACATAGCATTCCTCCTTTAGGGAACGGTAGCGTACACCACTTTTTGGCCCGTTCAGACCGGGCGGCGCCCGCTCTAGAGCAGACCGATATTTATTCCACTGTGTGAATTGTTACGCTTCAGATCAACCTTGGGCCTGAGACACACTACTACCTAGTCAGCCGTTAGCCGGCTCTCTCTTTTAAGCTCACCTGCCAGCGGTCTCCTCAACTTGACACAGTCGGCTCGCGCCAGAGCCGCAAAAGATGTTGCTTGATTGCTGCGCTGGTTCGAGATACCGTCTCGTGAGGAAATCACCCGAAGACCCGAATAAAGAGTCGGATGCACAGTGAGGTGTTGCAACCTAGGAAAAACAGCGAACGAGAATGGCCCGAAATCAAACGGCTTACGCGGCAAAACTTAGTTTGCACCCTAGGCCTGAATTGATTATTGCTTGTAATTTACGGAACGGGCCACTTTGTATCATACACTCCAAGAGGTGTCAAGAACTTTCTCGTGCCACTCTGTATTGTCTATTACGTTCGTTTGTGCCTTCTACCACATTAGTACTGTTGGCTTGGCACTTAGGAAGATGCGGACGCGTGTGTTGCAAAGTTATTGCGATACTCGCCTTACATATTTCGGTAGTTTGGACCGCCGCCGCCCTCGGGAGGCACCCAGTTGATGATCTGGTAGGGGTCCATGATGTCGCAGGTCTTACAGTGAACGCAGTTGGAAAAGTTGATTTGAAGTCGTCGCTGCCCTTCTCCCGTTTCCACCATCTCATAAACATTCGCCGGGCAGAAATTCTGGCACGGGTTGCCGTACTCCTCGACGCAACGTCCGACGCAGATATTGAAATCGAGAACCTTCAGGTGCGAGGGTTGGTCTTCATTATGATGTGTGCCTGAGTGATAAACGTCGGTCAGCTTATCGAATGTGAGCTGATTGTCGTACTTCAACCCTTCGTACCGATCACCGCGGTCCGCATTGTTCAGCTTACCCATGTGCTCATGACCGGCTTTTATCGGCAACTTCGTGGGTAAGCGCCCTCCGGTCAGGATCGATAAGCCCTCTGTCATCAGCCCGAAGAGTCTTCCGCGATCGAACGCTTGATGGAAGTTCCTAGCCTTGTAAAGCTCGCGTCCCACATAGCTGTCCTTAAGCTTCTGATCGAAAACGCCAAGTGTCGATCGAGAGAAATCGGCTTTGATCAACGCATCCAGTATCGTTTCGGCGGCGAGCATCCCGGCCTTGATCGCGGTGTGTATTCCTTTCAAACGTTCGCCGTTGAGCATACCCGCAGAGTCGCCGATTATCATCACTCCGCCAGCGGTCATTTGCGGCATCGTGTACCATCCGCCCACCGGCATGGCCTTCGCGCCGTAGCGGACCAGCTTTCCGCCTTTGAGCAAATCAGCGATCAGCGGGTGGGTCTTGAAGCGCTGGAACTCGTGATGAGGATCAACTCGCGCATCTCGATAGTCCAGACCAACGGCCAGGCCGATGTCGATGATGCGGTCTCGCATTCCGTAGACCCAGGAACCGCCGAAAGTGTGGGAATCCAGCGGCCAACCCATCGTATGGATGACCGACCCCGGTTCGAAGCGATCGTCGGGCATCTCCCAAAGCTCTTTGATTCCTACTGAGTAGACCTGCGGATCGGCCTCGCGGTCGAGTTTCAAATGATTGATCAACTGCTTGGTGAGCGAGCCCCGCACTCCTTCGCCCAGCACTGTCACCTTTGCTGAAATATCGACACCAGGTTCGAAGTTTGGTTTCGGTTTGCCATTTTTATCGATGCCTTTATCACCGGTGCGAACGCCGACGACCGCGTCACCTTCGTAGAGCATCTCGGCGCCGGGGAATTCGGGAAAGATATTGACACCCGCTTCTTCACACTTCTCGCCTAGCCATCGAACAAGCTTGTTCAGCGACACGACGTAATTGCCATGATTGCGCAGCGGGGGCGGCAATATTGGGATCGGAAACTTGCCGCGCCCGGACAGGAAATAAACGTGTTCTTCACCGACCGGCGCTTCAAGCGGCGCACCCTCGTTTTCAAAACCGGGAATCAGCTCGTGCAGGCTAACCGGATCGAGCACTGCTCCCGAGAGTTGATGAGCTCCGATCTCGGCAGCCTTCTCAATAACTGCAATGTTTACTTCATCGAGCAGCCTCGCACCGGATTTCTTCGCCATCTCATTGTGAGATGCGATTAGCCTGCTGAGCTGAAGCGCACAGGCCAGGTTTGCCGGACCAGCGCCAACAAGCAGGACATCCATTTCCAGAATTTCTCGTTCGATTTCCATAAGATTCGGAGGTCAGAGGTCGGAGGTTGACCATCCTGACCTCTGACTTCTGTCCTCTGACTTTCACTGTCCTTCGCTCTTAACTCTCGTGATCTCAGCGGTAAGCGCGGGAACGATCTCAAACAAGTCGCCTACGATGCCGTAGTCCGCGATATCAAAGATGGGCGCCTCGGCATCCTTATTGATCGCGACGATGGTCTGCGCGTTCTTCATGCCAACAACATGCTGAATTGCTCCCGAGATTCCCACTGCCAGATATAGTTTGGGCGAGACCGTTTGGCCGGAGCTTCCGATCTGGCGGTCCATCGGAAGCCATTCGTTATCGCATATCGGTCGCGAGGCCGCAATTTCCGCTCCCATCGCCTCCGCAAGTTTCTGGACGATCTCGATGTTCTCCTGGCTCTTGATGCCGCGCCCAACCGCAACGATCAGGGGTGCCTGGCTCAGATCCACGGCCTGTTTGGCTTCCTGAAATTTGGGCTCGGCCTGGCTGCGTATTTGGACAGCAGTCATATCGATTGCGAGCGGTGAAATCGGGGCGGGGGAGTCGCCCGCCTCGGCTTTGTCAGCTCGATACGACCCCGCTTGAAACGAAGCGAATAGAGGCGGCGTGCCGGTCACTCGCACATCGGTGTTGATCTTTCCTTGAAACACCTGCCGGGTGAAAACCACGTCGCTTCCGTCGACCCGGAAGCCTACGCAGTCGGTTACAAACGTCCGGCCCAACCTCGCGGTCAATCGGGGCGCAAAGTCTCGAACCTGATAAGTATGGCTGAGTATGACGAACCGTGGGTCCAGTTTCTCGATGATCTGTTTGGAGGCAGCAATATAGCCGTCGGGGGTGTACTCAGCGAGCTTGTCATCCTCGACGGTATAGACCGCTTCAAGTTTCTTCGCGGCAACCTCCGCGGCCACGCCTTGGATTGATTTTCCCAGCACCACCGCCGACAGTTTTTCACCTGTTCCGGAAGCGATTCCCTGGGCTGCAACCATCGCTTCGAATGACGTGCGGTTAAGCGCGCCGTCCCGCTGTTCAATAAAGAGAAGGATTCCCTGGCTCATTGTTCCCCCAAATCGATTTTGGATTCAGATTGGCTGGTGCCTGGTGAAAGGATTTGGCCGCGCAATCCAAAATCCAAAATCTAAATCACTCTCGCGTCGAAGCGCAGTTTCTCGACCAGCCTGGCTGCGGCATCGGCGGGTTTGCCTTCGATAAACTCGGTGCGTTTGGTCTTTTCCGGCAGATAGGCGCGCTGGATTACCTGAGCCGGTTTCAGGTCATCGGCCGAAAGCCCGAGGTCGGCAGCTTTGACCTCCCGGATTTCTTTTTTCTTCGCCGCCATGATTCCCTTGAGTGTTGCGTATCGAAGCTGATTGATACCGGATTGAATCGTCAGCAGCGCCGGCATCGGCAACCTCACCCATTGAAACCATCCGCTCTCCAGTTCGCGTTTGACTCGCACCGCGCCGTCCTCCGGTTGCACCTCCATAACTATCGTCGCGCTCGGCAGCCCCAACTGTTCCGCGACGATAAGACCGACCTGGGCAAACCCGTAGTCATCTGATTGCAGACCGGTAAAGATCAGATCGCATTTTTCGTCTTTGAGCGCGGCAGCCAGCGAGCGCCCTATCGCACCCGCATCGGTTGCGGAGTCGAAGATCGGATCGTGAAGATGAATCGCGCGGTCCGCGCCCTTCGCGAGCGCTTCCTTGATCGATTGGCGCACCCGCTCGGGCCCAACCGAGATCACGATAACTTCGCCGCCGTGCTTCTCCTTCTGGCGAAGCGCCTCCTCGAGGGCATATGCATCCGCCTCGCTCATCTCGTAGCTTACGTCGCGGTCATCGATCCATTTCTGATCGGCCCCGATTCGCAGGATCGAATCTTTCTTTGGCACCTGCTTCAAACAAACAACAATGTTCATACGAGTCCCTTATGTACCGCCGGCTTGAGTCCGCGGATGCTTAGCGCTTGTTACCTTGTGCCGGAGACAGCACAGACTGGACAGTCCATGCTACGAGCTACTCACCGTCATATCTCTTCATAAGCAGCGCTGCGTTCGTTCCACCGAAGCCGAATGAGTTCGAGAGCGCGTATTGCATCGGCCGGCGCCGCGCGGCGTTCGGCACATAATCAAGATCACAGGCCGGATCCGGCTTTTCATAATTCGTCGTAGGAGGTATGACTTGATCGCGCAGTGCAAGGGCGATTACTCCAGCCTCCACGCCACCCGCTGCCCCCAGCAGGTGTCCCATCATCGACTTGGTCGAGCTTACCGGAATCGAATATGCCGAATCGCCAAAAACTTTCTTTATCGCCATCGTCTCCAGCTTATCGTTGTAGTGGGTCGACGTGCCGTGGGCGTTGATGTAGTCCACATCCTCAGGCTTAACGCCGGCATCCTTTAGCGCATTGCCCATCACGCGAACTGCTCCGTCCCCGTCTTCCGAAGGTTGAGTGATGTGGAACGCGTCGCTGGACATTCCGTAGCCAACCAGCTCTGCGTAGATCTTTGCGCCGCGTGCTCGAGCGTGCTCGATCTCCTCGAGAATCAAAACCCCGGCGCCTTCTCCGATCACGAACCCATCGCGATCCTCATCAAACGGGCGGCTCGCGTGGCCGGGGTCTTCGTTGCGAGTCGACAACGCCCGCATCGCCGCGAACCCTCCCACACCCATCGGAGTGATTGCCGCTTCGGCTCCGCCGCACATCATCGCATCGGCATCTCCGCGCTGAATTATCTTGAAGCTGTCGCCGACCGCATGAGCACCGGTCGAGCACGCGGTACAGGTCGCCGAGTTAGGCCCCTTGAGTCCGAACCGAATCGACACCTGACCGGCCGCCAGATTGACGATCGCAGCCGGAATGAAGAAAGGCGATATCTTTCCAGGTCCGCCTTTGAGAAACTTCTCATGCTCGCGTTCGATCACCCCAAAGCCACCGATGCCCGATCCAATAAAAGTTCCTATCCGAGTGGCGTTCTCGTCATTCACTCGCAGTCCGGAATCATCCATAGCTTCCTGCGATGCCGCCACCGCGTAATGGATGAAGGGATCCATCTTTTTTACTTCTTTCTTTTCGATGAACTTTAGCGGGTCGAAGTCTTTGACCTCGCTGGCGATGCGGACAGGAAAAGCCGAGATGTCGAAACGGGTGATCGGGCCGACCGCGCCTCGTCCGGCGAGCAAGTTCGACCAAACTTCTTCCTTGGTGTTGCCCGAGCCACAGATGAGGCCCATGCCTGTAACTACTACACGACGATTCAATCATTACCTCCAGGCTTGCGAAGCCAGCGGCGCGGTCTACTTGGAAGGCTTCTCTATGTAGTCGATGGCGTCACGGACGCTTTGAATCTTCTCGGCGTCCTCGTCAGGGATTTCGATGTTGAACTCTTCCTCAAACCTCATCACCAGCTCAACGGTATCCAACGAGTCAGCGCCGAGGTCATCGATGAACCGCGCATTTGGAGTCACTTCGCCTTCGTCTACACCGAGCTCATCGACGATTATCTGTTTAACCCTCTCCTCAACGGAACCTTCAGCCATTTGGTAGCTCCTCCTAAAAGTTTTCAGAATCAGTGATAATTATGAACGATGAATCGAGAATGCCCAAGCTCACCATCCATCTTTTTACTCAAAGCCCTAACGCCACCGCTGTGTCATCCAGCGATTGAGCGTCCTCGACGTTCAATATTTGACAGTGGCGGCTGATCTGCCGCACCAGCCCCGACAAGACCTTTCCCGGCCCCAACTCAACGAATCGGGTGACGCCTTCATCAAGCAACCGGTTGACGGATTCGCTCCAGCGCACTGGGGATGCGACCTGGCGGAGCAATGCGTCGCGCGCTTCGCAGCCCGTCACAATCAACTCAGCGTCGACGTTTGTAACAAGCGGAACCTCCAGGTCAGAGAACACGGTCTCATCGAACACCGTGGTGAGCCTCTCAGCAGCAGGCTTCATGAGTTCACAATGAAACGGCGCGCTTACTGCAAGCATCACCGCCCGCTTCGCACCGCGCGCTTTCGCCAACTCGACTGCGCGCTCGACCGCCGGCCTGTGACCGGCAATCACGGTCTGGTTTGGCGAGTTGATATTCGCCGGTGAGCAAATCCCCAGCGCTGAAGCCTCAGAGCATATCGACTCTATAGTGTCGAACTCAATTCCGATAAGCGCAGCCATTGCGCCCTCTCCCGCGGGAACCGCTTCCTGCATATACAACCCGCGCTTTCGAACTGCTCTGAGAGCGTCATCGAACTTCAAAGAGCCCGCGGCTACCAGGGCCGAATACTCACCAAGCGAGTGGCCGGCTACAAAATCCGCCCGCGCTCCTCTTGCTTGCAACACTCCGAATGCCGCAATGGAGGATGTCAAAATAGCCGGCTGCGTATTAACAGTCAGTCTCAATTCTTCATCGGGGCCTTCGAAACAGAGACTGGACAGCCTCATTCCCAGTACTCGATCAGCTTCTTCAAAGACCTGGCGGGCTGCTGGCTGTGTGTCCGCCAATTCTTTTCCCATCCCCACTTGCTGCGACCCCTGGCCTGGAAATATGAAAGCTGTTCGCATATTCAGTGGCCGGTGCCAGGCCTTGAGTCTCAAGGCCATCTTTCAGTGCTGGGTGACCGGTGGCCGGTCTGGAGGTCAAGCCCATCTTTCTTGATTAATCTGTGGCCGGTGATTCGACCAACGAAGATCCTTTCGCGACCGCTAGTGATGCCCATCGTTGCTCGCCACCATGGCCGCCCCCAGCTGAGCTTCGATTCTCCCATTGACCTCACCCAGGCAGTAGGTGTGTGCAACAGCAATTGCGTTTCTGATGGCCTTGGCATTTGACCGCCCGTGACAGATCACCGCTACACCCTTTATCCCCAACAGAGGAGCACCCCCGTACTCGGCGTAGTCGAGCTTCTCCTTGAACTTCTGGAACGCCGGGCGCGTCAGCATCGCTCCGGCCTTTGTTTGCAGCGAAGCCTTGAGCTCGTGCTTAAGCAGAAGCATTATGAACTCGAAAACTCCCTCGCTCACTTTTAGCGCAACATTCCCGGTGAAACCGTCGCAGACCACCACGTCGACCTGTCCGGTATACATGTCGCGCCCTTCTACATTGCCGATGAAGTTGAGTGACGAGCTCTTGAGCAGCTTGAATGCTTCCTTGGTCAGGTCATTACCCTTTATCTCTTCTTCACCGATTGAGAGCAGGCCCACCCGGGGGTTAGTGACTCCGACAACGGTGCTCGAATAGAGCGAGCCCATCACTGCAAAATCATAGAGGTGAGCTGGCTTGCATTCGGCGTTTGCGCCGACGTCGAGAATGACGGTGCCGTGTCCTGCTAGAGTAGGGAGGACGGCGGCCAGAGCGGGGCGATCTACCTTCGGGAGCGTGCCGATGACCAGCTTCGAGGTCATCATCACTGCGCCGGTGTTGCCAGCGCTAACCAGAGCTTGAGCGCTACCATCGCGAACCAGCTTGGCAGCAACGCGGATCGAGCTATTCTTTTTCCTTCGGACTGCGACAGCCACCGGGTCATCCATCGTGATGACCTCCTGGGCGTCGACAATCTCGATGTGGGAACTCCGCCAGGAACGGCCGCCGCCAAGCGCACGGCCGCGGCGATGCTTGTCGAGCTCGGCTTGGATTTGCTCGGATCGCCCGACGAGAATCACGCCTACGCCAAGGTCACGTGCAGCCTCAAGAGCGCCCTCGACCTCACTCACAGGAGCGTAATCCCCACCCATTGCGTCCACAGCGATCTTAAGCATAAGCCCTTCGATTTTAGAGTGTTGGATCTGATTATCGATCACGGGACTGAAGGTCTACGTTTTCTCTTCAATCCAAAACCGGAATCAAAAATCCAAAATCGGTTCACTCTTCTTCTTTCATTTCGATGGCAATGCGCCCGCGGTAAAAACCACACTTGGGGCATACGCGATGCGGCGGGCGAGGCTCTCCGCAATGAGGACACGTCCCAACGGCGGGCGGTGTCAGATGATCGTGCGCTCTCCGTTTGCCGGTGCGCGATTTAGAATGTTTCCGTTTGGGATTTGGCATTATGTACTCCTGGTTATTAATTCAATTTGGACTTCAATTCATTCAGCACCGCCCACCGTCCGTCAACGGGTTCCCTCTCGCACGTGCAATCGTTCTCATTCAGATTTGCTCCGCACTCGGAGCAGAGTCCGCGGCACTCATCGTTGCACACTCGAGACATGGGCAAAGCCAGCTCGACCTGTTCGCGCACAAGATCATCGACCTCGATGACGTCACCCTGATAAAACCCGATCGACAAATCCTTTTCGAGCAATTCCTTCTCCTCCTGGGTGGCGAGGGGAGGAACATAAAGAAGTTCGAACGATTTCTCCACGGGCATCCGGAGGAGAGCCAGGCAGCGATCGCATTCGGAGGCCACAACGGCGGTGACGCTTCCTATCAACTCCACCTTGTTGCCTATTCTTGACGCCTGCAGATGAACCTCGCATTGCCCGACTAGATTCCCATCCCCGCCAATCAGACCCGGCTCACCCTCGGGATACAGATGATGGACGCTCAGCCCCTCATCTTCACTGATCTGAGCCACAACGATGTTCATTACCGAACCTGGATCAGGCAGATCAGTCCGGCGCGGCCTGCCCTTACGATCATCATCACAGAGAAATCTGACTCGCGCAAAAGATATTCATTATATAGTTGACAACTTGGTTGTCAACCGGGCCTTCGGCGGGGGCAGAAGCGGGCAAGTCCTTGTAAACATTTCGGAACTTTGTGTTTACTCAAGCGTGATTGATTTGGGTATAATTATGGAGCCGTAATACCACCCAAAGAGGAAGACACCGGCCGAATGGCAGCAGTCACTCATCAGGCGCAAGCGATTGAACTGAGCGGCACCCGGTCGATTGAGGCAGCAAGTGACCACGAGCTGCTTGCCGCTATTCGCGATGGGGACGAAATCGCGTTTCAGGAGATAGTGCGCCGATACCGCAACCCGATCACTAATTTCGTTTATCGGATGCTTGACGATTACGACAGGTCCGTGGAACTAGCACAGGAAACATTCATAAGGGTTTACACCAGCGCTTCTCGCTACCAGGCGAACTACAGCTTTTCCACTTACATTTATCGCATTGCAACAAACCTGGCAATCAGTGAGCTTCGAAGGCGGAAGCGGCGAAAAACAGTCTCGCTGTTCTCGCCTTTTACAAATGATGACGGCGAAGCCGTTGAGCTCGACCCGCCCGATCTGAACGTGCTCCAGGATGAGGCGCTGATCGAAGACGAACGACGCCGCGCGGTAGCTCGGGCTATCACTTCGTTGCCCCAGAAGTACCGGGCCGCCATAGTGCTGCGCGATGTTGAAGGGTTGAGCTACGACCAGATTGCCGAAACGCTGAATCTGTCCGAGGGCACCGTGAAGTCTCGCATTAACCGCGCACGCAACCTTCTGAAAGAGAAATTGAGTGCCTACATTTGAAACGGGTGAAAACAAATGATGAGTTGTAACCATATCAAGAAACGGATTGATCAAGCCGACAAGCCCGATAGGCTTCCCTTTGATGTTACCGAACACATCGCACACTGCAGCGATTGCGAACGATTCGCATGGGAGCGGGCAGGGCTGAGAAACCTGTTGGGTTCGAGTGTCCGTGTGAACGCGCCGATAAACTTCGACGCGATGCTGAAGAGCCGGCTCGCGCAAGCGAAGGCTCGGCCTTCGTTTTCATGGTTTGGCGCGCCTGGCTACCTGCGTCTCGGCGCCGCCGCAGCCGGTCTTGTGATCATGATCGGTGCGGCTCAATACTCGGGACTGCTTTCGGACAACTCCAATGGCTCCCGTGGGGGACAGGTTATTTCGGAAACGCCGATCACTAAACAGGATAGTCCGCTAGCCACTGCAAAGCCGGCGGTTGTCCCGTCTGTCGCTGACAGTGCGAGCTCTGGCGGCGATTTTCATCAACCCGTTAGTTACACCCCGGCTCCGCGGCCGCGAGTTAAGCGAAGCGATATCGATCTAAGCAGACAGCCGATACCGGAGGGGTACCTGACCGCAGAGGATGGCGGTGTCGTATTGGTCCGCGGCCATAATGGTGAAATGGATGTTCCGATGCCGACCGTGAGCGTGGGTGCCCAACCGCTTTTGTACGTCAGCACCGGCCAGCGCGCCTCTCGGAACGTCGGGACCTCTTTCTGATTTCGCTTTGAGTAATCAAAGGCTCATGAATAGAAGTGCAGCAGCAATCCTGATCTTGTTTTTGGCGCCAATTGCGGCGTCGGCGCAGACACCACCGGCTGAGCGGGCTGCCGTCGCTCCGAACAGCGCGCCTTGGGCCGTATCCGTTGTCCATACAATTGATCTTCAGAAGATGGTCGACGTAATGCGAGCCCAACAGAAACTCCGAGTCGGCGTGGCCGGGACCGCTCCACCTTACATTTACAACATCACTACCGGAATCCTGGTAGACGAACAGGGGCACGTCGTCACAAGACTTGCAAACCTGGATTCCCAGGACAAGGTGCACAAGCTGGTAATAACTACGAGCGAAGGAACCACACTACCGGCGAAATTGATTGGGGTTGATCTTGCCACTGGGTTTGCCGTACTCGAAGTAGCATCATTCAAGACGGTCATGCCAAAGATCGCCGACTCCGGAAGCTTGCTCAACGGAACGGCAGTGAGAATATTGAGCAGCGACGTTGTGCCGAAGGCGGTCATCGACCGGGTGTATCTGGCGCCCTCGATCACGGTTTCTCAAGGGCGCATAAACGTGGACAGCATGTACTCAAAGGCGCGAGGGGCGCTCACGCTGGTGTCTGACGGGCTTCTCGCACGCAGCGACAGTAGCGTCGTCGTGACTCCTGAAAACCAGGTTGTTGGCATGGCACAATACGCGGGGTTCGGCCGGGCATATCTGTACCCGATGGGGTTTATCCGGGATACGATCGCCAAACGTGTTATCGAGAAGAATGACAACGTGCCCGCGGGATGGCTCGGGGTAAAAGTCGATAGCGTGGCTCAGCTCGAGGATCTGGAGTTTGCTACGTTGGGTCTCACGCGCAAGGCAGGCGTCATCGTTCGACTGGTCACGCCTGAAAGCGCAGCAGCCGTCGCGGGGATCAAGCCCAGCGACATTATCACCGGGCTTGACGATTTTGAAATAGCGGGTACGGCTGATCTCAGAGCGGCCCTCTGGTCTTTGCCAGCGGGACGTCCGGTAAAGCTGCGCGCGATCAGGGATCATCAAGCAGTAGAACTCAAAGCCGTGTTGGGTGCGCGGCCGCACGAGGAAGCATATTCGACATCACCCTTCGACCAGCCTGCTGGAGCCGCCGTTTCCGAGCGCCAACAACTGGAGACGCGGCTCGCGGAGCTTTCGGCGCGATATCGCAGCTATTTCAAGGGTCCGCCCTCCAGAGAATCCAATGAAGCAATTCGCGAACTGGCACTCGAGATCAGACAGATACACGAGAGTCTCAGAGCGCTCGGACCAGAGATCTCCAGCGCGGCGCCGCCGGCGCCCCGGCAGGAGTACGCCGGTCCGGACTTCACGGCGGAACGAGACATCGAGTTTCGTAGCGGGTTCAGCGTACGCAATCTCACACCCCAGCTGGCTGCGATCCTTCAAGCGAGAGGCGGCGTGCTCGTTTCAGGCGTTATTAAGGACAGCCCGGCAGAACGCGCAGGATTGAAGGCAGGGGACGTGATCGTTGGCACTCAGGAGCGAGTTCTGTTGAGCGCAGCTCAGCTTCAAGCTTACCTTTCCACTCAAAACGGACCGGTCACGCTAAAAGTAGTTCGAAGCAAGGAACCCCTTGTTGTGAGTCTCAATATCCCATAGGACCCGGCGGTTAACAACAAGCTCAAGCCTTCCTTTGCATTTGCCCTTCGGCCGTCACTCTACCAGCCTTTGCGTTAGCGACACCTGGCTCTTTAGCCTCCCCCTGTGATACTTACCTTCACTCTCAGATGAAAACACCGCTAACCCGCATGCACTGGGTGTTGATCGTTGCTTTACTTCTCACAGCATCACCCTATTTCATTCGCCTTGGGGCATCCTCGCTATGGGATTCGAACGAAGCGTTTTACGCTGAGACGCCCCGTGAAATGCTCGAGTCCGGTGATTACATCAATCCAACGTTCAACTATCATCCTCGCCTTAACAAGCCCCCATTGAGCTACTGGGTGGTTGCTCCGTTTTACAAGCTCTTGGGTGCATCGGAGACCGCTGAGCGGCTCCCGATCGTGCTTGGTGCCATGACGATGATCGTCACAGCGTTCGCATTAGGACGGGTCCTATTCTCACTGGAGGCCGCTCTATTGGCAGCGATCGGTCTTGCGTTGGCACCTCGATTCTTGATGTTTTCACGAAGGATAATCATCGATGTATATGTGTCGATGTTCATGGCGCTGGCGCTGTTGATGTTTGTGCTTGCGGAGCTGAGGCCCGCGCGGAGAAGGCTGTATCTGATGCTAATGTACGCATCGGTCGGTCTTGGCATTCTCACGAAGGGTCCCGCCGCCGCAGCATTGCCGGCGCTGGTCTTTCTCATCTATCTCGCCGCCAATCGCCGCCTTAACAGACTCAAGGAACTGATGTTGCCCGCGGGTTTGATCGTCGTTGCTTTGATCGTCTTGCCGTGGTACTCAATGATTTATCTTCAAAACGGTTTGGGCCATATCGAGAGCTTCATCCTCAAAGACAATTTGTCGCGATACACGCAACAGGTATGGGGCCCGCGGCGCGGATTCTTTTTTTACATACCGGTGATGATCGGCGACTTTTTCCCGTGGTCGTTCTTTCTGATCCCTCTGGCGTGGCTGGCGGCCCGCCGAACGTGGCGCGGCCGCGGGATTAACCTTCCGGATGAACCGTTCGATGAGCCAGAGCGTCGTACGGCCCAAATAACCCTGCTTGCAATTTGGATAGCAGTTATCGTTCTGTTTTTTTCGCTCTCGAAGAGCAAAGAGGACTTGTACATCCTCCCAATTTATCCCGCCGCGGCCGCGCTGGTTGGGGGTCTTCTGGCAGGCGCTCTAAACAACGAGCGGCCTCGGCAGAACTTAATCCGATGGACTACTCTAGCGCTGGCTTTGGTAGTCGCCGGGGCTGGCGGAGTAGTGCTGTACCTTTTCGCTGGAGGTAGATCTTACGCGCTTGCGGGTTCAAACCTTCTAGGCTACCTGGCGATCCTTGGGGGGCTCGGGGGAATAGTCGCAGCGCTGCTCAACAAGACCCGTTCATCGATACTTGTCATTGCTTTGACGATTGCCGCGTGCAACTGGGCGTTCGTGTTATGGACGCTACCAGATTTCGAGCGATACAAGCCGGTGCGCTCGGCGTGTGCAGTGATTGCCTCCGAGGCCGGTGCGGATGCTCTTGTTGGATACTACAAAGCAGCTTATCCGAGCATGGTTTTTTACTTACGCAGGCCGATCTTCGAATATTACGGCGAGGAGGAGGTTGAAGCTGCTTTCTCTTCCGGCAAAGAAGTGTTTTGCTTGTTGCGCGCGGCTGACTATGAAGCTATAAAACCGCGGCTTCCGTCCGAGACGCGAGTGCTTGCCAGTTATGCAATTTTTCAAGTAAAGTTGAAGGGCATTCTTGATAGACTCGAGCTCCCTCAAGTGGTGCTGATATCCAATAAAGGCGGAACAAACCTCACACAATGAAGAAGGGTGGCTTACTACTTCTGAAGGTCGTCTTTAGCGTCGGCATTCTAGTTTATATTTTCACCCGGGTTGTTCATCTTGGCGATCTCTGGTCGAACCTGAAGGAAGCCAATCCGTCTTATCTGATCGCCGCCATAGCGATTTACTTCCTCGTGCAGACTCTCAGCGCCTACCGGTGGTATCTACTGTTGGAGCCGCTGGATATCAAAGTCAGCTTTACGAGAATTCTCTCGCTGTACTATCTTGGGATGTACTTTAACTTCTTCCTGCCGTCAGCCATTGGGGGCGACGTATTCAAGGTCTATTATCTCAACAAGGAGACCGCCAGGCTGAGTGCGTCCACGGCTTCGGTGTTTATCGATCGGGATATCGGGATGGGCGGTCTCCTGGTGGCGGCTACGCTGGTGGCAACCTGGGCCGGAACACGCATCCCTCCTGAGAACGGTGTTCTGCTCGCCCCGTTGTTTGCATTGATCGGACTCGTTTTTGTCGCCGCCAATCTCGCGCTGTTCTATCGCCGCTCATACAATTTGCTCCACCGCTTACTGAGCGCGTTTCGAATGAAGCGGGCAGACGAAAAAGTTGAGCGCCTCTTTGACTCAGTTAACTCATACCGGGGTAAGTGGGGTCTGCTGCTCGTTACGTTAATCATCTCGCTGGGTGTCCAGGCTGGTTGCGCGTTCGTCAATATGCTTGCGGCCAATTCGATCGGACTGCACACTCAGAACGGCTGGATAGATTACATGGTGCTGATTCCGGCAATAGGCCTGATAGGGATGATACCGCTGTCGCTCAACGGAGCGGGTTGGCGGGAAGCTTCTTACATTCTTCTGTTTCAATCCGTCGGTGCGGAAGCACACCAGGCGGCCACACTGTCTCTGTTGTGGCTTGGCATTATGGTGATAACCAGCTTACCTGGCGGAATCATCTATTTGGCGCGAGGCCGTGAGAGCCAGGACCGGGCCTCGAGCAACGGCGCGACCGGAGCGACCCGAAAGATTGCCCCAACAGTCAGCGAGGAAGAGCCAATGTCTACAATTTGAATGAAACCTGGGGCGGGTCGGGGCGTTTGTTAAAGGGCGAACTCGAGATCTAAACAAGATGCAAATGAAGTTGACATCAAGGCTGGGGGCGCTTGGGTTACTCACGCTGTTGATTACCGGCGCAGGGTTTAGCCAGGAAAAGGCCAGTCAGCCGCGTAGAGATCCAGCCCAGCAAGCACTACGGGACCGTGAACTTGAAAAAAAGGCGCTACGGCCACCGACTGGCCCAAGCTTTTATGTGGCGCCTATTGAAGGAAGCAGTCCCCTGTTCAGTGTCTTGCTGACGGATGGTAGCGGCAGATCGGTCTCAGGGTCATATACATCGAATCAGATCGATATCTTCGAGGCGGTTTTGGAAGCCGCAAAGGCATTTGCCTTTACCGACGAAAAGGTAGGCGCCGGCGAACCGATAACCACGCGATTTATGGAGCAGCATGAATGGTCGTTATTTGTAGATGTGTCAAAGATGGGTAAGCAAAGTCTGTTTTATGTTTCTCTCATTTCCCCCACCGGACGGTTGACCGCGGAGGCTGGAGAAATCATTCGGGGAAGCAAGAAAGAACCGTCCGCGTTGCTGCTAAAAATGTTGTCGCAAGTACAGGAAGCAAGAGTCGCCGCCGCCGCCAAGTCCCGCGAGTAACCGATCCTGCAGCCCCTTGAGTGATCCCACCTTCAATTTTCCCGACAAGAACCCTCCGAGTTCAACGATCGGTCTGATTATTTGCTTTGAACGCCTTGACGCGAAAAAATCAGGCTCTGAACGGTATCGATGAAACCGTCAAAATCGAAGGGCTTCGCGGTTGCTGCATCGGCCCCGGCCGCGATTGCATCGCGCGCCGCATCCCCTCCGAAAGCAGTTACCACCAGAATCGCAGTAGCCGCTAACCTCGCTTCGCACCTCACCTTCCTCAACAACTCGATGCCGTCCATTCCAGGCATGTTTATGTCGGTTATGATCAGGTCTGGAGCCAGTCTCAGTGCGGCCATGTAGCCACTCTCTCCGTCAGGCGCGGACGCCACTTCATACCCGCTCATCCGCAGCAGCTTCGAGAGAATGTCCCGCGAATCGGAGTTGTCCTCGACAACCAGGATTCTGCCTGGCTTGGTTTTGGAAGCTGCCTTCCTCATCGCGCGACCCCACTATTCGACCGAGCTGGCGAATTCAACTTCGACCGAAACACTGAAAGTTCCTCGACACCTTTGCGCTTACCTGCTTCGAGCACCCGCTCGGAGTCCCGAGAAATACCGATGTAACCATCTCGACGAAGCCCCAAAATGAAAAAAGGGAGCTTTTACACTCCCTCTTTCCTCAACAACCGTCGCTAACTGCGCCACGCGTCTTTTGTATAATCATTTCAATAAACGAGCGTGCGAGCTGTGGACGCTTGTGAGTGTTCGAGATTAATATCCGAACTCGGCTGTATGAACTACAACCCTTGTGCCATACCAGCATCCCGAACGCGGCTTACGAGGTTGCAGCAAAATCTCCAGCTAATTGCTTGGAAAACGATACCAATCGAGTTTTCCACAAGCGCCGCCATTGATTCTTTCCAGCTCCGGCCTTTGCTGTGAAGTCACATTCATACCTCAACGATGAGACAGGATTGAACCAGAGGAGGACCGCTTAGCCGAAGCGCTTTCCAACTCGCTCGAGATCGGGAGTCCAAAACCAGTATTCACGATCGCCGTATGCAATCTCGATGCGGTGCAACCCTAGACTGGCCAGCGCCGATTCCTCGTATCCGAGGTAAGTGAAGTGTGGGAGATCATTGGAAACAGTCCGAAACCAGCCATGACGCCCGAGTACCTGTTCCACCTCACGTTCCTCATATTCGGCGACGTCGAAGGCCAACATTGACAGGTGTTGCGATGCGCCCGGGGCGGCGACTGAGTAAAGAACGGACCGGTCAAAAAACGTCCCAAAAAAGATCTGTTCTGTTTCTTCAAGATCGAGTATGACAGCTACTTGCGCGGCAGGGTCGAGATGACGAATCGATTGGGCGCGTTGCGTGCTGATTCGTCCCAATGCCGCCCAGTGCTCGAGCCCGCGCGTCACGTTGCGCGTCCATAGCCCGACGGTGTCCTCATATGAACGACCGCCCGCATCTGCGGCCCGCGCCGAAATGCGCCCGCCTCTTTCTCTCATCTCTGAAGACGCGGCCGCCAGCGCTTCGAGTGCCCGCGACTGAAGCTGTATCTCGTGTTCTCCAAACACCTCTCGACTCAACGACAACGAAGCTTGAAACGCATCTACTTGCGCTGCGTCGGAAAAGATGATCGTTGGCGGAGGTGTCGCCGTTGTCGCAAACACCGCACCATATTCAGCAAAAAGACGCTGTTCAACTTGGGAACCTAGTGATGCCGCAATATCTTTCAGTGCACTCGCCATCGATTTGTCTCGACGCTCATGCGCCACTCACGAAAAGCTTTATTTTCTGTTGCGAATAAAACGTAGCATTCGAGCTCGGCAGTTTCAAAGGAGACACGTCTCTGCGCGTTGGGACCTGATCATGCACAACGGTTACGGGGGGCGAAAACTATTGACTCCCATAGGCACCTCACTTACCATCGCAACACGTTACCGATCCCGGATTCTTGACTTGCCCCTGCGGTCCCATCAGCTCTGCCCCTGCCACTTTAGACCCATCAACGCGCAACCAGGGCACGCATTGGACTGAGGGGAATCGCTGGTCCTTCTTCCTGACTCGACAATCCCCACCATTCCAAATCGCAACCGGCGCCTGCGCGGCTTGGAGCAGGAATCCATGGCTCGAAACCTCCTTCGCATAACACCAATTGCAATATTCGTTCTTGCCCTGATGTTCGCCGGCAAATTTGCCGCGCATAGTGATTCAACAGCTCAAC
This sequence comes from Blastocatellia bacterium, assembly GCA_049273835.1. Lineage (GTDB taxonomy): Bacteria > Acidobacteriota > Blastocatellia > UBA7656 > UBA7656 > Onstottus_A. Next base: position 13,113 of record JBASRM010000310.1, on the reverse strand, counting down.
AAGCGAATCATCTCAAGTATGACAGTTCATATCGAAGTAGTTCATCGACGCACAAGGTGATAATCCAGGCGAATGAGCCGGAGTTGCGCGAGTCGATACTGGCGGAAGGCGGCTCGGTCATCGAAGACTACGGCTCATTTGTCTTGATGAGCGCGCCGCGCTCGGCAGCCGATCGCATAGGTGCGATGTCTGCTGCCGGTTCGAGTGTCCGTGACGACATGAACGTATTGTTGTTACGCGCTGGTGCGGTGGACACCACCGGCGATGCAGCCGTCGCGGCGAGCTATTTGGGTGAACCGGACTTCGCAGACAAGCAACTTTATCTTGTACAGCTGGTCGGGCCAATCAAGAAACACTGGACCAACCAACTCAGATCATCGGTTGAAATAGTATCTTATATTCCGAACAACGCTTACCTGGTTCGCGCCGACGCCGCCGCAATCGCCCGAATAAAAGGTTTCAAGTCACAGCCGCAGGGCTTTGTTCAATGGATAGGATCCTTCAAACCGGACTACAAGATCGCGCCTGAAATTTCACTGGACTCCGACGACGAAATCATTTCGACGATTCAACTCGCGTCCAGCGTCCGAACCCCTGAGGAGATTCAGCAGCTCATTGCACGGGCGTCGGCTTCAGTGATCGGTGAGCCAACAACGGTCCTGAACTACACTGACGTTCGCATAAAAGTACGATCGAGCCGGCTGGCGGACATTGCTCGGATGAGCAATGTTGTCTGGATAGAACGTTGGACCCCGCCGGTGGTGCACGATGAGAAGCAGGGATTGATCGTTGCTGGAAAGCTCACCGGAAGCGAACACTCCGCATCAAGCTATCTAGCCTGGCTTCAGTCAAAGGGACTCGCTTCAACCCCTGACTTCATCGTCGATGTGGCAGACAGCGGGATCGACCAGGGTTCGCTTGATCCTGAAGTGCTACACAAAGACTTCTTGAATAGCGCCGGGCTGGCGCGGATCTCCTATGCTCGTTATGTGGGAGCGTTCGAACAGGATGCTTTGCCACAGGACTCGCCGGGTCACGGCACAATCAACGCGTCGATCGTTGGCGGATACAACACCGGATCGAGCTTTCCATATGTCGACTCGGATGGATATAAGTTTGGGCTTGGAATCCATCCATACGCTCTTCTTGGGGTCACCCAAATCTTCGCGCCCGAGTATACCAACCCTAATTTGGCGTCGATGGTAGAAAAGATGTACCGAGACGGCGCTCGGATCTCCAGCAATAGTTGGGGGGCATATGACAACACGTACACCGTCGATTGTCAGACCTACGATTCCCTGGTGCGCGATGCGCAGCCTGCGGTTCAAGCAAATCAACAGATGACGATTCTCTTCTCGTCGGGAAACAAGGGTCCCGGTGGTCACCTTACTTCGCCGGGAAACGCGAAGAACGTGATTATGGTTGGCGCAAGCGAAAATCTCAGAGAGGGCGTGGATGGCTGCGCAATAGACAGCGCCGGAGCCGACGATATTAACTCATTGATTGGCTTTTCATCCGGTGGCCCAACCGTTGATGGGCGCGTCAGGCCCGATCTCGTAGCGCCGGGGACTCACATTCAGGGCGCCCGATCTCAATCGCGCGGCTACAACGGTGGTGGGGTGTGTGGTCCTGGCAATTATCCCGGCGGCCAGTCGTTATATACCTGGTCTTCCGGAACCAGTCACGCGGCTCCAGCAGTTGCTGGCGCCGCCGCACTTATTCGCCAACTTTTCCAACAATCGGTGGGACATCCTCCCAGCCCTGCGATGCTCAAGTGCTATCTGACAAACTCGACATCGTACATGACAGGACTACTGGCTGGAGATGCTTTGCCCGGAAACAATCAAGGATGGGGGCTCCTGAGTTTGGGTCGCGCGTTGGATGGGATTCCGAGGATCACGGTCGATCAGGACCAGAACCTCGCAAGTACCGGTCAGACCGTGGTCGTGAACGGTCGTGTTGCGGACCCCTCCAAGCCGTTTCGCGTTACACTAGCGTGGACAGACGCGCCGGGGAGCCCTGCGGCCAGCCCGACCGTAAACGATCTCGATCTGCAAGTGGAGGTCGGGGGCAAGACTTATCTCGGAAATCAATTCTCGGGAGGAGTCTCCATCGAAGGCGGTTCGGCGGACAACCGCAACAATCTTGAAGGCGTTTGGGCGCCGGGCGGATCTTCGGGCGATTTCACGGTTCGAATCGTTGCGGCAAACATAGCGGGAGACGGAGTGCCGGGCAACGGGGATCTCACCGATCAGGACTTCGCGCTGGTAATTTATAACGCGCAGTCGCAGGACGGCGGTGGAGGGGGTCCCGTGGATCTTCCTCCCGTCGCGAGCCTTATGTCTCCAGCCGGGGGTGAACGGTTTACCGTCGGCAACACAATTCGCATTCAATGGACCGCAACCGACGACAAGGGACTTCAGAACCAGAAGGTGGAATTTTCGCCCGATGGCATTTCATTTAGTCCGATAGCCACACTGGATGGAAAGGCTCGTACATTTGACTGGCGCGTACCCGGATGGCCAACTTCATCGGCGCGGATCAGAATAAGCGTCCTCGACGGAGTTAACCTTCCGGTCACGTCGATGAATGCGGCGCCCTTCGAGATTGTGAACGGCCCGCCCGACACGACTCCTCCCTCGGTAACATTGCTTTCTCACAACGGCACTGACCCGGTCGGCGGGGGTCTAACCACCTCGATCAAATGGAGGGAGACGGATAACGTCGGGGTACTTCGGCGGCTGATCGAGTTGTCGACGGATAATGGGAACACGTTCCAGCAAATAGTTTCTCTTGAAGCAGTAAGCAGCGGAGACACACAGACCTATAACTGGCTGGTCCCGGCCGATATGGTTACCGGAAAGTCGCGCGTACGCGTGACCATCTACGATGGGGCCGGCAATTCATCGACGGCTACATCGCGAGAAAACTTCGACATCTGGCCGATGCCGATCATAAACGGCGCCACCGTCACCGAAGGCGACCGAATCTCCATAGAGTTGGCGGGCAGAAACTTTCGAATCGGTGAGACCGAAATCTGGGTGGACGGAGTTCAATTGCGAAAGCTTCAATACATTGACCGGTATTTCACGGGAAACGGCACGTACAAACGCGTCACTAGCGTCGATAAGAAGTTGCATAAGCGCGTGCCCGATCGTACCTGGGTTACATTAGAGATCAGGCTGCCGCGAACCGGTCAGATATCACCCTCATTCGAGTTCAGACGAAAGAAGCCGCTTTCGTGATTGTTGCCGGTAGGAAAGGATGGGTCGATCGCAATGCGACCAACCGCCAGACGCTGGGAGCCCCGGGCGGTCGGCCTGGTTAAGCTTTTCCACATTAGTGTGGTGTTCAGTCTACCCGGTTTGTGGCTTGTCTACGGTGGGGGTTGCTCCCCTCAATGACGAGGGGCGATCACTTCTTCAATTTCGATTGCGTCTTCGATCTCGTCGAAGATCACGCCCATCTCTGGGTTGTTACTCTTGCTCAACATCGTAGTCTCCTTTGCGAGACGCGGAAACGGGTCAATCGCAAGAGGACGCTGAAACCTGCTGATTGTTCCCGCATCGATGAACCATTCTCAAAGCAAACTTCAAAGCACTTGGAAACCTTAGTTGACTATTATCCAGCCTTCGCACTTCACGTTACTCAACAGATGTACGTTGCATTTTACGTTGCTTAACAGATGTACTTTGCACATGGCAATCTCCTTTTTCGTTTTGGTCTTATCGAGCAGCTTCGGCTGTTTTGCTTTCTCCGCTCGTCACGTCCAGATGTAGGGCAATGACCGTGCCTCCGATGATCAGCTTCCCAGTAGGCGAGCTCCTCCTTATTTTCAGTACTTTAACGATCTAGGTTAGAGCGAGGACTTGCCCCGAAGTGTGAAGCGGCTACACACTTACATCGAGACCTCACGTAAGTATCGGAACTAACAGCAGGTTGCGGAGAGTGTGTAGCAGATTCACACCTGTGAACCAGCTACACAGTGGAATCGCATGTAGAGGGTTGATTCCTATCGGGACGAGATCTCGCCGTGACGTGTCCGCTAATCTTTAGAGCGTCTAGTGAGCTGTGAGTCTGCATCCGTCACTGGTTCCGAGCAGAACTTCAGAGTGACGACGCCTCCTTCGCAGTAAGCTGCGCCAGGTACCGCCCACCCTTATCGGCACGAATGATCTGACACGTCCAGCCAGACCTAGACGCAGTCTCAGTAAGCAACTCAGATTCAACGAACAACTCTTTGATAGGCTCGCCCTTCAGGTTCTTATATTCGATCTTAACTTGCTGTTCACCAAAGTACTGACCCGTTTCGGCCTTTCTTTCCACAAGGGCGCTCAATTCCGGTATCTCGCGAATGTCCGTCGAATCAATCAGGAGCTGGCCACCTGTTTTTGCCAGGCTGCGCAAGTGTGAGAGAAAAGGCTGAAGGCCCGCCAAATCGCCAGCCATGCCCACGCCGTTCATTAAGCATAGAACCGTGTCAAAGGGCTCTGCTTGAAAAGCGAGAACATCGGAGCAGTGAGAATCTCTTATGCCGCGCCTCTTCATTATCGTCACACACTGCGGTACAACCTCAACAGCACACACAGAAAAGCCTCGTTCCTGAAGCGCCAGGCTATGCCTGCCAACACCAGCGCCGATGTCAAGAATGCGGCCCCGACACAAGTCGAGAGCTTCATTCTCCAAAGGCGGGAACTCCGTTGGATCGCGAAAAAAGAGACTGACTGACTGTTGATGTTTTTGCCCAAGCTCATCATAGACGATGAGAGTTGCAGATGTATCTCCGTTGAAATAATCGAGCACAGCTAAACCAAACGGCGTACGGTTACTAGAACTCATTGAACTCCTGAAGAAGTATATGAATTGAACAGGCTTTTCAAATGTGCTGAGTAGAACAACATATCTTAAGCGATCTCATTCGTATCGCAGCGCGACCATCGGATCTATTCGGGTCGCTCGTCTTGCAGGGATGTAGCTTGAAAGGAACGCAACGGCTGCCAGCACGAACGGGATACCGATGAACGTTGCAAAGTCCCGGAGGCCCACGCCGAAAAGCAAGCTCTCAATGAAACGCGTCAAGAGGAATGTCAAAAGCAATGCGACGACGATTCCAATCAACGTACCCGCGAAGGCCAACATCATTCCCTGGCCAACGATCATCTTGATGATGTCACGGCGCTGCGCGCCCAACGCCATTCGAATTCCGATTTCATGAGTGCGCTGCGAAACTGAACCGCTTATGACCCCGTAAATCCCGACCGACGCGAGGATCGCCGCAAGAGCCGCAAATAGGCTAAGCAGCACTGTATACAGCCGCGGTTGCGAGACTGACTCGCTCAAGACCTGTTGCATCGTTTTGACGAGGTAGGCGGGTTGATTCTTATCGACTGACAGAATCTCGCTGCGCACCGCCCCGGTCATCTTCATAGGATCGGACGCAGTGTGAACGACGAGGGACATGAATGGATAGGGCTTTTGAAAGTAAGGCACGTACATTTCCGCGCCGGATTCGGTGTCCAGGCTCGCGTGTTTGACGTCGGCTACTACACCGACGACTTCACGCGGTACTGGCGCAACCGAAGGAATAGTCATCCGTTTGCCGACCGGCTCTTCACCGGGCCAATAGCGATTCGCCATCGTTTCGTTGATGATAACGACGGGAGGAGAACTGTCACGGTCCTGCTCGGTAAAAAGTCGCCCTTTCAGTAGAGGAATTCTCAAAGTGCGAAAGTAATTATGGCTTACGCCTCGGAAGTTGGCCCTTGGGACCTCAGAAGGGTCCACCGTCGGGCGCCCTTCCACCGTAAATCGCGACCTGATGATCACGGTGTTGGTCAGCGGCAAACTAGTAATTGCGCCGGCCGATTGGACGCCGGGCAACTCCTCTATTCGTTTGATTACTTGCTCGAAGAAGGCTGTGATTTGAGCCCCCTCGGGGTATTTGAAGGCAGGAAGATTCACCATCATGGTCAGAGTGTTCTCGTGATTGAAACCCGGATTGACCTTTTGAAGAGCGTAGAAGCTTCTCAGCATTAACCCGGCACAAATCAAGAGCAATACAGTTAAGGCAACCTCCGAAACAACGAGCAGACTGCGGACGCGCTGGCGATTTATTCCTCCGGTCGATCCGCGCGCACCTTCTTTGAGCGTCTCGTTGAGATCCGGATTCGCTGCTTGCAACGCCGGCGCTAATCCGAAGATCAGACCGGTCAGTATTGCCACCAAGAATGTGAAGGCGAGCACACGGCCATCAATTCCAATCTCGCTCAAGCCTGGAATGTCGGGAGGGTTCAGAGCCAGCAGAAGCTTTAGCTCACCATAGGCCAGTAGCAGACCAAGTGCGCCCCCTATCACTGAAAGCAACACGCTTTCAGTGAGCAGTTGACGAATCAGCCGAAGCCGTCCTGCACCAAGCGCGGTGCGAATTGCAATCTCCTTCTGCCGCACCGCCGCGCGCGCGAGAAGCAAGTTGGCAACGTTGACACACGCTATAAGGAGCACCACACCAACCGCAACCAGCAAGATTACCAGAGGCAACTGGACATTGCCGGTGATGTGCTCGCGCAGCGGAACTATGTTCGCGCTCACTCCAGCATTTGTATCTTTGTATTGTTGCGCAAGCTGCCTTCCAATAGTGTCCAAGTCCGCCTGGGCCTTCGTTGCACTAATGCCTGGCTTGAGCCGGGCAATCCCTATTAGAAAGCGAGTTCTCCGAGTGTTCAACCCCTCGGGGTTGACGCTCGAGGGAACGCGGAATCTGTCGCCGCCGTCAAAGGACATTGGGACCCACAATACAGGCTGGTCCGCCGGGTTCGGAGATTGGAAGTTTGGTGGAGCGATGCCCACGACGGTAAACACAGCGCCGTTGAGCATGATTGTTGACCCTACAAAATTCGGATCGGATCCGAAGCGGCGCTTCCACAGCCCATCGCTCACCACTATGACGCGGTCGGCGCCGGGTTGCTCATCATCTTCTCGAAAGACGCGACCTTGCGATGGGTTAATGCCAAGAACGGAGAAATAATTGCCGGAGACCATCGTACCTTGAACGTGTTCGGGATCATCGGCCGTGGTGATGATGAAGTCGTCGTAGGCGAAACTCGCCATTTGCTCGAAGACTTGATTGTGGTTACGATAGTCCAGAAAGTCCGGGACGGACATCGCGTCCGTGGCGATAACTGGGTTTTTTCCCCAGACCACCACCAATCGTTCTGAATTCGCGTAGGGCAAGGGGCGCAGCAGCACCGCATTCACTACGCTGAAGATCGCGCTGTTGGCGCCCGTCCCAAGTGCCAGTGCCAGGACGGCCACCGCGCTGAACCCGGGATTCTTAAGCAGCATCCGAAGACTAAACCGAAGATCCTGCCACAGATTCTCCATAAACTCTCCGACCCAGGGTTTTGTTGCGAAACAACGCAGCGAAGTGAGAAAGTCTCTTCGGACTCTTCGCCGGGAGACCAAGTCACGAATACTTCTGCACGCTCACTATTCCCCGGCAACCTGACAATGCATTCTTATCGCCTAACTTACGTGCCGCTGTCAACCTGAGCAATCTCGCGGCGAAGGCACCGTTCAGTCGGAAATATGAAAGGGCTGGTGGAGCGAGAGTATGTTGGCAAACTTGCGCGACTGTGAGCACAAGTACATTGATATTCGGAATTGTCGTGGACGATAAGCCTGACACTCACGCGTTGAAGTTGAGGCGGTCCATCTTGAGGTAGAGTCCTTTGCGGGACAGCCCGAGGTCTTTGGCGGCGCGAGCGATGTTGCCCGAACATCGGCGAAGCGCGCTTTGAATCATCCGGCGTTCCAGTTCCTCCACAGCTTCGGACAACGTATTCGACCCGGGACTAACCATTGTCAGATCGCCCTGTTTGACTGGCGCGGCTGAGGCGCTCTCGAGCTCCCGGCCCGCCAGCACAATTTCGGAAGAAAGCGCGTCGGGGGTGACAATCGTTCCAGACTCACTGTAAGTCACGATCCGGCGCACCTCATTGCATAGCTGTCGAACGTTGCCGGGCCACTCATAGACCACCATGAGGTCGACGGTTTCTTCCGACAGTCCGATCTCGCTCTTGGCGGATTCCTGCTGATACTGATTCAGATAGTGATTGATGAGGGCGGGAATCTCTTCCCGGCGCTGTCTCAACGGCGGCACCTGAATCCGTATCACGTTTAGCCGGTGAAAGAGGTCCTCGCGAAATCTGCCTTCGGCGACGGTACGCTCGAGCTCGGAGTTGGTGGCCGCAAGCACTCGCACGTCGACGCGATGCGGCTGGCTCTCCCCGATGGGATGAATCTCACCTTCCTGTAAGAACCGAAGGAGCTTTGGCTGAAGCGTGAGTGGGAGATCGCCGATCTCATCCAGGAACAGCGTCCCGTGCTCGGCGCCGCCGATGATGCCCTCGTTGTTTGCGACTGCGCCGGTGAACGCGCCCTTTCTGAATCCGAATAGCTGGCTCTCGATCATCTCGTGCGGCGCCGCAGAACAGTTGAACGGGACAAAGACGTTCATACGCCGCGAACTGCCGGCGTGTACGGCCCGCGCGATCAACTCTTTGCCGGTGCCTGACTCTCCGGTTATCAACACGGTCACATCGGACGATCGAATCTTATGTATCTGTTCGAGCACGCGTCCCATGGCCCGGCTCGCACAAATGAATCCGGGAAGCTCGACCTGCGCCAACAGCCGAGCCGGATCAAACACCTGCGTCCGCCGGCTTTTGCTTTTTAGAAGCTGCGTCTCGAGGCCTTGCTCAACTATGTACAAAAGCGGCTTTAGACTGACTGTGCCCTTTAGGTAGCGGTCGACCGTTGGCTCGATGATCTGAAGCAAAAAATCAGATTGCTGATTATCGCTTAGTCTGTAAACAAACTTACCGGAGTACTGATCAGGTGGAAGCGCCTCGAGAAAAGCGACCCTTGCCGCTTCCTTTTCGGCCGAAAGGCCGATCGAGGCAGCAACTCTCAACTTCAACGCGTCCTTTACCGCGGATTCGTCCCCCAGAATCTCGGCTACGATGGCAGCACGGCTGGATGATTGGTCCTGGACGATTGAGACAAGCTCGTGCAGAAGCAAATCGCGCGACACCGATGCTTGCACCAGCCTCTGCGCAATGAATCCGTCGACCGCGGAGGCTAAACCCCGCGCGACCAACTCGCGACCCTCGAGCTCCATGGATTTGGCATTCACGGATTCAGCTCTGGCGGCTTTCGCCTTGAGCCGTGCGAGATAGTCTTCAGCGCGAAGTTGGTCGATTGCCGCACCGAGACGCTTGAAGATCTGCAGTCCTGCCTCTACCTCCCTCACGGCAGCTTCGGCATTCCCCTGTCTGTCGAGCATCTCAGCTAGCAGCACCTGATTCAACGCGCAGTAGTACGGGCTCCGCCGCAGCGTGTAGATCGACGTGCTCTGCGCCAGCGACTGAATTGCTGCGGCGATGTAGCCGTCGGCGGCTTCGATCTTCGCCACCATCCGCATCATCAGTCCCCATACCAGGAGGTTGGGCGTCTCTCGAAGGAATGACCTGACACCCTCCACGATCTTGCGCGCTTCCTCGAGGCGTCCATTTTGGAGAAGCCCCTCGGCGAGCCAGAGCTGCGCCTCCGGAAGATCGTGCTGCTCACCGCGGCGGGCTGCGATATCGACCGCTCGTTCAAGCGGCGCAATCGAAAGCTCAGGAGTACCTTTCATTAGGTAGCTGCGCCCGATGGTTGTCTGCGTGCTCGCTTCAGCCCACTCGCCGTTTTTTATTGATGACAGTATCTCAAGTGACACCGCGAGCAGCCGATCAGACTCATCGAGCCTTCCCATCAGCAGACAGAGCTGGGCAAGCGTGTCATACGCTCCGCCGGTGGCCGTAATACTCTTGAGGTTGTCCAGCGTTTTAATCGCCGAACGCGCAAGCTCCTCTGCGCGCGACCATTGCCCTAACCGAATAAGCTGCATCGCATAGTTGTTCTGGTTGATCGCAAACAAAATGGAATTGTCCGAGCGGCGGAAGTTTTCTATGCACTTCTCCCACGATCCGTTTGCCTTATCGATTTCGCCGAGATTGTCGTAGATGACCGCAAGGTACCAGTGTGCCCGGCCAAGGAGATCCGGATCGTCGTGGTTCCCGATGATTGCCAACGCCTGTTTTATGGCGTGGCGGGCATTTCGAAAATCGCCCTCGCGCGCGTTGATGTACCCAATGTTTATGTAGGATTCGGCAAGTTTGCTCCAATTGCCGACTTGTCTGTAGTGATCGAGTGCCGACGTGTAGTGATCGCGGGCGATTCGAAGCTCGGAGAAGACGCTGTACGCGCGGCCCATCCCGAAATAGCACTCGCCAATCTCCGCCTGATCGCCTGCCTCGCGAGCTAGCTGCAAGGCCTGGTTAAACAGCGCAATGGCGCGCGGGATGTCGTTGTTGAAGCAGTGACCCCAGCCCAATCGAATAAGCACGGGCAGATGAGCAGCTTCCGATAGACGACCGAGTTCGCTTAGCTTTTCGTACTTGGCGACGGCTTCAAGCTGCTCGGGACGCAGGCCTCGCTTCTCGAGTGCGATGCTCAACAGACAGCGAATCTGCGCCTCCTCATCATTGGACCGCGGACCAAGTCGGAGCGCGGACCGAAAATGATTGGCCGCTTCCTCGAAGCGGCTTTGTTCAAGCGCAGTCTGTCCGGCGGCTACCGCCTCATCGATGCGATGGCCGCCAAGTACTTCTCTAGTCGCCATCAACAACCTCTGAAACGCACCTAGACTCTGCTCCCTCGGAGGCTATCCACTGTGTTGGGACCTAAAACGGGTTTAAGGACTATGCTCAAGTCGGGCCGATTCTATTGATTACCCTTGTCAAAGTCAAGAAGCGCCTCCAGCGCAAATCTTGTCGCATCGTTGGCGCGCGACAAGCGGCACGCTGAAGCTGCTTAACGCCGAGACCCGGTTGGCGATATGATGCCTTTTCTAAACATCAGTGAGAGTATGTTCACACCGAAACGTATCTACCAGGAAGAACTGCTTGACGCCGGGGAGGGTACCGATGAGGATGTAGCTCGGAGCCTTTCAGACCTGCGCCGCATAAATCGGTTCCTCGGCGGCAGCAAGGTCGTGCTCGACGCGCTTTCACCTTTGCTTGAGCGGACCGGGAAGGATCAGGTCTCGCTGCTGGATGTCGGGACCGGTTCCGCCGACATCCCGATGGCGGTTGCCGAGGAGTGCCGTCAGCGCGGAGTGAAGACCTTCATCGCCGCGGTGGATATGAGCGAGCGAAATCTAAGAGTATCCCGAACCCGATTGGGAGTCAGCTCGGAAGTAAACCTTGTGCGGGCCGATTCGTTGAAGCTGCCGTTTGCTCCACGTAGTTTTGATTATGTGACCGCATCGCTGTTTTTACATCACTTTCGCGATGAAGATGTTGTTCGCTTGCTGGCGGACTTTGGCAGAATCGCGAGGCGCGCAGTAATCGTCAACGATTTGATAAGAAACCTGGTTCCCTATTATTTCACGCGGATCGCGTTTCCGATTCTAGGGGCGAGTTTCTTGACTCAAAGTGACGGCCCGGTCTCGGTGCTCCGGGCCTTCACTCCCGACGAGATGAATGAACTTGCCCGGCGCGCCGGTTTGAAGAACCGCCAGGTGAAGCGAGTATTCCCTTATCGCCTCTCACTGGTCGCGGACGTCGGCACCGAGTAGCGTTCAACCCCCGGCGGGAATTGCGAGTTTGTTTTGGCTTATGACGCGATCATCATCGGCGGTGGACCGGCTGGCTCTTCGGCTGCGATCTGCCTGTCTCAACTCGGCGCGCGGGTGTTGGTCCTGGAAGAGAAGCACATGCCAAGAGGCAAACTGTGCGGCGAGTTCATTACACCAGAGTGCTTCCCGACCCTGGAACGACTGGGGGTGATGGAGCGAATGCTGGCCAGCGGAGCGCGGAAGATCTCGCGGGTGAGCCTTGTCGTTTCGAGCGGAAAATCAGTCCATACTCAGATTGCTAAAGTGCCTGGCGGCTCTTCGTGCGCCTTGAGCTTGAGCCGCGCCCGCTTCGATCAAATTCTGTTTGATCGAGCGCGGGAAGCCGGAGCTGAATGCCGGGAAGGTGTAGCCGTTAAAGGGTGCTCGCTCGCAAACAGTTCTGTGCACAGGGTCGAAGCTTTATCGCTATCGGAAGGGAGCGGCATCAGCTTCGATGCGCCGCTGATCATTGATGCTTCAGGCAGGAACTCCCGTCTTATGGTCGGTAAGAAAGAACGCATCGCCGGCCGCCGCGGCGCTCGGCTCTACGCGCTCAAGGCACACTTCAAGGGCGCACAGGATATCGACGATCAAGTCGAGCTCTATTTTTTCTCGCAAGGCTATGGTGGGCTGTCTCAAGTGGAGAACGGACTCGTGAATCTCTGTTTCATCGTCGATGAGCGCACTTTGAAAGATGCCGGAGGTGAGCCGCTAAAAGTGGTCGATCAAACTCTGATGCGTAACAGTCTCGCCTGTCAGCGGCTGCAGCGGGCCGAGGTTGTAGGAAAGTGGCACAGCGCCGGCCCGCTTACTTTTGGCCGGCGACGGCTCGCGCGCGGCGGGGTGATCGCAATCGGCGATGCTTCGGGAATGATAGACCCATTTACGGGAACGGGAATCCAGATTGCGCTACGAACCGGGGAACTGGCGGCCGCAGCGATCATTGAAGCCATGGGTGCGCCCCGTGAGACGCTTGCATCGGACATCCCGAACACGGCGGCTGAATCTGCGGCCGGTGAAGCAGGCTCATCCACAATTCTTGATTCCGTTTTGAGCAGTTACGCGCGCCACTATCAGCTCGAGTTCAGCAATCGAATGAAGTTCGCCGGTCTACTGCGGCTTGCGGCCTTCTCGCCCGTGGCTGCGAGTGCGTTTGCCGGCGTATTGGCGCGCTTTCCAAGACTCACCGACCTTGTGTTCAGAGGGACACGAAGCGGTGACGTCTCGCAAAATCTACCGCAAAGGAGCGCCTGAATCGGAGCAACTTTTGGAACTTTTGATTTGCCGGAGCGTGCTGAAGGCTGGAAGCAACAAAACTCTCTCGTTAGATCCCGGAGGTATCAAATGCTCAGACGCGTTTCTTTAGTCGTGGCCCTCGTCGCTGCTCTTGGGGC
>JBASRM010000308.1:0-5194 GCA_049273835.1 Blastocatellia bacterium | reverse complement strand
CCGCTAGGGTTTGCACTCGTGCTTGGGGACTTGTTCGCCTCGCTTGTCCTTCAAGTGTAGTAGGCCCTAATTCTTGAGGTGACACACCAGGCTGGACAGTTGGTTTTTCAACCGTAACGGCCTTTTCTATCTTTCCTGGCTGTCCGACTTCTTGAGGCTCGGCGGTCTCTAAAGAGCGTTTTGCTCCAGTGCCGTCATTACCAACCCTCACAGAGTCTCTACTTACGGGCGCCGAACTGGAGGTTCCCTGGCTTCGTTTAGCCGTCTTGTTCATTGCAATTCCCCTTTAAGGTTATAGACGTAAAATCCTAATTATTCGCTGCAATCTAACTATTCGACGATGAAGTTCTCGTTCGCGCTCGCAACACATGCGTGCCACAGCTTGTTGTAAGTTGCGTCGAAAGAACGAGCTCTCGCTGACAGGGCAAAGTTGAAAGCTCAAATGAAATGGGGTAGCGTAAAGCGCGAGCGCGAATTTTTGGGACCTTACGAACCACAACTCCACCCAAAAGAGATTCGAGAGGACGCTCCAAAGATACTCGCGACTATCCAGCTCGCAGACTAGGCCGAAGAGTTCGCTTCGACAGTCCAAACAAACGCTCTCGTTGGCGCCGACTAAGAGCGCTCAGACTCAGCGACTCTTCTTCATTCTGTCGAGGCCGCTTGCCGGCCTCCCTTCTTTCTTCGGTCTCAATCCTCGGCTATCTTGCCTCTCGCAAGGCGGAATGGGAGAATATCAATGCTCAAAAACCGGGTTCAGCTATCGTCGTTTGGTTTATTTCACGCAGGGGCAGTATGAAGAAGAAAGCCAGGATAATCGGGGTGCCGATGGACCTGGGCGCGGGACGCCGAGGTGTGGATATGGGGCCCTCGGCAATTCGGATCGCCGGGCTCAACCAGGCCATTGCGCTGCTCGGATATGAAGTGACCGACGTAGGCAACGTTCACGTCCATCCCCCGGAAGCCGTCCAGGAATTGAATCCCCGCGCCCGCTATTTGCAGCAGATCGCGGCTGCTGCGGAAGAACTGGCTGCGATGGTTGAATCGGCGCTCGAAGAAGGCGCGCTGCCGGTAATACTGGGCGGTGATCATTCAATAGCGATAGGCAGCGCCGCCGGGTTGGCTTCTTATTACCGCAAGCAGCACAAGCGAGTCGGGATTATCTGGTTGGACGCTCACGCCGATTCGAACACTCCTCAAACTTCGCCCTCCGGTAACATTCACGGCATGCCCTTGGCCGCACTGCTGGGTCATGGCGCTCGCGAACTGACCCATGTAGCGGGGTTCGCCCCGAAAGTCCTTCCCGAAAACACCGCAATCATCGGCGCTCGAAGCATAGACCCCGGCGAGCGCGAGCTGTTGAGATCGCTCGGCATTCGAGTCTTTACAATGAGCGAGTTGGATGAGCGGGGAATGGCCGATGTAATCCTCGAAGCGGTTGAAATTGCATCGCTCAACACGGCGGGGCTACACGTAACGATGGACATGGATTTTCTGGATCCATTCTACGCTCCGGGCGTCGGGACTCCTGAACGCGGCGGCGCTACTTATCGAGAGGGGCATCTGGCGATGGAGAAGATCGCCGATTCCGGGCGAGTGCTGTCGGTTGAGCTTACTGAGGTGAATCCGGTCTTCGATACGGCTAATCAAACCGCCTTGCTTGCAGTGGAGCTTATCTTGTCGGCGCTTGGAAAGAAAATTCTGTGAGGACCTCGATGATTAATGCACGCGAGCCAGGCGGGGAGCCGAATCACCGGTTGCCCGGTCGGGGAGCGCCGGGAATCGACCGCGAAACGCTGGTCATCGAGCTGCAGCGTTGCACTGATAAGCTAAATGAGCAGTCTCGAATTTTTATCCCACTGATCGCACTCGTGCTCATTGCTTCGATTCCTGTTTGGTCGAAGTCTCCACTGCGATTCCTGATCCTGCTTGCGAGCCCCTTCGTTTTGCTGCCGCTGGGATTCTGCGTCGCGCACCTTTTGCTGGCCTGGCGCCGGATCGCCACGGCCCGCAACCGCATTCGGAAATGGGACAATTCAAACGGGCACGAACCGATTCACAAGTGAAATGCGCGCGCTTAACCTCGTCCGCCCTTTCTTCATAATTTCGCGCGACAACGAGGTGACCAGACTCGCATTATCGATCCAGCATCCAAAACCAATAGTGAGGTTTTCAATTGCCCAAGAAATTAAGGGTTGGCGTGATCTTCGGGGGACGCTCTGGCGAACACGAGGTCTCGCTGCGATCCGCCGAGTCCGTCATCAATGCGATGGACAAGTCAAAATATGAGGTCGTCCCGATCGGCATCACAACCGAGGGACGCTGGCTGGTGTCAGATAACGCGACTGCATTGTTGCCGCAAGCGGTAATGTCCTCCAACAGCCATCAACAGGTGGCGATCATCGGGGACCCAACACGGCAGGGGCTGACGCGGCTTGATGCGGAAAATCGCGCGTTGCCGAGTGAATCTCTCGACGCAGTCTTTCCCGTCTTGCATGGCACCTACGGCGAAGATGGAACCATCCAGGGTCTTCTGGAAATGGCAGGTGTTCCCTACGTCGGTTGCGGCGTGCTTGCTTCGGCAACCGGCATGGACAAGGTCGCGATGAAACAGCTGTTCAAGCATGCTGGTCTTGAGATCGGGGAGTATGAATGGTTTTTACGCTCGTCGTGGGAAGAAACCCCGGATACCGTACTGAACCGTGTCACCCGCTCACTCGGACTGCCAGTTTTCGTAAAACCTGCCAATCTGGGTTCATCCGTCGGCATCTCAAAGGCCGGCAACAGAGAGGAGCTACGGGATGCGATTGACGATGCCGCGCGCTACGACCGCAAGGTGATAGTGGAGAAGGCGGTCAACGGGCGCGAAATAGAAGTGAGCATCCTTGGTAATGACAATCCAATGGCGAGTCTTCCGGGTGAGATAATCGTCGGTCACGAGTTCTACGATTACGAAGACAAATACATCGATAGCGCTTCGAGGGTTGAGGTTCCCGCAAAACTTCCGCAAAAGACAATCGATCGAATCCAGCGCGACGCGATTCGGGCCTTCAAGGCGATCGATGGTGCTGGATTGGCCAGGGTCGATTTCTTTGTCGAAAGCAAGACCCACCGGGTGATCATAAACGAGATCAACACGATGCCCGGCTTCACCTCGATCAGCATGTACCCAAAGCTGTGGGAGGCAACTGGAATTTCGTACCCCGAACTAATCGACCGCCTGATTGAGCTTGCGCTGGAAAGGCATCGCGACAAAGCAAGAAACCTCACAAGTTACCAACCAAGGCGTCAATCGAGAAGCGAGTAGTGTTTCGAGCGCGCGATGGAATCACGCAAGTCCTCCCGGCCTAGGACTTGGAAATCCTGCTCAGGATCTCACAGCCGTCGATTGATTGCCGAAATCATCTCACGCACCGCTCGCTCCATTCCCACAAGCGCTGCACGCGCGACAATGTTGTGGCCGATGTTGAGCTCCTCAATCGGATGAATCCCGGCGATCGCAGCAACGTTTCGATAAGTCAAACCATGACCGGCGGCCACCTTCAGCCCAACCTCGCCCGCCCGTCCCGCGCATTGAGATATCCGCGCGAGCTCGGTGTCGACCTGGGCCGCGTCCGAAACGCGTGTCGGGTCGGTGAGCTCCGCGTAGCGAGCCGTGCAGATCTCGACCTGCTGCGCGCGCACGCGGCCGCAAGCATCAATCTGAGCAAGATCGGGATCGACGAAGATGCTGACCAGCACGCCGGCGCCGGCGAGATCGTCGACCGCCCGCTTTATGGCATCCTCGCGCGAAGTGACATCCAGTCCGCCTTCGGTTGTCAGTTCATCGGGGCGCTCCGGGACCAACGTAACTGTATTCGGCCGAACATCAGCCGCTATTCTTAACATCTCTTCCGTAACCGCCATCTCAAGATTCAAATGAGTTTTGACGACGCCACGCAGGTTTCGCAGGTCTTCATCCTTGATGTGACGCCGATCGCCTCGAAGGTGAATCGTGATTCCGCTCGCGCCTGCAAGGTCGGCTAAAACAGCCGCGGCCACGACGCTCGGCTCCCATGTGCGACGCGCCTCTCTCAGCGTCGCGATGTGATCGATGTTGACGTTCAATCTAATTTTCATGACGACCTTCAATTATCATTTGAAAGAAGCGACAGCAGGGTTAACAGTATCAGCGCCCGGCGGGTTGTGGCTGAACACCATCAGCTCGGTCTGGCCTGTTTCGTGGCCTGCCCGGATTGTGGAGCTGGTCCGATCCGAAAGTCGTCGGGGGGACTCTTGTAGCGGCCCGTAAGATCGTTCAATCGAACGCGAATCAAGTCGAGCGCCATGGTTATCGAATCAGTGAGGTAATTGACCTTACTTCCATCGCTGTCATTCCACACCACCGGCACTTCAAGCAAGCGAAGCCCCCGCTTCTTCGCGATGTAAAGCACCTCCGGGTCGAAGCCAAACCGCTCTATCCGCTGAAGCCTGAACACAGGAAGCGCCTGCTCGCGTCGAAACGCCTTGAAGCCGCATTGAGTGTCCTTAAACTTGAGGCCGGTGATCGTTTTCATAATCAAATTGAACACCCGCCCTCCAAAGTCCCGCATCAGCGGCTGGCGCACACCGATCAATTCCCGGTTCAACGCGCGCGATCCGAATGTCACATCCGCGCGGCCGTCGGCGATTGGATCGATCAGCTTAGGGGCTTCGGTAATCGGCGAGGAAAAATCGGCGTCGCTGAACAGGACTATTTCACCGTTCGACTCGATGAGCCCGCGTTTGACGCTGTAACCCTTTCCGCGATTCGGTGTGTTCGTCAAAACCCGAAGCTCATGCCCGGCGGTGATGTATTCGGGTACTTTGCTCTCCGCGGTCCTGGAAGTTCCATCCGATGAGCCGTCGTCGACAACGATCACTTCCGCCTGGTAGGGCTGTTCCTTGAGAAAGCGCAAAACCTCATCGAGACTTCTAGCGATGCGTTTCTCTTCGTTATACGCGGGAACAACAATTGATAAGAAGCGGGCCATAGAGGTTCGATATCCAATTGATCGGAAGTTGGGAATATAGCATAGCGACCTGTGATTGGTCACCGTCCCAAAGTTTCAGCGGCTATGCCGCCCCCTGTGCCGATGGGCTCGCCCTCGGGCCGCTTGCCCCAAACTTCCAGCGGCTACGCCGCCCCCTGTGCCGATGGGCTCCGCCCTCGGGC
>JBASRM010000300.1:0-23453 GCA_049273835.1 Blastocatellia bacterium | reverse complement strand
CCTCCGAACAGTCTATATGCTCGAAGAACTCTTCGAAGATTTTTCCGACGGCTGTCCTAACCAGGTCGCGGGCTACGTTCGCCGCGCCTCGCTGCTCACCTTCGTACTCAAGCTCGAGCTTTCCGGTGATTGAGGGCAGCGCCGCGTAAATGTCGCTTATCCTCGGCACAATGAGCGTCTCGCGGGTTGCGAGGTTGCGGCGTTCAGCATTTGAGATAACATTTTCGATCGCCGAGATCGGAAGCCTCTGGCTCACGCCCGATCGCTTGTCCACTCGTTGATCAGATCGCGCCTCAAATGCAATCTGTTCAACTGTGCGCATGATGAATTCGGGGATGTTGAGTCTCTGGCCATTTCGGCTCAACCACGCCTCCTGCCGCGTGATCTCGACGCCATCCTCGACGCTTGCGGGATAGTGAGTATTGATTTCGGAACCGATGCGATCCTTGAGTGGAGTGATGATCTTTCCGCGAGCGGTATAGTCTTCCGGGTTAGCCGAAAACACGAGCATTACGTCGAGCGGCATTCGGATCGGATACCCTTTGATCTGCACATCGCCTTCCTGCATGATGTTGAACAACCCCACTTGAACCTTGCTCGCAAGATCAGGAAGCTCGTTAATCGCGAAGATTCCTCTGTTTGCTCTCGGCAGGAGACCGTAGTGTATGGTCAGCTCATCGGATAAGAGATGTCCGCCGCGGGCGGCTTTGATCGGATCGAGGTCACCAATCAGGTCGGCTATTGTCACATCCGGCGTCGCCAGCTTCTCAACATAACGCCTGTCACGGTGAATGAACGTCACAGGAGTACGGTCGCCGTGTTCTTCGATCATGAGTCTGCAAGCCTTGCATATCGGCGCATACGGATTGTCGTTGATCTCACAACCCTCAATCGCCGGCATCGACTCGTCGAGCAAGCCAACAAGCTCGCGCAATATCCGGCTTTTCGCCTGCCCGCGGAGCCCCAACAGGATAAAGTTGTGACGCGATAGCAACGCGTTGACGATCTGAGGAACTACCGAGTCCTCGTAGCCCACGATGCCCGGAAATATGGTGTCTCGCCGATCGAGCTTCTTAATCAGGTTGTCGCGGAGCTCATCTTTGATTGAGCTATCTCGAACCCTTTCCGCCGTAAACTCGCTTGCCTTTAACTCAGCTATATTCCCAGGAAGCTGCATGAATTCGACCTCATCGATTAGAAAGAGAGAATATGCGAGCCCGTCGCTCGTGGGTCAACTCTAGCGTCAGCGATTGGCTCTGTAAACCCCAACAGGCTCGATACACCGTCGCAATCAAACACAAAGTCTCAGAGCCCCAGGACGCTAGGGACCAATAACTGAATAGAGTGTATACCGGATGGCTCAGTAGGCAGGCATCACCCGGGCGGAACGAGGTTTTTCCGGAACCTTGTGTCGTTGTGCCTTTGTGTTTATTCCGATCTCAGTCTTTACCGAAGATCTTCTTGAAGACCCGAAGGAAGCCGCCTTTCTTCTTATCCTTTTCGTCGGTCTTCTTCTTATCGTGCGAGTCCTTATCGGAACTCTTAGCGGTTGCGGGCTGCTTCGAGTCTTTCCTGATTTCGGATGAAGTCAGCGCTGGTTTTGCAGGTGAGTCTTCAACCCGCGTGTCGCTAACACTCTTAACGGGAACCGGAGCCGCATCGGGCTTCTTCGGTGAAGGAAGACCGGTATGATCGGCATCGGCTGCTGGCGAGGACTTCTCCGCTCTCTCGGAGTCGAGAGCTGCGGCTTTTGGATTGGGAGTCGCTCCTGCGAAATTCCCGTTCGCGAGCGCCCTGTCCCTCTTCTTCACCTCGGGAACCGCTACATCTGGGGTGAGACTTTCTGGCTCAGCACTCACAACTGGGACCGCAGTGTTCGCCACCGTGTCCGATGCAGTGGGCTTTGGCGTAGCCGGGACTGCTTGCGGTTCGGAACTCACAACCGGGGGTGAAACGCGGCTTTTTGGGAGAAAGATTATCGACGCCGCGGAAATCACTAAGCCACCGACCAGCAAAGCCGCCCCCAGAAACGACCACCACTTGTTTCGCTCTTGCGGCGTACCCTCTCTGGCAAGCCTGGTCCCGTCGATGTCGCAGAAATTCAGCTCATCCGTGAAAGAGTCGTTGCATACAGGGCATATCTTCAATTTACTTCTCCCGGTTTTCTTGTCAGATGGAAGTCTTAGTGACGGGGCTATTGTACCACCGCGTCAAACCAGGTTCAAACATTCCCTCTTTCGTTCCCTATGTGGATAGTAGCTGTTGAAACTGCGTTTTAAATTACGTATCCATGCTCCAATTGACGCCCTTGCTGGGCCTCATTGCAGAATTGGGCTGCGAAAAAAGTTGTACGAAGGCCGGCTCTTAAAGCGCTGGACTACTTGAAACGCAAAAACAGTTGAAAGGAGCTTCGAACATGGCTGCAAAAGATTCTAATCCGAGGCATCTGCTGGGGTCGTCACCGTCAGTGGCTGGAATGCTTGTTACAACAGCGGAGAAGGCGTGATAGTCCTCCTTTGTACCGTAACAACAAATGATTCCCGCGCCAGTATTGAAGGCGTGGGCCTAATACTCAACAACAGCGACCGGAAGACCCTCGGCGCATCCTACATCGAGTTGTCCGGTCACAATAAGTCCGTGAGTCCGTCCTTGAACTTGCCCACGAACGGTTTAGGAGTAGGAGACACGGTTTGGGGCGTTGTAACAGGTGAGGCTAAGGGGCAGCATTTCTTCTTTGAGAAGTCGCTAAAGATCAATACCTGCGCATAACGACGCGGCTTTTCATTAACCGGTTGCGCTGTCGGAGCAGAACGGCGCGGTCATTCTCGGGACCGGCCTCGCCAGAGCAGCCGCGCTTCGGAAATTCGCAACGGTCACTGTCGGGGTCGAGAGCCGACAATGCGGGAAAGGGAACCCCGAGCCTGCCGGCGAGTTTGGATCGTTAAGCTCACCTTTCCGGAGCCGCGCGCCCAACGCCTCATCAGGACGGCGGAGCCGAGCGCGGCTCCAAACATCTCTTCGCGAGTCGAAGATTCGTTCACCGAATACATCCTGTGCCGTTCCGTGCGGCGTTGGTTGAACAAGCGGCTTGAGCAAAGTATGCTTTCCACGAGCAAGCATATGAGCAATAAGCTTTTGGTCATTGGACTCGACGGTGCTTCGTTTGATGTGCTCGATCCGCTGATTGAGAAAGGCGCCCTTCCCAGCATAGCAAGACTCATCAAACACGGCTTGCGCGCCGATCTCGAGACTACGTTTCCGCCGATCACCGCCGTCGCCTGGTCGTCATTTATGACCGGGAAGAACCCGGGAAAGCACGGAATATTCGAGTTTGTCAGGCGCGATCGCCGGTCGAATCGCGAGTTGGCGGTCAACGCGTCGTTTCGTCAGGGTCGCGCGATCTGGGACTTTCTGAGTGATTCAGGCAAGAAGGTAATTGTTCACAATTTTCCCTGCACCTATCCGCCGCATGAAGTTAACGGATTGATGATTGCCGACTTCATGACCCCTCGCGGACGCCGCGACTTTACATACCCCGCGTCGCTGCTTGGCGAGATCGAACACGAGTTTGGAAGTTACCGGCTGCATCTGACTCAGACCTACGCGGCAGGCAACGTCGAGGCTGTGCTCGATGAGCTGTTTGATGAGCTTGAATACAAGGCGAAGGTCGCTGAGTATCTAACGACCCGCTGTGAATGGGATGCGTTCTTTCAGTATTTTTGGGGCACCGATCGCATTCAGCACGAACTCTGGCACATCATCGATGACTCGCATCCCCGCCACAACAAGCAAGAAGCCAAAATGCATCGCTCTCGAGTGTATGAGTATTTCCACCGGGTTGATGAAATTGTAGGACGCCTGGTTGAGCTGGCCGGCGATGATTCGCTGGTCCTGATTGCGTCCGACCACGGATTCGGGCCGGTGCACAAATACTGCTCTCTGAATATCTGGCTGCTCCACGAAGGTTTTCTAAGGCTCAAGCCCGACGCGATCACTCGCGCAAAAAAGGTAATGTTCTCGCTGGGGCTGACTCCCGAGTTTGCCTTTAGAATGACGAAAAAGATTCCGGGAGCGCTTAGACCGGCGCGCGGTGTCAGCTCCCAGCCCGGCGCTTCGAAGCTGCTCAACACGTTTTTCTTGTCATTCAATGATGTGGATTGGGACCGCTCCGTCGCGTTTTCCAAGGGCAACTACGGTCAGATATACGTGAACCTCGCGGGCCGCGAACCCAACGGGAGTGTTCCAGTCCAGGAGTACGAAAAGATCCGCGATGCCGTTATCGGGCGGCTGCGATCGCTTACCGACCCGGCGACGGGCGAGCCCTGGGTAGGTCAGGTGTTCCGCCGCGAGGAAATATACGAGGGGCCGCTGGTTGAAAACGCTCCCGACATCGCGTTCCTGCCGGCAGATATGCGCCACCTCCCTCTTGGAAATGCTGACTTCACCTCAAACAAGTTTATGGTTGACGCCTTTGGGATTTCCGGATGTCATCGAATGAACGGAGTGCTGGTCGCGCAAGGCGCGGCGATCAAGCCGGGAAACAGCCTTGAGAAAGCGCGAATCTACGATGTTGCACCGACTCTGCTTTACCTGCTTGGCAACGAGGTTCCCGATGACGTGGATGGGCGGGTGCTTCTGGAGGCAATCCGCGAGGAACACCTTCGCGATAATCCGATAAGAGTCAGCGTGGGAACCGGAAGCAAGGAGTCTCGCGAGTTGGAATTCTCGCCCGAAGAAAATGCAGACGTGATGGAGAGACTGAAACACCTCGGTTATATCGGCTGATGTGGGGACAACTGCGAATGTCGGTAAGGCAAATAATCAGAGAGGGGATACGGAAACCCGCTGAATCTGTTCTAAAGGTATATTTCGACAGCCTGCCACAAGCCGGATTTGCTGCCGCCAAAGTAGACCGCATACTCGTGTTCGCGTACCATGGACTGGGAAACTTCATGATGTTCACCCCGGCGCTCCGGCTCCTGCGAGAGCGATATCCAACCGCCCGAATTGATCTTCAAGTTGGGAACAACACCGGGTGCGAAGAGGTCCTCGAGGGAGCAGGTCTGTTCGACAACATCTACAACCTTCCTTATTCGGCGGGCACGCGCGCCTGGCTAAAACGCGCAAGTGAGATCCGCAATACGCGATACGATTTGACACTCAGTGAGTTTCACAGCCACTCATGGCCGCTGACTCTTTTGGTCGCGGCGAGCGGCGCTCCCTTCCGAGTAGGCCATGTTACAAGCCCGGGATGGTCTCGCCGGTTCAGCCGCTACAGCTTTGTTTTCAACATCCCGGTCGTAATGCGCGAGGACGAGCACGAAATCGAGCGGTACATTGATCTTGTAAGCGCGGCGCACGCCAGCAGGATTGATGCTTCCGAGGCCGCCACATTCATACATCTCACGGATGAAGACCGAGCGTTCGCGGCGCGTTTTCTTGACTCGGACGCCAGCCACACGGCGCGACCGATCATCGGGTTCCAGCCGGGGACGTCGCCGGCGATGCGATGGAAGCAGTGGCCTATCGAGCGCTACCGAAATGTGATCGCGAAAGTGGTGCAAGCCCAGGCCGACGCGCAAGTGGTTCTGTTCGGTTCGGCTTCCGAAGAAGCGATGATTCGACAGTTGGCGGACGGGCTGGAGGGAAGGATCACGCTCGCCGCAGGTAAGACTTCGGTCAAGCAGGTTGCAGCGTTGATCCAGCAATGCGACTTGCTGGTTTGCAATGATAGCGGGCTAATGCACGCCGCGGTGGCGGTGGGTACACCGGTGGTGGCGATCTATGGTCCGACGGACTTCCGGCGCACTGCGCCGCTTGGAGACCAGCACACGGTGATTCGCCACGAACTGCCGTGCAGCCCCTGTTTTAAGCTTGAAGGCGACGAACAGGTGCATGCCTGCTCGCATCACGATTGCCTGATGACGATTACGACCGAAGAGGTCCTGACGGCGATTACTCGGGTGTGTGATGCCAGAAATGGAGACAGGCGGTCGGAAACCCGGCTCTCAACGAATCGACGGGTATGTGAACAGACTGGCGCGTCTTGACCGCGAGGTAGCTTGCTCGCTGCTCTCCGTGGCCTGTAGAATGCCGACCTTTGATACTGGCGTTCCTGGAGCGAGCCTGGGTTGCGGGTCTGGAATGCCATTTCGCGCCGGCGGCATTCAGTTTCGATTCATAATGAAATACTCACCAATTCTGCTGGTAACTTTGATTTCCGTTCTCGTTTCGGCTGGTTGTTCGGCTTTCAAGGGGGCGGAGGCAGCCAAGCCTGAAATGACTCGCTGCCAGCACGAGCTGAGTACTATTCCGGAAGTCGCAGCCGCGGCACACAAATCGCGCAACAAGGGCGCCGAACAATCGCTCCAGGGCATGGAAATCGCACTCACCATAAATCGGATGGTGCGATCAAGTGTGGATCCGGATCGGGATCAGGATGACTGGTGCTACACGGAAAACACGCGGGAGAACTTTCATAAGCTGCTGAACGCGCTTAAGCAGAATGATCTTCCGCCCACGGTGGACTTTCTTGCCGGCGAGTCGCTGGATGCGACCGTTCAGGAGGAGTGGCTCGCGAGTGGGAACCTGATCGGCAGCATGACCTATGCGGGATCGAGCGTTAAGAAGGGGAACGCGCAGGACTTCATAACCACCCTGACGCGCAATGAACAGGCGCTCGCGCCGCTATGGGGCAAGTTCGAAAGAAAGCGCAAATACTTTCGTTATCCGGGTCTGAAGCTGGGAATGGACGATAAGAGGCGGCGCGAAATTCGGACTTTTCTAATACAGAACGGCTACCTTGAAGTACCCGCCACAATCGACTCTCGAGACGACGATTTCACTCAACCCTACTGCGCGGCGCTGGCTCGAGGAGATCAGATGTGCGCCGCCTTCATTACAGCAACGTTCAAGTCATGTTTGCTTGATAAGACCATGAAGGCGCGGATGGCGGCTCGCGATATCGCGGGCCGGGACGTTAAGCAGATACTGATGATACAGGCGAATCAGCTTACGAGCGATTTACTGGACGAGTTGTTGCGCTGGTACAAGGCAATGGGCGTGCGCTTCATCTCTCTCGACGAAGCACTGAGTGACCCCTTCTATGCGACCGAGGAGGTCACCAACACGGCGAATCAAATAATCTGGGAGACAAAGAGGGCGCAGTTGGGTGTATCGGCCGCACAACAGTGATTGGCCGCAGGAACTCCGGGCATCCTGTTCCAGCGCAACGTAATGCAGTCCGTAGCCGCTTCGGGGAAAGCAAAAATGAGTGACCGTCCAACCATCAGCGTTTTCTTTCCGGCCTACAACGACGCCGGAACGATCGCCAGCATGGTAGTGCTCGCGGATCGGACACTCAGAAAGCTGGCTGACGACTACGAAGTGATCGTGGTAAACGACGGCAGCGGTGATCACACTGCGCATGTGTTGTCCGAACTGGAATCGCTTTATCCGAGACTCAGAGTGATTCATCACCCGATGAACAGAGGATACGGCAGCGCCCTGCGGACCGGGTTTGCCACCGCGTCAAAGGATTGGATCTTTTACACCGACGGCGACGCCCAGTACGACGTCAGAGAATTGGAAAAGCTGGTGCCGCTCATGACCGGCGACGTGGAGGTAGTCAACGGCTACAAGATCAGCCGCTCGGACCCACTGCACCGGATCGTAATCGGCGGTATTTACCGTTGGCTGGTCCGGTTGGCATTTGGAATAAAGATACGCGACGTAGACTGCGATTTCAGGCTGGTGCGTCGTGCCAGCTACAATCGAGTTCGTCTTTCCTCGACGAGCGGAACGATATGCGTCGAGATGGTGAAGAGCTTTCAGGATGCGGGGCTGCGTTTCGCAGAAGCGCCAGTCAATCACTATCATCGCGCCTACGGCAAGTCCCAGTTTTTCAACTTCCGGCGGCTGTTCAAGACCTTTCGAGACTTGAGCGTTCTCTGGTGGCGTCTGGTGATAATGCGAAAAGCGCAGATAGTACATCCCGCAGAAGAGGCTTCCCAAGCCATTTCTGTGTCTGAAGAAGCACGGGAAAAGTAAGTCATTCATTCCTGGCCGGTCATCCGTAATTCATATGAGAGATGAAGAGTACCGCGCGATGTTTGAGCTAGAGGAACGCCTATGGTGGTACGAAGGCATGCGCGCGGTCACCGCCGCGATACTCGACCAGGGGCTTGGAGATAGGAAAGACCGGCGGCTGTTGGATGTAGGCTGCGGTACCGGGTATTCGCTTGTCTGGATGCGGGAGCGCTTCGTGCTTGCCGAAGTCTACGGAGTCGATCTGTCGCCCAGCGCTGCCGCGTTCTGGCGAACGCGCTCGCTTGACACCGTCGCATTGTCATCGGTGGACAAACTGCCGTTCGGCGCGCGCGAGTTTGACCTCGTGACATGCTTCGACGTGATCTATCAATTAAACGATGAGCGTGCCAGCGCCGCCGTCTCAGAGATTCATCGCGTGCTTAAGCCGGGCGGGCTGCTGTTTATTCGCGAGCCGGCTTACCAATGGATGCGAGGCGCCCACGACGTCGCGGTTGGCACCCGTCGCCGCTACACGCTGACTGACTTGCGCCGCTTGCTCCTTGCCCACGGGTTCAAGCCGCGGCGATCTACTTACGCCAATACGCTGTTGTTCGGGCTGGCAGCTCCCCATCGCCTGTTGTCAAAGCTTAGGGGCAGCACCGAGTCCGACGTGAAGCCAGTGCCGCGGTGGCTTAACGGCTTGCTCGGCGCCGCGCTCCGGCTCGAGGCGAGGATGCTCGGTCGAATCGAGTTTCCGTTCGGTTTATCGGCCATCATTCTCGCGGAGAAGTAACCGAAATCTAGCAAGCAGAATCCCTTCGTAACTATGCGGGTCGCTTGGCGCCACCTTTAGCTCTGGCGAATCGCTGTCAGTTCATTGGCCCGCCAGGCGGTTACGAAGGCAAACTGACTTTCCACAGCTTGATGCTGAACGCAAAACCACAAATCGGGGTCACTTCGCGCCCGGAGAGCGAGCCAAGGAAATTGTGGCCTGCGCTTCAACGATTCGACGGCACATATGCGCTCGCGATAACGGCGTTTCTGCTTGGTGTCATCGTGATGTTGATGTATCGGCCGTTCAGCCAGCTCGAAGGCGCCGATGATGCGATCTGGGATTACATATCGCAATCGATAGTGCGAGGGCAGGTACCGTACCGAGACGTAATCGACAACAAGGCGCCCGGAGCTGCATATCTCAGCGCCCTGGTGATGGCGGCTGGCAAGCTTGCCGGCCTGCAAGATGTGATAGCGGTCCGATTGGCTTACGTCCTGCTCGCTGGTCTGTTATGTGCTCTCACTTACCTCTTGGCCGAGACTTATCTTGAGAGCCGTTTAGCAGCAATCATCGCTTTCCTGGTCCCGTTGATGTCAACAGACCTCGCAATAATGTTGATAAGCGGGACACGACCGAAGCTGCCGATGATTCTATTCGGACTGGCGACGCTGCTGCTCGTATCGAGGAACAAACCGTTTTGGGCAGGTTTCTGCTCGATGCTGTCGTGCATTTGCTGGCAACCCGGTCTTCTCTTTACCGGGACGGCGGTGTTGATCTTTTCAAAGTATTTGACGAGCTGGCGTGATCGGCGCGCCCTCAACGTCATGTTAGGCGCCGTTGTTCCATTGGCGGTTCTTCTCACATATTTTTATTCGGCCGGGGCGTTGGACGAGCTTTGGACCTGTACGATCGACTACAACTATAGGGTTTATCTACCGGAGGGAAATCTGGGACCCTCCGTCGCGCTCGCGCGGCTCTGGTACTTGATTAACGAGGTGATGGGACCGAATGTCTTTTGGGTAAAGCTGAGCGCGGTTGGGATATCGGCATTCGCCATCGAGCGTGTGTGGATCAAGCTAAAGGGTATCAACGCACTCTCAGAATCAGGCCTATTCAAAGACGCGATCTTGCTTCCTCCACTGGTGTATCTGGTCTTCCGAACAATCAACTATCCGGGCGAAGACGATCTGATTCCGTTGTTTCCATTTATCGGAATTTTTGCGGGATTCTTCTTCGCCGAATTGGTGAACCTTTTACGGCTCTTTCAGAGAAAGGTGTTTCATACGCGCTTCGCAGAATTGCTGTTAGTCATTCCAATTTTGCTACTACTCTTCTTCGTCCTGGATGGCGCTGCAAAATACCGTGTTGAACCCGGCAGAACGTTGCCTGATCAGCAGTTGGCGTTCCGAGCCATTTCAGATGTGCTCGCCCCGGATGACAAGATTTACGTCCATGGCACTCTCGAAATACTGGTGCTTCTAAACAGACCGAATCTGAATCGTTACATCTTTCTGGCCAGAGGCACAGACGATTATGTTGCCTCGACGCTGCCGGGCGGATTCAGTGGGCTTATCGAACAGATGGAAGCCGAGGCCCCCAAGGTCATATCTCTCTCTCGGCTTCGAAATGTTGCGCATCGGGATGAGCTCATCGAGTGGGCTACCAAAAGGTATGATAAATTGCCGCTCGCTTTCGCGCACAATTCTGTGTTTGTTCGGAAGCAAGAATAGGACGGCTCCTCGATAGCTTAGCAAAACGTACCTATGAAAGGTCTAAAATTCCATCTTGATTTTGTCATATTGGTATTGGTTATCGCGGCGTTCGTAAGCGTTGCGGCACAGCGTCTGGCTACCGTGCCGGTCCCCGAAGGTGACGAGGCGTTCACGCTTCAGGTCCCGTACGAAATGCTGTATCGGGGTAAGCTGGCCCTGCCGATGTTGCGTTATCTGGGCGGCAACATCGAAAACGCATGGCATTCCTTTATTCCCGTCTACTTTGTGATCCTCGCCGAGTTTCACAAGCTGTTCGGGTTCGGCCTGGCTCAGGGTCGTGCGTTCAATTTGGTGACCGCTGCGCTGACGCTGCTGATGATTTACTTGATAGGGCGCCGGCTCTTCGATTGGCGAGCTGGTTTGATAGCGGTCGTGATGCTGGTGGGAGACCAAACTTTTCTCGAGCGCAGTCGATTGCTGAGAGACGACTATGCAGCGGCGGCGTTTGCCCTGCTTGCGTTTTATCTTTATGAGATTGCCGAGGAACGAAAGAAGGCGCGCTGGTACGTGGCTTCGGGGCTTGCAGCAGGCGCAGGTGTCATGTGCCATACGAATATGCTCTATATGCTTGGAGCTATCTGCCTGTTGATACTGATGCGGGAAGGCCCGCGAGCTCTCTTCCCCTTCGGAGCGCGAACATCCGGGATCGACCCCATTTCCCGCGACTCCAACAAGCACGAGCGGGCGCATTCGATCCCGGGTACTTCGAAAAAACTCTACATACTCGTGGCGAGCGCGCTGGCCGTGATGGCCTATGAAATAGTCTACGACATAATCGATTATAGGAACTTTCTCCTGCAAAACCGTGGTGACGACGTGCACTTTCGAATACTCGAGTACAAAGGCTGGCTCAATAACCTGTTGGAGGAGCGATTAAGGTACCAGAAATGGTCGCAGGGAAGCCTGCTGTTTCCGGGGCTGCCTCATTTTACGCTTCGCGTCTTTCAGGTGCTTACCATCGCTGCTATCGTGTACCTCCTCGTAATATGCGTTCGGCGGATCAGGCGTAATCTGCTTGTCGATCCAAGAGCGCGCGTTCTGATTGTTACGGGCGTGGTAGTGCTGTTTCACGCTCTGATCGTCAGCCATAAGAGAATCTACTACATGGCTCATATGGCTCCGTGGTTTGCTCTGTGCGTAGGAATCCTGGCTCGGGACGTGTTGAGCAAGATCGCGCGCCTGCGTGCCGCGCAATGGCCGCGCGCAAGACTTGCGTACGGAGCGGCGGTAGCAGCGGTTGCTCTTTTGAGTGCAGTCTATGGTTATCAACTCGCGAGACAGACCAACATTTATCTTGAAAAGGTGCTCAATCCGAACCTCGCCACATTTGATGAGTTCGCCGCCGTATTGCGAGGCATCGTTGGCGACGATCTGTGCCCGGTCGCGGTGCAGAACCCGAGCATATGGCTGGCGTTTCCGGAAAAGGACCGTTGTTTCGCCACGCTGGAAAAGAGGATGAGCGATTACATCGATATAGACGGGAAAGACTACGCGCTGGTGAGGCGCGCGAAGAGAGGCTTTAAAGCGTTGGAAGGCACCGAGGAGAAGTACCATCTGCTTGGTCAGATGGGCAACACGCCCTACGGCAATATTGTCGTGTACTATACCGGGACCGATGCGCGATACCTCTCTCTCGAGCCGAAGCGATATCAATTTTTCGGTGAGTTGCGCGGTTACACGATGGAAGCACATTGAATGTCTGAGACGGCACCTCGCTTAAAACCGCCCGTTCCAGTGAGTTCACGACCGCGAGCCTGGTCTGCATCGCCGGCTATCCTGCAAACCGGCCGTACCCGTGCCGTTTGTTTAGCAATCTTTGTGGTGAGCGTGGCGGTGATGTTGTTGTGGCGTCTGTTTATCCAATTGGAGGCAGGCGATTCGGCTATATGGGATTACATCGCGCAATCAATTCTGCGAGGCCAGACGCCTTATAGAGAT
Organism: Blastocatellia bacterium; assembly: GCA_049273835.1. Taxonomy (GTDB): domain Bacteria; phylum Acidobacteriota; class Blastocatellia; order UBA7656; family UBA7656; genus Onstottus_A. The sequence goes on along the minus strand of JBASRM010000300.1, from coordinate 10,940 downwards.
GTAGTGGAAATTAAGGGGCCTGCGAGCGCCTATCTCAGCGCATTCGCCATGTGGCTAGGTAAATCGGCGGGCTTCCGCGATGTGATGGCGGTGCGGATTATGCAGATACTGCTGGGTGGTGTGCTATGTACCGTCACCTTCCTGATCGTCGAAGCCTATTTGCGAAGCCGCGCCGCCGCCCTGATAGCAGGGCTATTCCCACTGATGTCCTACCACTTCGTGAGCTGGACGGAAGGGGGAACGCAGCCAAAGCTGACCATGATTCTATTCGGGATGGTCTCACTGTTGATGATCGCAAAAGACGCGCCATTGTTAGCCGGCGCTTTTTCAATGTTGTCCTGCCTGTGCTGGCAACCCGGTTTGTTATTTACCGGCGTAGCCATCCTTACTTTCTCGCGATACCTGACGAGCTGGCGCGACCGGCGTGCAATAAAGGTCGTGCTCGGAGCAATGATACCTCTCGCGGTGACGGTGTTTTATTTTTACCTCGTTGGAGGCTTGACCGATTTTTGGACCTGGACGGTAGCTTACAACTTCGAGGTTTACGCTCCCGAAGGAATCAGGAATGTAAGCGAAACGCTGGCGCATATCTGGACGGTCCTGATTCGAGTCTTTAACATTGACATCATTTGGAGTGCGATTGGCCTTGCAGGACTTCTCATTTTCACCGCGCAGCGATTGAAATTTGCGCTAACACCCTCAAAGGCGCTGAAATCAGCAACCCTCTACAGGGACGCTCTTGTAATCGCGCCGATTACCTACCTCGGCTTCTGCGCCGTCAACCTTCAATCGGGACCCGACCTCATACCTCTGTTTCCATTTATTGGCATCTATGCCGGATGGTTTATTGCGGAGCTTCCTCGTTTGCTGAAAAAGGTGGCAGCCATTAACCGGCAGCCTTTTGTTTCCCTCGTTGAAGCACTTCCGTCGGTTGCGCTGCTTTTGGTTCTTGCTGTGGCCGTCTTTCGAGCCTCAACCTACAAACTGGAGGAGTGGACGCTGCGGTATCAGGAGGAACAATTGGGAATCATATCCGGGCTACTCGGGCCGGATGACCAGATTTACGTGCACGGAGCAGTCGAGATACTTGTGCTTCTGAACCGGCCGAATCTGAACCCTTACATCATGTGGGATCACGGGAAGGCCGGCTACATCGCCGCGAAGAAGTTCGGCGGATCAGTCAACGCAATGGTCGACGCTATCGAAGCCGAAAAGCCGAAGCTTGTTGCTGTTTCAAGGCTGCGCCACGTGGCCGAGGGAGTAGCTTTGGAACGATGGTTGGCAGCGCTTTATGAAGAGCTGCCGATCAGAGGTTACCAGGTTTTTCTGCGCAAGCAGACGGTCGCGGATCGGTGTCAAGACCCCCAACTTAAGTTGGTGAAAATCTCATTTCTTCCTACTGCAACTCCGCGCTTCTCTTTTCCCCCGATGTGTAGCTCCTTGCCCATTGGGCCACTTTCGCCGCGATCTTCGCCGCGCGCGACGAGCGTACAAGCGTCACTCACCGGTAGGTCGAACCTAAAGATCCCCCAACTGAGGTTGGCGGGTTTGGCACGATATGACGCAGAGTAAACCCGGGCCGTCCTGGTGGGGGCGCGTCCGCGCAACCGACCCGCGAATGCTGGCGGCCTTCGCATTCCTGTTCAGCACGGTCACCATCGCGATGCATCGCCCCTTCAGCCAATTGGAAGCCGGCGACGCCGCGATCTACGACTACATCGCCCAATCGATACTTCGCGGTCAGGTTCCTTATCGTGACGTGATCGATATTAAGGGGCCGCTGGCTCCGCACCTGAGCGCGGCCGCAATGATTCTAGGCAAGAGCGCCGGATTGAGAGATATCATTGCCGTCCGATTGTTTCAGATCCTTTTGGCCGGGTTGGTTTCATCCGTAATGGTTTTTGTGGTCGCCGTCTATTTAGAAAGTCGCGGCGCAGCGCTGATTGCCTTTCTTATTCCATTAATGTCACGCACGTTCGTCGAGATGATGGTTTCAGGCACGCAGCCAAAACTGGCAATGATACTGTTTGGGTTGCTGGCGCTATTCTTTATCGCGAAAGATCGGCCTTTCTGGGCTGGGTTCTGTTCAATGCTTTCGTGCCTTTGCTGGCAGCCCGGTTTGATGTTCGCCGGTGTCGCGCTGCTGATGTTCTCACGTTATCTGACAAGCTGGCGCGACCTTCGCGCAGTGAAAGTTTTTGTAGGCGCGATGATCCCGCTGGTCGTGACGCTTGGGTATTTTTATGCGCGGGGCGCGTTAGGAGATATGTGGGCGTGGACGATTACATACAACTTCACCGTCTTCGGACCTGCCGCCGAGCAGACTCTTTCCGAGGCAGCCGCACACCTTTGGATAATCACTCGTAGAGTATTTGGGAGGGACATTCTTCTGGTGGGAGCGAGCGGTCTTGGACTTTTGGCATTCCTCGCCGAGCGGCTGCGAACCAAGCGGAGAATCCTGGAAGCGCTGCGAGCACCGGACTTGTTCAAGGATGCCCTCTTGCTTCCGCCGTTGATCTATCTTGCGTTCTCGCTCATAAACTTTCAGGGAGCGCCGGATCTGATTCCCTTTTTCCCTTTTATGGGAATCTTTGCGGGATGGTTCTTCGTGAAGTTGGGCCGCCTCGTTGCGGGAATCGGATCGACTGGTCCCACGCGGCCCCGGTTCATCGGCGCGCTCGTTCCTGGAGCGGCGATCGTGGTAATAGCGCTCGTCGTTCTCGGTCGATCTGCGAGTTATCGGTTGGAAGGCTCGACGCTCAGCGATCAGGACCAGGCGGTCCAATCGGTTGCCAGCTTACTGGGAGCCGACGACAAGATTTATGTTCACGGGACGGTTGAGATACTGACGTTGCTTGGCAGGTCCAATCTCAACCCGTACGTATTTCTGGACTGGGGGGCCGACGACTTTGCGGCTGCGCGGCGAGGCACAAGCTTCAGCGCACTGGTTGATGAGATGGACGCCCAGGCGCCGAAGCTGGTATCGATATCGCGGTTGAGAAAGGTCTATCATCGCGCTGAGCTCGAGAAATGGGTTGAAGAAAGATACGACAAGGTAGACCACATCAGGTACGACTTGCATATCCGCAAGCCGTAACGTCTCGCTGGCTCCAGTCTGCGGAGGCTACCGGCGTACCGTAGACTGTCTAGTCTGCGGAGGCTTCCGGCGTACCGTAGACTGTCTAGTCTGCGGTGGCTTCCGGCGTACCGTAGACTGTCTAGTCTGCGGAGGCTACCGGCGTACCGTAGACTGTCTAGTCTGCGGAGGCTACCGGCGTACCGTAGACTGTCTAGTCTGCGGCCTGGGCCGATGTACAGTTTTGCGGAGCCGAGCGTGCGTAGAAGACTTTTCGCAGACTAGACAGTCTACGATACATCCGGAGTTCGAACGACTTCACGATGACATTCAGACGCAATCTCGACGTGTTGCTGGTCTTCTTAGTGATCGCCGGTTTTGTGTTCGTCGCCGCCGACCGGCTCGCTACCGTTCCGGTTTATGAAACCGACGAATCCTACACCCTTCAGGTGCCATACGAGATCCTGAACCGGGGCAAGCTCGCGCTCCCTATGTATCGCTACCTTGGCGGGAACATTGAAAATGTTTGGCATTCGCTAACCCCGGTCTTTTTTTTGATATTGAGCGGGTTTCTAAAAGTCTTTGGCTTCGGAGTGCTGCAGGGCCGCGTGTTCAACCTGATTACCGTCGTGCTGACTCTGTGGATGGTTTTCTTGATCGGCCGCCGTTTGTTCACGTGGCCTGCAGGTCTCATCGCAGTGTTGCTCATCATTTCCGACCAGACGGTGCTTGAGCGCAGCCGATTGTTGAGAAACGACTACGCCGCCGAAGCGCTCGCGTTACTCGCCTTTTATCTCTACGACGTCGCCGAGCAACGGAAGAGCTCCAGGTTCTATGTGGCGTCGGGACTTGCGGCCGGCGCCGGCGTAATGTGCCACTCAAGCATCTTGTATATGATTGGCGCGATCTGCATCCTTATGCTACTCCGCGAGGGCTGGCGTGTGTTTGCATCGAAAAAGCTTTATCAGTTCGCGCTCAGCGCGTTCTTGGTAATGTCTTACGAGATTGTTTACGACCTCATCGACTACAATAACTTTTTGACACAGTATCGGGGTGATGATCTCCACTTCGGTGTATTTTCGCCTTCAGGCTGGTGGTCGAATCTACTGGACGAGCCGATTCGTTACACGCGATGGTACAACGCCTATGATGTCACATTTCAGAACGTCCCCCGAACGCTGATTCATCTGTTTCAGTTTCTGACAGCTATCGCGGTTGTTTATCTCATCGTAAGATTTGCGCGCCACATCAAACGTGGAAACTCGCTTTCCGATCCGCGCGTGCGGCTGTTGGTGGTGACGGTCGTAATGGCTGTGTTTTTTGCAAACATAGCTCACAAAGCGGGCTACTACAACGCCCACTTTGTCACGTGGTTTGGACTGTGCGTGGGAGTAATGGTCTCCGATGGGCTGAACTTGATCGCGAAGCTGAGAACGAAGCAATCGCGCGAGGCGACGCTGTTGTATCGCGCTGCTGTTGCGAGCGTGGTCGTTGCGGTCGTCGCTTACGCAGCTTTGCTCGGGCGGCAACAAGTCAGATACCTTCGAGAAGTTCGCAACCCTGCGCTTGCTTCATTCGAAGAAATAAAAAGCGCGCTGCGGGACCTGGTGCCGGATGAGCTGTGTCCGGTAGCGGTGAAGGCGCCGGTTATCTGGCTGGCATTCCCAGAGAAGGACCAATGTTTTGCCACCATCGAAAGACGAATGGCGGCGTCGGTGGACATTGACGGGAAGGCCTACGCACTGCTCGTCCGTCCAAAGAATCCGGACTATTGGGCGCGCGATCTGGATCAACAACACCCACTGTTGGGCGAGCTCACCGATACTCCTTATGGTAACTTTCTTGTTTACTACACCGGACTTGATACGGGTTATGCGACGGAGCCCAAGCGCTATCATTTCTTCCGGCGATGGCGCGGGTATGTGACCGGCCAACAAATCGCAACGGCACGTGAAGTCTGGTTTGCTACTTTGGACCGGAATTACTCCGCAGATTCCGCCAACACGCTGATGACGTCCGACGGTTTGTCGATTGGTTTGCCCCGGGTTGGCGCCACCGGCAGCGGGATTGCAGAGTTATTCTCAATCGACCTGAAGCCGTCTACTGCTTACCAACTGGTGCTGGAGTCGGAATCGCCCGACGAATGGGAAGCAGTAGTGATGGAAGAGATAACCGGCACTTGGCTGAAGAAGGTTGAGATTAGCGCTGACGGTCCGCGCGAAAACATCAAGGAATTATTCAGAACGCTCGGCGGGAGACGGATACGAATCGGCGTTCGAGCACTTGCTGGAAAATCACCTGAATCGGTTCCTTTTACTCGGATAAGCATTCGAGAAGTCAGCGAATTATGATTAAGTTCGTGTTGTCCGCTGTAGTCTTTGCGCAGTCTCGAAAGCGGATGGTATCTTGAACGGCGGCTGACTCCCAGTCTAATCTCCACCGGCTGAAGTTGGGGTTATCACAATCTTTGCAGCGGACAAAACCATTCGCGATAAAAGCTACACAAACGATCTGCCACTAAGTAAGTGGTCGCAGTTCATCAACGCCCAAAGCTCAACGACGTTGGCGGTCGCCTGCTTCCTGGTAACCGTGGCGTTGATGTTCATGTATCGTCCGTTCAGCCAGGCTGAGGACGGGGACTCGGCGCTCTACGACTACATTGCGCAATGCATCGTGCGGGGGCAGACGCCTTACAAGGATGTAATCGACATCAAAGCGCCGGTCAGCTTTTATCTGAGCGCGCTGGCGATGGAAGCAGGTCAAGCGGTCGGAATGAGAGATGTCCTCGCAGCGCGGCTGCTTCACATTGTTTTGGCAGGTCTGCTATCAGCAGTAGTCTTCCTCGTCGCTGAGGTTTATTTGGGCAGTCGACCCGCGGCCGTGATTGCCGTCCTGGTGCTGCTGACCTTCAAGCACTTCGCTTTTTGGACCGTCGGCGGAGGCCAACCGAAGCTGCCCATGATCCTGTTCGGTATGCTCACGCTGCTGTCGACGGGAAAGAACAGGCCCTTTATGGCGGGCTTCTGTTCGATGTTGTCATGCTTATGCTGGCAGCCGGGCTTGTTGTTCACCGGGGTGGCGTTTCTAGTTTTCTCGCGGTATCTCACCGCCTGGCGCGACCTGCGCGCGTTGAAGGTGCTGGCGGGCGCCGCAGTCCCACTCGCAATATTGTTGTTTTACTTTCGCTGGATAAGCGCTTTAGACGATCTGTGGACGTGGACCGTCGCGTTCAACTACAGCGTCTACGCTCGCAGGACGCTCGAAGGCGCTGGCAATTCGCTCAGACACTTGTTTAATGTAACATTCAAGATTTTTAGGGCGGACCTGGTTCTGGTTGTAACAGCCCTGATTGGCTTTGTTATGTTCGGCGTCCAACGCTTGCGCGAGCGACTAAAAGGAATGGGTGTTCAAAATGCCGCGGATCTGTTTCGGGACGCGATCGTACTCGCACCGCTCGTCTACCTCGCGGCGTGCCTCGTCAGGTTTAATGCCGGACCGTACCTTATCCCGTTCCTTCCTTTTATTGGCCTGTTTTTCGGCTGGTTCGTAGTGGAGTCAGTGCGGATACTCAAGGCGGGCCCGATTATCGGCGACAAGGCCGCCGCGAGAAACGTCGACTGGTTGCAAACAGGAGTGCTGGTGATGCTGATCACCGTCGCAGCGGTTCGCGCCGTCGCCTACCAGTTCGAGCCGATCCCGAAGCTCCGCGAGCAAGACAAGAGATTTGAAGCCGTCTCAAATTTGTTGAGCGGCCCTGACACAATCTACGTACACGGGACAACAGAGATCCTGGTGCTGCTTAACAAACCTAATGCGACCCCCTACGTTTTTTTGGATTGGGGCAAAGACGATTACCTGGCCGCAATGAAGTTCGGCGGATCGTTTGAAGCGATCATTGACGAGCTCGAGTCCGTGGCGCCAAAGATTGTTTCACTTTCGCGTTTGCAAAGAGTGGCGCATCGCGACGAAATAAGACGTTGGGTGGAGCAACACTACGAAGCCATCGAAATGACTGGTTACGACGTGTACATTCGCAAGCAAGGCCCCAGTCTCATCGCGCAGTGAGATCCTCGAATCTACACTCTGGGTCACGCCCCAGCCGGCTGCCCGTTGAGCACAAATACCTTCTCGCGGCCTCCGGCAATCGCAAAGGATTGGACGACGCGCGATGCATAAGTTGAAAAGAAGTCCGCCAGGCTCGACTCGGTGAATCGATGGCTGTGCTCGCCGACTCCAGGGTTTGTAAACAGTCGGCCCACCAGCGACAGCAACCGGGAGTCGCTTGTTGCAAGATTGCGAATTGGTTCGGCGATGATCACTCGCTTGCCGGCCGCTTGAAGCATCCTGTCCACCACCGGTGACGCATCCGGAAGAAAGTGGTATAGGCTAGCTTGCATGATGACATAGTCAGCCTCAGGCAAAGGTCTGTCGCTTCGAAGGTCCCAAACCTGACCGCTTCCTCCGCTACGAGTCAAGCGATCAATAAAACGCGGGTTGATGTCCAAGCCTTTGTATTTGACGTCTTTCGCGCGCAGGTAGCGGTGATACAGACGAGCGGGCCCACAACACAAATCTAGAACACTCGACCCGGTAGGAATCAGTTCAGCGACAGCGCGATAACGCGAGAAGTAGTGGCGGCCATACAACAAGAGCATGGCCAGCTCATACATCGAGGCGCTTTTGTATATGAGACTCGTCGACATAGCCTTCGTTTGCTCACCCAACCTTACCTGCCGGATTATTGCAGAGAAAAAACGAGACAGGATACCTGCGCACCGAGGCATTCTGTTTGCGGACAAGTTCCTATCTCTTGCTGGAGATCACCTTCTGTTCAACGTTTGCTGGTTTGGCCGCCTCGTAGTTGATTACTTCGCGAACCGCAGTTTGCGGCTTGTTATTGACTCTCAAAAAAGTTCGCCCTGTATACTCCCCCAAAATTCCGAAGAACAACATTTGAATCCCGCTCAAAACCAGAAGCGCGACCATTAGAGAAGCCCATCCAACGGCGGTTGGCGAAAAGTGCTCGGGAAACAGGAGCCTGTACAGTATGACAACCACAGCAAGGATGAGTCCGAGAGCCGCGAAGCCGAACCCGAACCAGCTGACCATGCGCATAGGCCGCGCCGAAAACGAAAACGCCAATCTGGCCCATACCCTCAGCGATTTCCAGAACGTGTACGTGCTGCGGCCGGCGTAGCGCGGATGATGGTCGACAGGTATCTGATCGATCCTGGCGGTGATCTGAAAAAGCAAACCGTCGATGTAGGGGTCTGGGCCCTCGTAGTTGCAGATCATCTCAACCACTTCCTTGCGAATGATCTTGTAGGGCGAGAGGTAAATCTCCTTAGGCTTGTTGATTACCCACTCGGCGAACCTGCCGTTGAACCAACTACCAAGATTCTTCCACCGCTTTTGCCGCTTCAGACGGAAGTCTGCGTAGACGGCATCGGCGCCCTCTTCGATCCGCTCGAGAAGCGCCGGGAGGTCACCGGGGTGATGCTGGAGATCATCGTCCATGATCGCAACATACTTGCCTCGCGCCAGCCGCAGCCCGGTAATGATGGCGTTGTCTTGCCCGAAATTGCGTCGCAGGTCAACGCCAACAACATTGGGATTGGTCCTGCAAAGCCCCTCGATGACCCGCCACGAGTGGTCGGGAGAGTAGTCGTTGACCAGCACAACTTCATAATCGCGGTTTGTGGGATCGAGAGCTTCGGCGATGGCTTCGATCAACGCTTCGAGACAGTCTTCGCTACGATAGACCGGAACAACGATGGACAGGTCAGGCTGAAGCGCGTGATCGCCGGTTTGCATCGAGTGGATCATAGCCACAGTTACCGTTGTTGTCGACCAGACGAAACTCGGCCGGCAACCTCGAGGAACTCGGATAAACAGCGTACCACCCGCATCTGTTCGTCCCGGGTGATGTCGGGAAAGAAAGGCAAACGCAGGAGCCGCATGCTCAGATCCTCGGTGAGTGGGAGGTCGCCTTCGCGATACCCAAACCTCTGTCCCATTGTCGATGAATGGAGCGGAACATAATGAAAGACGGCGCTGATCCCGTTCTGTTTGAGATGTGCCATCAGCCCATCTCGTGTTTCGCCATCCCTCAGAAGAATATAGAACATGTGATAATTGCTTTCGCACCCGCTCGGCGCCCGCGGAATACTGAGGAGTTCCCTTTCTTCCAGCCGCGCCAGGTTCTCGAGATAGAACTGATGGACCGGAAGGCGGCGAGCGGTGATCTCGTCGATCGCTTCCAACTGCGCGAGTAGAAAAGCACTCGTAATTTCGGCGGGTATGTATGAGGAACCAATATCCACCCAGCTATACTTATCGACCTCGCCGCGGAAGAACTGGCTTCGATTCGTCCCTTTCTCGCGAATGATTTCGGCTCGCTCGGCGAACTTGGGTTCGTTTATGCAGAGCGCGCCACCCTCGCCGCAGACATAATTCTTGGTATCGTGAAAACTATATGCTCCGAGGTGACCTATCGAGCCCAGCGCACGTCCGTTGTAAAATGCATTCACGCCTTGTGCCGCATCTTCCACAACGATGAGCTCATGTTGACGCGCGGTCTCCATTATTCGGTCCATCTCGCACGACACGCCCGCATAATGCACGACGAAGATTGCCCTGGTGTTAGGGGTAATGCTCCGTTCGATCAGCCGCTCGTCGATGTTCAAAGTATCGGGGCGAATCTCTACAAACACCGGTCTAGCCCCGGCGCGCACCACCGGATTAGCAGTTGAGACGAAAGTGAATGACGGCATGATCACCTCGTCGCCAGGCTTCAAGTCACACAGCAAAGCAGCCATTTCCAAAGCCGCTGTGCACGAGGGAGTCAACAGTACTCTGGGAATATTGAAGCGCTGCTCGAGAAGGTCCTGGCAACCTCGCGTGAAAAAGCCGTCCCCCGCGATCTTGCCGTCGGATAATGCGCGAGCAATGTATTCAATCTCTCGTCCGGTAATGAAAGGCTTGTTGAAGGGGATCTTCGGCTGCACGGTTGACCTCGATTCTCGTTCGATTGCCGGTTTCATGAGTGTGGGGTCACGCGTCATTCTACAATGGCCTTTTGACTTGCCCAAGAGCACTGGACTAGGCGCGTGCGACGCCAACACAAGAAGTCTGCATTATGCCGGCCGTGGTTTGCGTCTGACCTGGTAGCGAACAGTGGATGCGGGATATTTGAACAACTCAGTCGCTTCTTCTTTCTGTGCGTAACGCTGGCTGTCGGTTAATCTCCGCAGCCGACAGTCGGCTATCAGTGACGTCAATTCGGTTTGGCGAGCCTGGGTCGCTGAGCAGGAGGCACTATGCGGCTCTCTTATTTTCCATTTCGCCGTTCATCTCCGAGGTTCATTAAGGTTCTGCCCGCTGCTTTCTTTCGCCGAGCGCTCCAAAGAAGAGTGATTTGCGTCGCAGTCGCATTCAATCTACTCCTGTGGCCGGGGCCGGGCCTCGTCACCCAACACGTCCTCAGCTTTGCCTCGCAAACCCTCAGCACACGAGTTGGGTTTCATAACTACGAAGCACGCTTTCTCCGGTCTTTGTTTTCGCCGGCCGCTAGCACGCCGCGTCGCGATACGATGGCTGACCGCGCTTCGGCGGTCGCAAAGGTTCGCTTGAATCCGGTCAAGTTCGTCGGCTATGTCGATGAAACCATCACCTTCACCGCGCTTGCGACCGATCATCTCGATCGCACGATTCAGGGGGTGAAATTCTCCTGGGACGAGCAAGACGGCGCCAACACGCTTCGAATAGACGAAGCCGGGCGTGCCACGTTTCTCCAGCCGGGGCTTGCCAGGATCGTGTGTCGAGCCGGAAGCGTTGAAGCCACCGCCCGAGTTCTCATCAGACC
>JBASRM010000298.1:0-3241 GCA_049273835.1 Blastocatellia bacterium | reverse complement strand
GTATCCATACACCTCATGGATCGGGTGTCAACAAGCGACCGGAAAAAAGCGACCGTTCAAAACGTGAGCGAGTGGAGTGATGAAGCTTTCGTGCCAGGTATTTGGCCTGAAGCTACTCAGTTAGTCTCAGCCCGCATATCATCGCTACCCGTTGATAACGTGATAGCAATTGGTTCAACAAATCGAAGGTTGCAATTGTTGACCGCAACCAAATCGAAAAGGAGCACGGTTGGTGCCGCTGGCTTGTTTAGAGCACGCGAATACGATTCGTTGGAGATCGAGCTCGAGAGCGATCCATGTTCTGTACTGCCCATGCGTCTTAGTGGAGACGCGCTGGATGATCTGATTATTCTCAAATCTGGACGCTCCCCTCTAGCCTTGTCCCTGAACGAACCACAATCTGTGTTTACTGTGACCAACACCAACGAAAATGGACCCGGATCTCTGCAAACCGCCATTAAAGACGCGAACGCTGCGGCAGGTCTAGATAGCATCGTCTTTAATATACCTGGCAGTGGAGTTCCCACGATAAGGTATACACAAAAGGACCTCTTAACAATCACTTCCCCAGTCATTATCGACGGCACGACTCAGTCAGCCGGTAAGGTGGAGTTGGCTGGGAGAGCAGTTCTAAGAATTACGGCGGGAAATAGCACGATTCGCGGCTTGGTAATAAACGACCACTTTGACACTAATGCGATAACCTTATCTTCAGGTGGAGGAAATATCATCGAGGGCAACCTCATCGGTACAAATTCAAGCGGCACAGCCTTGGCCGGACCGGGATATGGGATATTAATATCAGCCTCGGATAACAACCGGATCGGCGGCACGACTGCTGTGGCCCGCAACATTATCTCGACGGCTGGCAGCATCTTTTTTGTAGGCAGCGGCGTTTTCCTAGAACTTGGCTCCGGCGGAACCCTGATACAAGGGAATTATTTTGGTACTGACATAACCGGGACCATCGCCCTGCCTTGCGAGCAGTATGGCGTGTTTAACCGCTACGCGTTCAATACCACGATAGGGGGCACAGTAGCTGGCGCACGCAACGTCATCTGTGCGAAGGACGACCAGGAGAATTTTTCTCACAATGGCGTTGCCTTATTTGATGGAAGCGGCAACCTGGTGCAAGGTAATTATATAGGTGTAGATGTAACGGGAACTCAACCGCTGCAAATTCACGGCGCTGGTGTTTCGATTGACTCAACCGGCGATACGGTTGGTGGTACGATCGCGGCGGCTCGCAACATTATTTCAAGTGGGCTTAATGGAGTAGACTTTGGTGATATCCAAACTGGCCCACACGACACGCTTCTACAAGGTAATTTCATCGGGACAGATGCAAGCGGAAATGCGCCTTTGGGAAACGTCAATGATGGCATTTTCGTTCACCTCAGAGCGGTGAGCAATACTATAGGGGGCACAACGCCTGGCGCAGGTAATGTCATCGCCTTTAACGGCCAAAACGGAATTAATATACCTAATCCTCTGGACATAAATGATCAACCTCCCGTTCGAATCTCCATTCAATCCAACAACATACACAGCAACGGCGCTCTGGGGATCAATTTGGGCGACATCGGAATTACGCCCAACGACCAACTTGACCCCGACGTCGGAGCGAACCTGCTTCAAAACTTTCCGGTACTGACTTCGGCTTCCATTGTAAGCACTGGCTCGGCCAGTGCGGAAGGATTCATTGCTGAAACTGTGGCTGCCAGCATCCACGTCGTGGGTACCCTCAACAGCACTCCAAATACCGATTTCTTCGTGCAATTCTTCTCGTGCTCTGAATGTTCACTGTCCAATCCTGGAGCATCACAACAGGTCCTTAACTTCTTGCCTTTGTTGTTTCACACCGACGCAAACGGGAATGCCCCAATCGATGTTACGTTTAATAACGTCACGCCCGCGGGAGGATTTGTTAATGCTGTGGCTACCGATGCAGTTGGCAACTCCTCTGAGTTTTCACTGTGTATCCCAATCGATACTGGTGGTTGCTCGCTTACTTGCAATGCAACCGTGCCTGAATCTGCAACTGCGGGGGGCGCTGTATTGTTTGGCGGCGCCGCGACACCGTCAAACTGCACCGGCACGCCTGCATATGATTGGGATTTCGGGGACGGGACTGCTCACTCGTCCCAACAAAGCCCTTCGCACAGCTATGCGCAAGCCGGACAGTTTGGTTGGAGTCTGACTGTCACAATTGCCGGCGCGAGTCCTTGCGTCAAGACCGGCACAATCACAATCACCCCGCCGTGCACACTCACGTGCTCGGCAATGGTACCTACATCTGCGACGACTGGAGAGCCTGTTCAATTCACTGGCGGCGCCACCGCATCAAACTGTGCGGGCTCCCCGGCCTTTGATTGGGACTTTGGAGACGGCACGGGTCACTCATCCGAGCAGAACCCGTCACACACCTATTCTCAAGCCGGACAGGTTGGCTGGACGCTCACGGTGACCTTGGCGGGAATGAGTCCTTGCATTAAGACGGGGAACATCACGGTGATGCCGCCGTGCACGCTGGTATGCTCGGCGACTGTGCCGGCAACCGGCAACGCGGGGAGTCCAGTTCAATTCACCGGAAGTGCAACCGCCGCCAACTGCGCGGGATCGCCTGCATATGATTGGGACTTTGGAGACAATACCTCACATTCATCACTGCAGAGTCCGACGCACACGTATGCGTCGGGGGGGCCGTTCACATGGACCCTGACAGTGACGACCAGCGGCGCTTCGGCATGTGTTGAATCGGGAAGTATCACCGTGAGCGGTGCACCAATGCGAACGCAGTTTGATTTCGACGGAGATAGAAGAGCTGACCTTGCGGTGTGGCGGCCAAGTAACGGTTTGTGGCTGATAACCAACAGCTCGAACAACGGAAATTCGACGGTGGGATGGGGAGGGAACGGAGATGAGATAGTGCCAGGGGATTACGACGGAGACGGCAGAACTGACATAGCGGTGTGGCGGCCTTCGACAGGCGCCTGGTTCATCATCAACAGCGGGAATCAAAGCGTGACCCACGTGGGCTGGGTAGTGAGCGGAGATATTCCGGTACCGAGCGACTACGACGCCGATGGAAAGACGGATATCGCGGTGTGGCGCCCGTCTACAGGAGTGTGGTTCATCATCAACAGCAGCAATCAAAGTCAAAGGATCGTGGGCTGGGGCGTGAGTACGGATGTGCCGGTGGTCGGAGATTACGACGGAGATCGACGAGCTGATATAGCGG
>JBASRM010000296.1:0-2332 GCA_049273835.1 Blastocatellia bacterium | reverse complement strand
CAACTTCCTGGTCCTCAATTTGTCGACCGCGGACACCTGGAAGCCTGAAGACCAGACCGAAGGCGCCCCTGCCTCTCTTACCAGCTTCAATCAAAGTCACTATGGCTCGCTCGTCGCCGTGACGGACGGGATGGGCGGCGCTCTCGCGGGAGAGGTTGCCAGCCGCCTGGCTGTGGAGTGTGTGCGCGATCGGATGCTCGAGCTTCAAGCCAGTCCTGCTTACTCCAAGTTTCCATTTCACGAACGGCTGCGTCTCTCGATTGAGCTTGCGAATCTGTATGTCTATCAGATGAGCTTGAAACGCGCTGAGTACTCGGGAATGGGAGCGACATTTACTTCGGTTGGCCTGTCCGGCACAACGGCCTTTTTTGGACAGGTTGGAGACAGCCGGGCTTATCTCATTCGAGGCGGGCGTATTTACCAGATCACCCGTGACCAATCACTCGTCGGACAGTTGGTCGAAGCCGGCCACATCACCGAGGAAGAAGCCGAGCGGCACACCTACCGCAACGTGATCCTCCAGGCGCTGGGGGCGTCGCCGAACATCAACGTTGTGATTGACCGCCTGCCGCTCAGTGATCTCGACACGCTGGTGTTGTGCAGTGACGGTCTATCCAACAAGGTGCGCCCCGATGAGATGAAGGCGGCGATCGATGAGTCAGATTCACTGATGCAGGCTTGCGAGTCCCTGATCAGCACCGCCAATGAACGTGGGGGCGAGGACAATATTACCGTGCTGATCGCTCAAGTGAGTGGCGGCAAGCTTAGGTCGCCGGAGACGGCGCCAGACCAGCGGATCACCGCACCTTTGAGCAGCAACGGAACGCAAGACGACAGATGCGGCGCCGAAACCCTCCCTCGCGATCCAGACCTTCCCGATCACATCGATCACGATTTGGTGGACGACGAGGAATCGACAATACCACCGGAAGAAGACACCATACCTCCTACCGAGAGATTGGACGGCGGTGAAGCTTAGCTCGTCCTTAGGTTGTCTTCTCCGATGTTGTCCCCTCCGATGTTGTCCCCTCCGACTGGCCCGCGTGGCGACGCAACTGCTGAAGGAGAATCAGCATGAGATCCCAAAGGCCTTGCATCGCGCTAGTCTTTGCGTTTTTTGCCTTACCGGCGCATGTGACGGCTCAACACTGGGTAACAGGGTTATCTTGGAGCCAGGTCGCCCCCGCCCAAAAGGATAGCAAGTCGCTGAGTGCTAATGGTTTTCCCTGCGGGGTGATCACGTCATCGTTTGACGGATGAAGATCGTGATAAGTAGTTTCTTTGCGCGCGACGGCCGCAGACTCGCCGACTGTAACGATAGGGGCTTCTACAATGGATAAGGAACAACTTCGCATCAGGCTTGAGCAATTGCATAGCGAACTTCAGGGGATTGATTCTGTCGATGAGAACGAGCGGCAACTCCTTCAGAAATTGACGAGCGACATACGGAAGCTAGTCGAAGCAAAAGACAGTTCTGAAGAACATGGATACTCGCTGCTTGGTGAAGGATTAAAGGAAGGGATAGAACGATTTGAAGCTTCACACCCTAGAGCGACGATGCTAATGGGGCAACTCATTGATGCATTGGCAAAGATGGGGATTTAGCTACAGAACCCCCCGCGAAGCTTGGAAGCAGTAAGCCGTACATCCAAGCAGCGGAACTGTAATGAAGCGCGCGACTGTTGACGATCAGCGGCCAATTACAGACTGACCCGCTCCGTAATAGATCCGTTTATACGACAGTATCATCGGGCTGTTGGTCTGGGCCTTCACCGTCGGCGCGCCGGTTGGGCCGCCAGTGTCCACGAGGTAGCCGGGGTAGAACGGCGGCGATTGACCGTTGTCGTAGCGCGGGTCCCATTTGCCTTTGTACAGATAGCCGTGAAACTGTCCGTCGTAGACCCCAAGATTATCGTAGTTGGTTGATTGCATTCCGCCAACGAGGTTGAAGTTTCCGCGGAAAGGCTTGCCGTAAAAGTCCAGCACATCCGACCTGACCCGGCCTCCAAATGGTCGACCGTTCGCGCCCAGTACCGGATTGCCCTCGGAATCTTTCAGCTCGAAGGCCGCCATCGAAGCGTGGACCGTGAGGTTGTCAGGCGCTCGCCCGTCGCTCGGGATGTTGATGTTGCCACCGGATGCAAAGATACCCAAAACGTTTTTGGCGTCGGGATTGATTGGGTTGCCGGCCGGGTCCACCACCGGTGTTTCGTAAGTAAGATCTCCGGTCAGTGTTACGCTGCCGCCTTGCACCGGGCGCTTCGGGTCGCCGGACGCGTAGCCACCCGCCGTAATTGTCACCGCGAAGTTAGAGTCGATCGCCGGTATCGGT
>JBASRM010000284.1:0-30758 GCA_049273835.1 Blastocatellia bacterium | reverse complement strand
GGTTGATAATTCCGGGCTCATTGTGCCCGAGTCGGTATTCCAAAAACTTAAGGTCCTCTTGGGAATCGTGTCAGATTGGAGTGCGTTCGTTTGCAAAGGCGATGCCAGCAATGCCGGGCTCAAAATCGAGAGTCCTGTCCCCCTTATATCGTCGCTTTTTGGAGATTTTCCTAATGAGTGAGGAACACGAGACCTGTCTCACCCCGGTTGTTGAATCCAGATTCTGGTTAAGTATCCAAGTATTTGGAAATAAATTCGAGATTTCGTATTCGCCAGCGAAGGAGGTATGGCTCAGCTCGAGACACCGGCAGTGTCAACCCGCATTCTCAGCTGTAACGCTTTGGCTTTGGCTATCATGCTGGTGAGCGACGGGCCTCCATGCCCGACCGGTATTTGCAGCCGCTTTTCCAGATCTTCGATCGTGAGATCATCCAAAAAAACGTGGCCCGACTTCAGACACGCTTGCTCGGGAACAATCAAAAAATCTCCTTCGATTGCGGGCTGGGCGGCCAACACGTCACCACCCGACACAAGACCAGCCACTGTTACTTCTTCACCAAAGAATTGATTGCGCAAACAAAGTACCTTTAGCCGAGTTCTGAATCGCTCATTTATCTCATCCACCCAGCGCGATAGGATCGGGTAAAAAAGCTCGCCGGTTGCGACTGTCCCATGTAGCCCGTCAATTGTCGCAAACTCACCGGCACCTCGTTGTAGAGTTCTCTTCGCTTCGACGATGAAGCGCCGGACCATTCCAACACCGTCCTCGATCTGGGGGTACTCACCATAGTGCTCACGTCCCGGGATCGGCAGACCGGCGCGAAGATAAAACTCGTCGGCAAGGAACACAAACCGGCTGCTGAGCCGCCGGCGAAATTCGCGCTGCCAGGGCCGAACTTCTTTGATAAGCGAGCGGCAGAACGCGTCGGTGACTGTTGTAAGCTTGTCGCGATAATTGTGCAGTCTTGTAAACACGACTGGAACGACCGCGACCGAGCGGAGACTTGGATAGAGCTCTGCAAGATCAGTTACAGTTCTCCGAAGTACCTCGCCATCATTTAGAGTAGGACATAGAACGATCTGCGCGTGAAGCTCGATACCTTGTTCAGCCAAATACCGCATCTTGCTCAGTACATCGTCCGGCCGCTTGCGGCCAAGAAGATAACGCCGCACCTCGGGGTCGGTCGCGTGAACCGACACGAATTGAGGAGACAGCCGCTGCTCAACTATGCGATCGAGCTCAACCTTCGAGATCGAAGACATCGTAGTGTAGTTGCCATGCAAGAACGACAGGCGGGTGTCCTCATCCTTAAAAAAAAGCGACTCTCGTGAACCCTTGGGGTTTTGGTTGCAGAAGCAAAATATGCAATCGTTGGCGCACTGGCGGGGTGCGAAGTATTCAAAGTCAAGTCCCCAGATTTCACCTTCGCCGACTGTAACTTCGATATGATCAATCTCACCGGATTTTCTTTTGATTTCGAGTCGCACGCGGTCTTCGCTTCCAACGTAGAACTGAAAGTCGATGAAGTCGCGCAGTTCGCGAGCATTTACCGTCAACAAGCGATCGCCAACTTCAATTCCCGCTCTGTCACCAAGAGCGAACGGATCGACCGCGGTCACTACAACTCCCTTTTCCTTCCTGGGCGTGTTGATGGGATAGATTGTCTCGAACAACTCCGTATACATAAGCTGTGAAGTATATCAGAAAACTGCCGGAGGTCATTTGAAGTTGAATCGGTGTGGGTATCGCAAACAGGACCCAGGGCCGTTTCTGAAAGCAATGAAATCGCAATGTTTCGGCGTGTTTTTATGATGAAAGCTGTGATAAGAATCATATGCCCGATAGAAGCGTTATACGTTCGCTTTACGTCTGATAGGGCAGAGAGATTTTCACAGGGAGTCGGATGCGATCTCGAGACTTGAAACACGGTTTGCTGAGCCATGCGCTTCAGCGGCGCGAGCCAGGGTCTCTTAAACATTCAGTTATCGGAGGAGAGCGGTGGCCAAAACAAGATCAACAACAAAGACATCGTTAAGGCAGTCCAGGAAACGCATTCGAAAACCGATTCAGCCCGGGTCCAAGCCTCAACGCAGGATGTCCCAAACTGATGACACCGGAAAGACCCCAGCAGCCGTCCGACCTGCGAAGCGATTAAGGGGAGGTTCGATACCGGGGGTCCAGGGAAGTGATCCGAAGCAGAAGGATTTCGCCCCGGTTGTTCTGGAGAAGACAGTAATCGCCATGCCGTTGTTCAAAGTATTCGAGGAAGCGACGGCCAACAAGAAGCCCGGGGAGGAGCCGCTTTTCGATGTCATCATCGACGTCAATCTTCGTTTCTACAAAGGCCGCCAGGAAGCACGGGTTGAGGTTCAACGCCTTATTTCTGAAATCCTCAAGGATAAGAAGTTCAAGAAAAAGGCGATAACCGGTCAGGGCACTTACACGACCAAGAGTATGTTCAGTCAACAGTACGTATTTGCAAAACTGGAAGAGAAGGTGATCAAAAGATTGGTCGAACTCGATGGTGAAAAATCAGACGAGAAAGACGGTAAAGCCACCAGGGGCAGAGCCATCTATCATATTTGGCCTGATTTTGAAATCAGCAAACTAACAACCGTCTCGATCTCAACCGTAAAGGCCGACGCGGCTCGCAATGCGTTCGGCGCATCTGGGAGCGGCATAGTGTGGGCTGTGATGGATTCGGGCATTGATCAAGGTCATCCGCACTTCAGCCAACACGGCAACCTCAAACTCCCGGACACACCCGACCCGCTTCAGCACCGCGATTTCACCGCGCTCAACACAATACTGGCGGCGCCAGAAGACGATCCCGAGCTTTCCAGAAAAACCTTGTTGTCCGTGGGTGAGGGCGAACAGCCGCTGGTCGACGAATTCGGGCATGGTACTCATGTAGCCGGCATCATCGCCGGCGAAATGAAGATGAAGGACAATCACAGGATTTTTGCGACGACGCTCCACCGGGACCAGAATAAGCGCGTAATGAGAGAACAAGCGCCCATCCAGGTCGGTATTTCGGGGATGGCGCCAAAGTGCAAACTCGTGAGCTTGAAGGTTCTCGACAAGGAAGGGAGGGGCAGCGCCAGCAACCTCATCGCCGCGATTCAATGGATACAGGAAATCAACGGGCACGGGCGCCGCGTACGCATTCAGGGTGTCAACATGAGCGTCGGCTACGAGTATGATCCTGAATGGTTTGCCTGTGGTCAGAGTCCCCTGTGCGTCGAGGTTGAGCGACTCGTAAAGTCGGGAGTAGTTGTGGTGGTAGCGGCCGGCAATACCGGGTATGGATTTGTGCAGGCTCAAGGCAAGAGAGGGGCGGTCACGGCCGGACTTGACTTGACCATCAATGACCCTGGCAACGCCGAGCTGGCGATCACTGTCGGTTCAACACACCGCGAAAAGCCGCACGTGTATGGCGTTTCTTATTTTTCGTCAAAAGGGCCAACAGGCGACGGGCGGCTCAAACCGGATCTTTTGGCGCCCGGCGAAAAAATCATTTCGTGCTACTCGGCGCAGCGCCGCGCAGGCGACCCTCAACCTGATCTTACAATCGGCGGATCATGTGACAATAAGGCTCATCCACCCGTGGCTGATCCGACTAGCGCATCCGGCGCTGCCGAATCTCCTCACAAAGACGAGATTGTCGTCGGGTACTACAAAGAAGATAGTGGCACCAGTATGGCGGCGCCTCATGTTTCCGGCGTGATTGCCGCTTTCCTCTCGGTACGAAGAGAGTTCATTGGCCGACCGGAAGACGTCAAGGAGATATTTTTGTCCACCGCCACCGACCTGAAGAGAGAGCGATACTTCCAGGGCCGAGGCCTCGTGGATTTGATGCGTGCCGTTCAATCAGTCTAATTATTTGGAGGACCTATGCCCAACATAGCCGATATCTTCCCGTACTTTGAAGTGCAGTTTACGAAAGACGGTCAGGTGAATGACCAGGCAGAGGTGCAACAGATGCTTGATTCGCTTGGCCAGGGCAGTATCACCGATCTATTCGTTATTTCTCACGGCTGGAACAACAACATGAGTGAAGCGCGCGGTCTCTACAAAGAGTTCTTTGAACGCGTGCGAGATGAGATTGTCGCCGATAGACCGTCCGGTATCGGCTCGCGCAAGTTTGCGGTCTTTGGGATTCTCTGGCCATCGAAGAAGTTTGCCGACGATGACGAGATCCCGAGCGGGGCGGCAAGCCTGGCAGCACCCGCGGCCGACACGGCGCAACTCCTAACTCAGCTTCAAGAACTCACGGGATTCTTCGACAACCCCGATGCTGCCGCGGTGTTGAGTCGCGCCCAGAAATTAGTGCCGCGGCTCGAGAATGATCCTGCCGCCGCAAACGAATTCGCCGATCTTATTCGCTCATTGCCCGGCCACCAGGAAAAAGACGCCGAAGACAACTCGGAGCGATTCTTCTCTCTCCCATCGACAGAGTTGATGGACGTTCTTAGCAGGCCGGATCTTGCCGCTCCCCCGGACCCGGACATGGGCGGCGCCGCCGGTTTTGAATCGGGGGCCGGCGAGGCGCTCGGGATAAAAGACTTTTTCGGCGGCGTTCTCGCCGGCGCGCGAAAGGTATTGAATTTTACAACCTACCTTCAGATGAAGGAGAGAGCCGGCGTGGTCGGCAAGAATGGAGTGACGGACGCGCTCAAACAGATTCGTCACAGAGTGCCTGCTCTCAAGCTTCATCTCATCGGTCACAGTTTCGGCGGACGCCTCGTGGTGTCAACGGCAAATGCTCTTGACGGAGCACCCGCACCAAATACTATGACCCTGCTTCAAGCAGCGTTCTCCCATAACGGGTTCGCGCAAAAGTTTGACGGCACGAGAGATGGGTTTTTTCGGGAGGTGGTCGCAAGAAACAAGGTCGCCGGGCCGATCTTAGTGACACACAGCATCATGGACCGAGCGGTGGGCCTTGCGTATCCAATCGCCTCCAAACTCTCCAATGATGACGCCGCAGGATTGGGAGGACCCGACGATCGGTTTGGTGGAATTGGCCGAAACGGCGCTCAGCATACTCCTGAAGCAGACAACAACTCACCGCTCGGCGCCACTACAGTCAACTATTCATTCCAGAGCGGAAGAGTCTATAACCTGAGGGCGGATTCGATTATTCAGGGCCACTCTGATATTCGTCGCAGCGAAGTGGCGCACGCGCTCCTTTGCTCGGTCGCTACAACTTGAGCCTGGTCAATAAATGAAGAGTGGCGAATCCAGAACGGAAACGCCACTCGATTCTACATCAAACCAGGAGCGCGACATCGACAAAGAGCCCTCAGGCCCTGCTCTCTCCGCCTTCCGCGCGAACTTCGCTGCCCGTAGTGACCCGGTCAGTTGGAGGCACAGGTCTTTGGTTTTCCGGTGCATCGCCAGGCGTAAGCGTCTGGGGCAAAAGCTCGTCCACTCGGTCCACGAGGATCACCTCCAGGTCTCGAAGCGCTTCTTGAGGAACATCTTTGATATCAGCTTCATTCTTTCTGGGAAGAACAACTCGTTTCATTCCGGAGCGGCGCGCAGCAAGCACCTTGCCTTTTATCCCTCCAACAGGCAACACGAGACCGCTGAGCGTGATCTCCCCGGTCATCGCAGTGTCGTTTCGGACAGGTCTCCCGGAACACAATGATGCGAGCGCGGAAACGATCGCGACGCCGGCTGAAGGGCCGTCCTTGGGTGTTGCGCCGGCGGGAACGTGCACGTGGACGGCGCTGTGTTCGAATTTCTCGGCGCAATCAATACCCAGCTCATCTGAGTGCGACCAGAGATAACTGAGCGCGGCCTTCGCGGATTCCTGCATCACCTCGCCAAGCTGACCGGTCAGAGTCAACCCTTTCGAGCCCGGGAGCAGCGTCGCTTCGATAAACAATACTTCGCCGCCCATCTCGGTCACCGCCAGTCCGGTGGCAACTCCTGGCGGTAGCTCTTGCCGAGCCATCTCGTGAAAGAACATCTCGTGACCCAGGTAATCTTCCAATTCCTCCGGCTTGACCACGAACGCATTACCCTTTTCCTGCGCCACCTTAAGCGCGACCTTTCGGGCTACGCTTCCAATGTTACGTTCGAGCTGTCTAACACCGGCCTCGCGGGTGTATCGGCCGATGATTGCCTGTACCGCTTCGTCGGTGAACTTGAGCTGATCATCGTTCAGCCCCGCCTCTTTGATCTGACGCGGGATCAAGTATTGTTTGGCGATGTGAAGTTTCTCCTCTTCGGTATACCCTGAAAGTCTGATGACTTCCATGCGATCGCGAAGCGCGGGCGGTATCGGCGAAAGCGTGTTTGCAGTTGCGATGAAAAACACCTTCGAGAGATCAAAGGGCAGGTCCAGGTAGTGGTCTCTGAAAGAAAAGTTTTGCGCCGGGTCGAGCACTTCAAGCAGCGCCGAAGCTGGATCGCCGCGAAAGTCCATCCCCAGTTTGTCCACCTCATCCAGCATCATTACCGGATTGTTGACGCCTGCGCGGCGCAGGGCTTGGATTATGCGGCCCGGCATTGAGCCGATGTAGGTGCGCCGGTGCCCGCGAAGCTCGGCTTCATCACGCATTCCGCCTAGCGACATGCGCTCGAACTTGCGGCCCATTGCCCGCGCTATCGATTGACCGAGGCTCGTCTTTCCCACTCCCGGCGGGCCGACGAAGCACAATATCGGCGCTTTTGTTTTCGGGTTCAGCTTGATTACCGCCAGGTGCTCGAGTATTCGCTGCTTGATATCTTCCAGATCATAATGATCCTCGTCGAGTACCGCCTGCGCGTTGTTGAGATCCAGGCTCTCTTCGGTGGATTTCCTCCAGGGCAGATCCAGGATCCACTCGAGATATGTGCGGATGACGTGATAGTCCGGCGCGGCGTTGGGCAAGCGCTCGAGCCTCTTCAACTCGCGGTCTGCTTCGGCGCGCACCTCATCGGGCAGATCGGCCTTCTCGATCCTCTCGCGAAGAAGCTGAGCTTCCGCTTGCTCTGGCTCGCTTTCTCCAAGCTCCTTCTGAATCTGCTTCATTTGCTCGCGAAGGATGTAGTCGCGCTGAGCCTTGCCAAGCTCTTCCTGAGCCTGGTTGGCAATCTTGCTCCTGATCTCCAGCACCTCGACTTCGCGAGCGAGATAGGTGTGCATCAGATTGAGCAGGTCGCTCTCGGTGTTGGCCTCGAGCAGCGCCTGTTCCTGAGTGACATTCAGGTCGAGCACCGACCCCAGAAAATACGCCAGCCGCACCGCATCATCAGCCTGAACTATGATGTTCCGTATCTCCGGCGGAACGTTTGGCAACAGGCTGAGCGCCTTTTGGACAAGCACTTGAATGTTTCGCTGAAGCGCTTCGACTTCGGGCGTCTTCTCGCGCACCGGCTCCGGTAATACCTCCACGCGGGCTTTCAGATAGGGCGTTTGTTGGGTGAACTCGATTACACGAAACCGCTCCTGTCCCTGCACAATAAGATGCAAGACTTCTTCGGGCCCAGGAGATCGGAGCATTCTGTTTATCACGACTACAGTCCCGGTCGTGTACAACTGATCAGGGCTAGGCTCGGTTTCTCCATCCTCGCGCTGAGCGACGACGCCGAGTAATTTCTCCTCGGTGGACAGCGCAGCTTCGGCTGCCGCAAGTGACATGGTACGCCCCACTGTGAGCGGTGTGATCCCCGACGGGAAGATTACAATATTTCGCAGCGGTAGTATTGGCAACTCTAGGATTTTGTTTTCTGTCATTAACTTGTACCCTTGAAATCAGCGATCAGGTGACAGCGCGCAGTAATCAGTCAACGCTCGCAACCCAGAAGCACCGTTTCATCTCAACCACAATTCAAATGCAATATGAACCAGCCTTCTGTGCTCTCACATCGGATTTCGGCCCGCGACAGATCGCCGGGGATTTTCAAGATTCTCTCGAACCGGCTGTATGTTATTTCGAGCTGGTGATAGCTCCAACCCTGGGTAATCACCGTGTCGCGTCGCACTCCGCGAACTATCAGCTTGTCGTCCGCGATCAGGACTTGAACTTCATCCGCCTTGACTCCGGCCAGATCAAACTTGATCTTCCATCCTTCCGGGCACCGGTAAATATCAACCGCGGGTTGCCACAGCGGACCGCTTGGACGCCGGTATTCGCTGCTTAATCTTTCGATTGAGACCCTTTTGCTTCTTGACATCATAGCCTCGCTCCATTGTCGCTGGCCGGTCGCGGCCCGAAGACCAGCGCGCTTTCGCTACTTCACCCTCAAACCGGCCGTTTCAACAAGCTCACTCGCCGATGAGACATCCCGCGACGTCAAAACGCTGTCGATTAGCCCGTACTGGACGGCTTGCAACGGGCTTAGAATAAAGTCTCGCTCGACATCGCGATCCGTCTTCTCGAAAGACTGTCCGGTTAAGTCGGCCAGAATTTGCGACAGGGTGTTTCGAGTTCGAAGCAGTTCCTCCGCATAAATCTTAACGTCCGTCGCTTGACCAGCTATTCCCTCCACCGAGGGCTGATGAATCACTATCCTAGAGTTTGGAAGCGAATATCGCTTTCCCTTTGTTCCAGCCGCCAGCAAGATTGCCGCCATCGAAGCCGCCTGTCCCATGCAAATCGTGATTATGTCCGGCTTGATGAAACACATGGTGTCGTACACGGCGAGCCCCGCGGTAATCGACCCCCCGGGGCTGTTGATATAGATTGAAATCTCCCGGTCGGGATCTTCGGATTCCAGATAAAGCAATTCCGCCACGACGACGTTTGCAACCGCCTCATCGATATCGGTGCCAAGAAAGATGATGTGTTCTTTCAGCAACCTCGAATAGATGTCGTAGTGGCGCTCGCCTCTTCCCGTTGTCTCAACGACTGTCGGTATTAACATAAAGTCTTTCAGTCCCTCGTCCGTGGGCCGTAGGCATCGCCCGGATGAGAAATAAGCAACTCACCACGCCCACCGACACTTAGAATCTCAACACCGCTCCGATGCCGGCTTCGGTCAGCCTCGCTGCTGCGTCCCCGGAAACTAGTTGAACCTTACCGCCCATATCAAGCACCCGATGCGAAGCGCGGTTGATCAAGTCCGGCGCCGGCTCGAGCTGCCCTCCGCAGAACAAACACTTCTCACGATCATCCGAAAGCAGCACATGGCAGCTCACGCATTCCTTACCCTCGATTCGGAAATCATGCGCGACCACCAGACGGTAGACCCTCCGCTGATGGACAGCCCCCAACGTATCCGCCACACCGAGCACCGCGCGGTCGCCTTTCATGGCGGCGGTGATCAAGGCGTCGACAACCCTGGACTCATCCTCGTGTTCCGCCTTTGATTGTACCGCCCTCAACTCAGTCAGCAGCCGATCATCGTCGGAATCCACCGGCGCAGATATGGTGCCGATAATCATTTGCTGAAGTCGCTTCGGCAGTTCGCTGGAAAAAACAGATGTTGCTTCGACGGGACCCCCGATAACGAACCTGGTCAACTTCAGCCGATCGATTACAGAACTCAGTTCATCCGCAACCCTTTTGGCATGCCACAGGACATGCTTTGTATGATCACGATCCATTTGAGCCTGTGACCATATGTGATCGGTGCCGGTCGTTGCGTGTCTGTTAGGCACGTCAGACAGGATTTCGGCTTGCTGTTCCATGCCGCCGGCATCGACGGTCAGTATGCGCGCTCGCTGCTTATCAATCAGAACGACCCCGAAGCGATCCTGATCTTCAATCACCTCAAGCAGCGGCCTTACCCACGGCTTGGGCGACCATCGCAGACCGGTCGGCAGTTCGACTTGAAGGTCGCGATGCCACCAGAAGTTCCGAAGCGAATCGCTGAAAACAACCAAAGCCTTTCCCTTGGGAACATAGTCACTCAAAAACTCCCGAACCGTTCGGCACTCGGTGTCAAAATTCTGTTTGCTCAAACCATTCGAGTGCTGGTTTTCCGCCTCCTGCCTAAACAGGCTTTCAACCCTTGTTTCAAATCCGCGATTTAAGTTAGCGGCGTTCGATTGATCAACGTTCAAATAAAGGCTCAGAATGAATGAATCCGGTCCAGATGGGTAGTGCTGTAACTGGCGTATTTCATCGGGCGAGATCATGCCGTTCCTCCTTGTGCCTCGAGAGGTTGAACTGTGGTGCCACTCACTCGCGTCCGGACATTCTAAAGCAACAGCTAAGCAGGCTGCAGGGTTCGTTCACCCGTTGGGAAGATTTCTTCCAGCGAGATCGGCCTACCATCATCGAGGTCGGCTTGAGGGTCGTCCTCGTCGAGGAGAAAGAGCGCCGGCTCCTCAACCGCGAGTCCGCTGCCGGTTCCGTGGATCAATGAGCGTGTCAACCGCGCCGGCAGGAAAGTCATCAGCTCCGGGTTGCGCTCCTTAGAACGCGCCAGCGCCTCCTCGCTTGACCAAACCAATACCCTCGGTTTCCCGTTTATCTCTTCAGTAAAGAGGTCTCCGTTCGCGCGGCGCATCACAAACATATCGCTCATTCGATTCGACCTCGATCAATCAATCGCATGATATCACAATGAAGTGTCCCGTCGAGTACTCGCTACTGGCTTCCAGATGGAACGTCGCAAGGACCCGTCGACGCACAACGAGTCGTCAATGGGACGCTTCCACTTCCGCCGCGAGCGGACCTATTGAAAACGTTATTGCGCCGCCCGACACTTCCGCCCGGAGCACCGAGTTGTCTTTCACGTCCCCCTTGAGAATCAACCGGGACAGCGGTGTCTCTATTTCGCGCTGTATCGCGCGCTTTAACGGGCGCGCTCCGTACACAGGATCGTAGCCGGTCTTCGCAAGATGCGTCTTTGCCTCATCCGAGAGCTCAAGGGTTATCCGGCGCTCCGCCAGCCGTGTTCGCAACCGGTCGAGTTGAATATCGACGATCTTCTTCAAGTCCTCTTCGGTCAGCGAGTGGAATACGATGATCTCGTCCACGCGATTCAGAAACTCGGGCCGGAAGTGATGCCGCAAAGCATCGAGCACGCTTTCCTTCATTTGTTCGTATTGATCGCCGCTAAGCTGCCCGCGGTATTCCAGTATAAGGTGACTGCCGATGTTGCTGGTCATGATTATGATCGTGTTCTTGAAGTTAACGATTCGACCTTGCCCGTCGGTGAGACGCCCGTCGTCCAGGATTTGAAGCAAGACATTGAATACATCGTGATGGGCCTTCTCGATCTCATCGAACAGCACAACTGAATAAGGCCGGCGTCGCACGGCCTCCGTCAATTGACCGCCTTCCTCGTAGCCTATGTATCCAGGCGGCGCCCCGATCAAGCGCGCAACCGTGTGCTTCTCTTGATACTCCGACATATCAATGCGGATCATTGCGTGCTCGTCATCAAACAAGAACACCGCAAGCGCGCGTGCCAGTTCGGTCTTACCGACGCCGGTTGGTCCGAGGAAGATGAACGAACCGATCGGTCGATTCGGGTCCTTCAGTCCTGAACGGGCACGGACCACGGCGTCGGCAACCGCGCTGACCGCTTCATCCTGCCCCACGACTCGCTTGTGCAGGTGCTCTTCAAGCGATAGCAACTTCTGAAGCTCTCCTTCGAGCAGCTTCGAGACGGGAATGTGAGTCCATCGGCTCACGACTTCGGCGATGTCCTCTTCATCGACCTCTTCCTTTAAGAGCCGGCTGCGATTGTGCTGCCTATCGAGCCCCTCTTCGTACTCCCGCAGTTGCTTGTCGAGTTGAGTCAGCTTACCGTATTGCAGCTCCGCGGCGCGGTTGAGATCATACTCACGCTGTGCTTGCTCAATTGCCACCTTAGTCTGTTCGATCTCCTCCCGGATAGCGCGAATCTTCTGAACCGCTTCCTTCTCGGCCTGCCACTGAGCCTTTAGTTGATCGGCATTGGCCTTGAGATCGGCAAGCTCCTTCTCAAGTTTCTCCAGCCGGTGACGTGAAGCTGAATCGGTTTCTTTCTTTAGGGCCTCGCGCTCGATCTCAAGCTGCATAACTCGTCGCAGAATCTCATCCAGCTCCGCGGGCATCGAGTCGATCTCGGTCCTGAGCTTTGCTGCCGCCTCGTCAACAAGGTCAATTGCTTTGTCCGGCAGAAAGCGGTCTGAGATGTACCTGTGCGACAACACTGCAGCCGACACCAAGGCCGAGTCTTTGATGCGCACGCCGTGGTGCACTTCATATCGCTCCTTCAAACCACGCAGTATCGAGATCGTGTCTTCGACAGTAGGTTGATCCACAAGCACCGGCTGAAAGCGACGTTCGAGCGCCGCGTCTTTCTCGACATGTTTGCGATATTCGTCGAGGGTGGTCGCGCCGATGCAATGGAGCTCGCCTCGAGCAAGCATCGGCTTCAGCAAGTTCGACGCATCGACTGCGCCTTCGGCGGCTCCCGCGCCGACGATCGTGTGCATCTCATCGATAAACAAAATGATCTCGCCTTCCGACGCCTGGATCTCCTTCAAGACCGCCTTGAGCCGCTCCTCGAACTCTCCACGGTATTTTGCCCCTGCGACCAGCGCGCCCATGTCCAGAGCGACTATTCGCTTGTTCTTCAGGGTCTCCGGTACATCGCCCCTTACGATTCGCTGTGCAAGTCCTTCGACGATCGCAGTCTTGCCTACGCCCGGTTCGCCGATCAGCACCGGGTTGTTCTTAGTCCTGCGCGACAGCACCTGGATAACCCGTCGAATCTCGTCGTCGCGGCCGATAACCGGATCGAGTTTTCCGGCTCCCGCCATCTTTGTTAGATCGCGGCCGTAACGTTCCAGAGCTTCATAGGTAGCTTCCGGGTTCTGAGACGTAACTCGTTGGTGTCCACGCACCTCCATCAACGCTTTTTCGATGCGGTCGCGAGTGGCTCCCGCCGTTTTTAGAGCGCGCGAGGCGGCGCCGCCGTCTTCAATAATAGCTAATAACAAATGCTCGACGCTTACATACTCATCCTTAAGCTTCCTGGCTTCGTCTTCCGCGTTCACGAAGACTTTATTGAGCCGAGCGGTGATGTAAACCTGATCCACCGGACCTGAAGGGCCAGTGACTTTTGGCATTCTGTTGATCTCGCGCTCGACGGCTTGTTTCAGAATATCAACGTTCACTCCAGCTCTGGTAAGAATCGAAGGCACCAGCCCACTCTGTTGCTCGAGCAACGCATAGAAAAGGTGTTCAACTTCGATCTGTTGATTCCCGTATCGCGTAGCCAGCGTTTGAGCGCTGCGAACGGATTCCTGTGCTTTTTCGGTAAATCGATTAATGTCCATCTGATACCTCCCGACGTGGCGCGTGAATAACCCTTGTGACCAGGATCACTTCGTTCAGCGATCACCCGACATCACTTTTCCCATCCGGCCCTCGGTTTGAATCGGCTGGCTTCACTCAGGTCCCGATAGAGTTGCTTCTCTTGATCGGAAGGATGCGTTGGGACGACAACCTTCAGCCTGACGTAAAGATCTCCCCGCCCGCCTTCACGCTTGTTCAAGCCTTGACCTCTCAGTCTCAACCGTTGCCCGCCCTGCGCACCGGCGGGAATCTTAACCTCGGCTTTTCCATCAATCGTGGGGACTTCGATAGTCGCCCCCAATACGGCTTCCCAAGGGGAGATTGGAGTTTCAGCAGTTAGATCGTCTCCGGAGACGGAGAAGATTGGGTGAGGCTTTATTTTCAACTTGATATACAAGTCACCGGGCTCGTCTGGGGTTGAACCGGGCTGCCCGTGCCTCCTGACTTTTATTACCGAGCCTTCCCGTGCCGCCGGAGGTATGTTCACGTCAATGGTCTTTGGGCTGATGACGTGGCCCGCACCTCTGCAGGTTGTGCACACAACTCCGGAGGAAGTCCCGGTTCCCCCGCAGACCTTGCAAGGCGTTGTGCCCTGGAGCGTGATTCTATGCCTTCCGCCCCGGTGAGCGTCCTCCAGCGAGATTTCCATCTCCGCTTCGGCATCTTGACCGCGACCGCTCTTGCGATGCGTGGTTCGCCGACGCTGCTCGGTCTGACCAGATGACCTGCCACCTCCAAAAAGCGTCTCGAAGAAGTCACTGAAGCCGCCGCCGCTAAAGATACTCCCCAGGTCGTCGAACTGTACGTTCACGCCGCTCCAGCCGGGTGGCGGCGTGAACTCGGCGCCGTTTTTCCAATTGGGACCAAGCTGGTCGTACCGCTTGCGCTTCTCGGGATCAGACAAAACCTCGTTGGCTTCGTTGATCTCCTTGAACTTGTCTTCGGCTACTTTATCGCCGGGATTGACATCCGGGTGGTGCTTTCGGGCTAGCTTTCGATAAGCCTGACGAACCTGCTCGTCAGTCGCGTCTCGCTTGACCCCAAGCACTTCGTAGTAGTCTTTGAACTTGACCGCCATCCACCCCCTACTTCCTAGTTCAAATCTGCGATAAAACAAGCATAAAATATGAGCAAATCATTGTCAACTTTATTCTTCTAGTTTGTCTATTAACTGGTGTGGCTTCTGGTTTGGGTGCTTCGGGGGGCCTGATTGGGTAGATTTCATTCCGTCGATCTTACAAGTAGGCACTCACAATTTTGGCATCGCCACAATAGACTGAACGCGTGTGATGAGGTATTCTTAGCGAGCGCAAATAATGGTTTTTTAGCGAACACAGCGAGACCGCTCAAAAAGCTAGAAAGGAGGTGCTGCTATTCCTAAGGAAGATATGATTCCCGTAGAGGGAACCGTGATCGAGTCGCTGCCAAACGCCACCTTCAAGGTGCAAGTCGGCGAGGGTCACGCGATTCTGGCTCATCTATCAGGCAAGATGAGAAAAAACTTTATCAAGGTTCTGGCTGGGGACAAGGTGACGGTGGAGTTGTCGCCCTACGACCTGACGAAGGGTCGCATCACCTATCGACACCGCAGCTAATCTGGCTCAGGGACTGCCTTCGACGCTTGGAATTGAAAGGCGTTCCCCAGCTCGTTCCCTCATCCCGAACTCAGCGCAATTCAATCTTTCGGATGACGAAGTTTTCGTAGTCCGCGATGTACAAGGTTCCGGTGCGCAAGTCTATTGCGAGCCCTCGAGGCTGGTTGAACCTTGCCAATACGCCCGCACCATCACGAAGTTTCGACCCTCCTCCGCCCGCGACTGTTGTAACATTGCCCGCACTATCAATGCGGCGAATATCACTGTTCCCGAGTTCGGCGACGTAAAGAGTGCCATCCGAATCCAGCGCAAGCCCGATCGGCCGGAAGAATCTCGCTTCTCCGCCTGGGCCGTCGACGATGTCGCCGGAGCCACCGCCGGCTAAAGTGGATACGCGGCCGGTCGCCAGATCGACTTTACGCACGCGGTTGTTGTTAGTATCGGCCACAAACAGCAAGCCGCCGTCGTTCGAAAGCGCAAGAGCTGTAGGAGTGTTGAAACGCGCGTTGTCGGCGGATCCATCCGCAAATCCGGGTACTCCGTTGCCCGCGACGGTCTCAACTACCGCTTGCCCGCCGATCTGTTTGATCCGCCGTATCGCGTGATTACCCGCATCGGCGATATAGATCGTTCCGTCGGGTGCAACCAGAATGTCGTCCGGTAAACGGAAGGCTGAATCCAACAAACCCGAATCACGATAGCTTGCAAGCCCCTGCCGCGTGCTGTTGAAACGGTCTTGCCGGCTTTTGTCAGTTAGCTCGTTAAACAGCCCGGCAAACGTGCTAACAGTTAGAGTGCTGCCGGTCCTCTGTATTCTTCTGACAACGCTATTGCCATTCTCAGTGACGTATACTGTACCGGTGCTATCGACTGCGACTCCGTTAGGGAATGAAAAAGTCGGCGGACTTCCAAGAGCGTTCCCGGAATCGTTGTACCCTTCCTGGCCGGTGCCTGCCAGCGTGCATGTTTGACCAGTATTGACGTCGACCGTCCGGATTGCGTGGTTCTGCTGATCGGTTATGTACAGCAAGCCGTCCGGGCCAAAGGTCATTCGGCGCGGGCGAAGAAACGTTGCCTCAGAAGCGCCGACACAGCCCAGATCAAAACCACCGCGTCCTGTGCCGACGAAAGTCTCCACGGTTAGGTCGGGCACCACTTGGAATGTAGCTGTAGCCGTCGCGTTCCCGTCCTTATCGATTACCTGTACCGTGTGCGTGCCAACCGGCGTGTCCGGGTCGATTGCCACCGTGATGCGGCTACGGGTGAATCCCCGAATGAACGCCTCTTTTCCGTCCACCATCGCCGTAACCTTCCGGTCAAAATTCGCGCCTATGACTTCGATGGAAGGTTTGTGTTCTCCTTCGCGAATCAGAACCGGGGCGATCGTAAAAATGAACGGGCCGTCAGTGGGAGTCACCGGGATGATTGTATCCTGGGTCTGAATTCCGTCTTGCTCCACTCGCAGCACTAACCGGGTCGGTTGGCTCCTGAAACTTCCAGGTATTGTCGCTTGAAGCCGCTCGTTCTTGCCCAGGGTAGTAGGCAGTTCCACATCGTTTACAAATATCGTCGCGCCTGGCTTGAAAACCCCCGTGACTGTCACCAGAACATCGTCAGTTCCGACTTCCAGCTCTGAAGGCTCCACTTCGTTTATCTCTCCAGGTTGCGGAACGACGAAGAAAAGCTCTGTGTTGGAAATGTTTCCATCTTTATCGATCAGCGTTATAGGTATGGATGCGGGATCGTTCACAAAGTCGTCGGGGATCTCTATCACCACACCTGCCCTATCCTCGGTCACCGTCGTACCCCTGCCCCAAACCAGAATCCCCGACCCCTTGGCGAATGAGTCGGTCACAACGGTAGGAAGAAAGGTGAGCCCTGAGTCCTCTTGCACTGCACTGCCGTCGAGCCGAATTTGCAAGTCGGGATCCTGGGCTTTGACCGTGAACGTTGCCACAGGACTGGCCGCGCCGTCAGGATTTACTGCTTGGATGGTATGAGTCCCAGGCGAGGCTATCAATGAAGCGTTCACCTCGGCCAAAAGCACCTTGCCTTTGCGGCTGATCCGAGGTGAAGCCAGTGCGACTCCATCGAACAGAATGTTAGCGCCGCTTGCGAAGCGACGGCCATCCAACCGCATTGTGAAGGTCCTAGTTCCGGCCGTTACTACCGTCGGATGAACCCGGCGCAGTTCGGGAGCGCTTTCTTGTGCGTGAACGACCAGGCGCTCAGATATGACGGGCAAAAACACCAGTGAAAACCCGAAAACCAACGTCAGTGAATATGCAACTGCCTTCCTCATACCTCTTCTAACTCCTCTTGATCTACCATCCGGGGCGCCGCTCTCGGCCGTGTCCGAGCAATTGATTGATGTTCTTCAATCGAATCTGGATAAAGTTTTGATCCCGGTCACCCAGGCCGATCGACGTCGCTCGACATGGATAGAAGCCACTTCAGGCGAAAGCTTGCAGTTAATCCCGGGAGACCGACATACCGGACGCGCCCCTCTCCAAAGCTTGCTGGTTCCGACAATGAGGGAAAAGTATAACCAGCGGCTCGAACCTTTCACAAGATGAAGTAACATCGGCTCGACCTTGCCGGTACCTCGCATACGCCGCACGCCGGTGATACTCTCTTGCTCAAAGGAGGGTTCAGAGTGAAGGTAAAGCGCCTGGGACACACTGGACTCAAGGTCACCGAGGTTTGTCTTGGAACCATGACCTTCGGTTATCAATGTGACGAGCAGACCTCGTTCAAGATAATGGACGCGGCCGCCGACAGCGGTGTCACATTCATCGACACCGCTGACGTTTATCCGGTCCCCGTCTCATTGGAAAGCGCCGGCAGGACCGAGGAGATCGTCGGGCGATGGCTGCGAGGAAAGCGAGACAAATTTGTGCTCGCCACCAAATGCAGAATGCAAATGGGAGCAGGGCCAAATGACGCCGGTCTATCACGCAAGCACGTGCTCGCCGCCATCGAAGCGAGTTTGCGCAGGCTTGGAACCGACTACGTCGATTTGTATCAAGTACACTCCCCCGATCCGGACACGCCGATTGAAGAAACACTGAAAGCTCTGGACTGGATCGTCCAAAGCGGGAAGGCGCGCTATATCGGATGCTCGAACTTTCAAGCGTGGAATCTCGCGAAGGCACTGTGGACAAGCGACCGGCTGGGGCTCGCCAGATTCGACTCGGTTCAGCCTCGGTACAACATTTTGTTTCGTGAGATCGAACACGAGCTATTCCCTCTCTGCCAAGACCTGGGCGTTGGCGTGATCGTCTACAACCCGTTGGCCGGGGGCTTTCTGACCGGGAAACACCGCGCCAATGCCCCACCCGCCGAGAACACCCGCTTCGCCGTAGCCGGCAAGCTTTACACGGACCGCTATTGGAACGATGCGTGTTTTACGGAGGTCGAGCGGCTGCGAGCATTCTTCGCGGAGCGAGGAAAATCGCTTACCCATGTCGCGCTGTCGTGGGTGCTAAAGAACGCCGTAGTGACTTCAGCGATAGTCGGAGCAACAAGCGCCGACCAGCTTCACGACACGCTCCGCGGTTTGGAACTCGCACTCGACCAGGAAGAGTTAGATCAATGCGACGGCGTTTGGTACGAACTGCCGCGCGCCCGCGACCCGAGAATCGCTCTGAGATAATTCAAGCAACGGGATCCCGGCTGTTAATGCCGGACCAACAACGTGAGTCGCGACGACCGCACAGGACCAGGAGGAGTCAGATTGTTCAAAGTCGCCTTGGTTGGGACGCACGGAGTCAACAAAACAACCATCGCGTACGAGCTTGCCGGGGTGCTCAAGCGAAACGGCCGAACGGTCGAGTTGCTCACTGAGATCGCTCGGGAATGCCCCTTACCGTTAAACGAGCAAGCAACTCGCGAGGCTTATCAATGGATCATCGCGCGACAGGTGCAACTTGAAATAGAGAAGTACCCGCGCGCGGACGTGCTGGTCTGCGACAGGTCGGTGCTGGACAACTTTGCTTACTACGTCAGGCGCTACGGAAACAAAGGCGAAGAGGCCGAAGCGCTAACCGCCTATTGCCGCTCCTGGATGAAGACCTACGACTTGCTGGTGAGGCTTCCAATCGCTGAACCTCTGGCACCGGACGGCTTCCGCTCAACTGACACCGGATTCCAACGCGACATCGAGATCTTGTGCGATGAATTGTTCGAAGCCGCCTACAATGAAGCGTCCCGACCCGTCTACGTTAGAGGTCCCCTCAGCGCCGGCGAGATAGCGCAGTTTGTAAAGGCTCCGAAGTGAGGTCAGCAAGCGGCTGCCAGGGGCCGCCGCTTATCGTCTCGCGGCGAACTCGCAATCAACCCAACAATCTCCGGCACTGGATCTCCACATTCCAAATTGATGCGGCCCGGCACTGATTGCCGTGGGTTAACACCGGCTGCGCTCCCGTGTTAGGGTTGAGCCGAATGACTATAACCGAAGCAATTAAGAAGATTGTTGACCGCATCGATCTCACCTACGACGAAGCCGAGTTGGTAGTCGAGCAGATTATGACTGGCCAGTGCACCGACGCGCAGATCGCGGCACTCCTCACTGGACTAAGAATCAAGGGCGAAACCGTCGCTGAGTTGACTGGCTTTGCAAGGGTGATGCGTCGCAAAGCCGCTCCCGTACGTCCGCAAACGACTCTGAGCATCGGCGGCACTGAACGCGAGGCGCTAATCGATACCTGCGGCACAGGTGGTGACGTTAGCGGAACCTTCAATGTCTCGACTGCTACCGCGTTCGTCGTCGCCGGTGGCGGCGTTCGAGTTGCGAAGCACGGTAACCGGTCGGTCTCGTCTCAGTGCGGAAGCGCGGACGTGGTTGAAGCGCTTGGCGTAACAATTGAGCTTCAAACAAACCGAATAGCCCGTTGCATTGATGAAATTGGCATCGGGTTTCTGCATGCCCCTCTTCTTCATGACGCGATGAAGTACGTCGCGCTCGTCCGCAGACAGCTCGGCATTCGAACAATCTTCAACATGCTCGGTCCTCTGACCAACCCCGCAGGCGCGAACACGCAGGTCGTTGGAGTTTATGCGCCTCACCTGACTGAATTACTCGCGCAAGTGCTGAGCGAACTCGGCAGCACACGGGCCCTCGTGGTGCACGGTAGCGATGGGCTCGACGAGATAACAATAACCGGAGAGAGCAAGATAACCGAACTAAGAAACGGTGAGGTTTCCACATACGTGATCGCCCCTGAGGATGTCGGGTTAAAGCGAGCAAGCCTGGCTGAAATCCAGGGCGGTGATGCCCGCCAGAACAGCCAGATCGTCCTCGAAGTGTTGGGAGGAAAGCCCGGACCCAAACGAGACATAGTTTTGCTCAATGCGGCCGCAGCTTTTGTCGCCGGGAGCAGAGTGGGAGACCTTACAGGAGGTGTGGCACTCGCGCGCGAATCGATCGATAGCGGAAGAGCACTCAACAAGCTAAAACGGTTGATCGAATTTACAAATCAGTGACGACGGCAAGCATGGGGAGTTGATAAGAAGCGCTCAATTCAGCGCCATGCCGTTATCCTCATCCGAAGAACCATCTCTTTTTCTTCTGGGGGACCATCGCGGTTGGGCGGGTTGGAATCGGTCTACCCTCAACAACCGCTGCTGGATTGTCTTCGGCTATGGCGCGAGCGTACCCTTCACCAACAATCTCCGCGGTCGAAGCCACACCGGCCGACATCCCGGGCAGCCGATTGCGCGTGTTGTGGCAGTCGCTGGCGATAAAGTGTATCAACCCGTTCTCGAGCATGATCCGCGAAGCCTGTTGCACTTTCTTTCCAAACTGCCCCAGGATCGAGCCAGTGTCCATTTGGCCGAGGACTCCGATCGAAACCAGTTCATAAAAGCGCTCAGGCTCATGCATGAGCATCATGTTGCGTTCAGGATGCGCAATGATCGGAGTGATCTGATTGCTTATCAGCTCGAAGAGCGGGTGCTGGCTCCCGGCGGGAACAACTGCGTGCGGAAACTCAATGAGTGCGTAAGGCCCTCCGGCGATGGTTGGCGCTGAACGCGTTTCACAGATCTGCTTTATCAGCTCGTGGGTGAATCTAAGCTCACAGCCAAGGACAATAGTCGGCTTGCCGTTCAGTTGACTGTTGAGTTCATCAACTTTTTGCCGGAGAAGCTCGGGGTCGTGCGTCCGATGTAGCCCGTCGTGAGCGTGCGGTGTAGCCACCATCACAGTCACGCCATCGGCGGCAGAGGTTTGGCACATCTCGACCGATTCATCGAGGCTGTGCGAGCCGTCATCCACTTGGGGCAGGATGTGGCTATGAATATCGACCATGCTTGACAACACAAGGTTCATACTACGACTACACGGCCGCTGACCACAAATCGCGTTGCCTGCTCTTAACAGCGCTCGAGCATCAGCGACGCGAGCATTGAGACTTCAACAGGGGCTTTGACCCCGGGGTCTTGGATCGGTCGGACAGTTTCAGGGGGGACCGCTTCGGTTTCGTCCAGATTCTAACTAGTGGGTTAATGCGTGCTCACAACAACGACATCATTCAGAGTAGTAGGCGTTATGCCGATGCTATCGCCGCTGGCGGAGCAGTCCATCTGCGCTGCGCTAAGTAACTCTTCTAGAGTCTCGCCATCATCAGGACTGGTAGCAGATCCGAGAACGATTGATAAACTGGCTTGTTGAGCGGCTTCACGGACACGAGCGCGAGCCCGGGTGGTGTCGTTCTGTCCGCTTTCGGGAAGCAGCGCAATCAACGAGTGAATCGAATGACGTGCGACAAGGTCGGTCTCACGTACTTGCTGTCGCACCAGCCTGCCGAGGAACGCCAGCCGGCTTTCCGAATCTCCGGTTTGTTCAGCCACGTCATTGAGATCAACGACCACCACCGAAAGCGATGTTCCCAGGCGATCATTTCGTGCCCGCTCGCGTTCGTATTGAGTCTTAAGCGCCAGCATGTTGGCGAGACCGGTACCCGCGTCGGTGAACGCGCCTCGCTGCGCTTGTTCGAACGTGAGCGCATTGTAAACCGCGTCGGATGCCGGTTGCGATATTGATTCCATCAGTTGGATGTGCTCGCTTCCGTAAGCTGCGATCTCTGTGGAGTAGAGCGCGATGGCGCCCAGCGGTTCCTTGTTTTTCATCAACGGGAAAACGACCACACCTTTATAGGAAGCCGCGGCGGCAGTCCCCAGGAATCCCAGATCGAGCACGGGGTTGGTGTTGTACATCGGGCGCTGGTTGGTGATTACCCATCCTGTTATTCCTGCTTCCGCCGGCATTCGCCGCTTCAGAAGTCCGTCGGCATGAAGGCCGGTCGCATGAACAATCTCGAATTCTGAGTGCGACGCGTCAAAAAGCGCGATCGCACAGGTGGTGAAAGGAACGAGCTTCGATAATCGATTCGTTAATATCGCGACCGTGTCTTCGAGCGAGAGGATGCTCGACAGCGTTCGTGACATCTCATACAGCGCCGTCACTCGTTGATTTGTCTCAGCAATCGAATTGAGCGCGGCCGCCGCCCGGTCAACTGGCGGCGCGGTGTCAAACCCCGCAGCTGGACTGGCTTTCGCCATGGCAACGCCATCCGACTTTGATCGTTTATTGGTGGGAGGAGGTTTGAAGTTAACAGCTTCCACTTCGAGTTGATCAACCATCGCGAGGAATATTTCCACTAGTTTCGGATCGAAGAAAGTGCCCGCGTTCTGTTTTATGTAAG
Organism: Blastocatellia bacterium; assembly: GCA_049273835.1. Classification (GTDB taxonomy): domain Bacteria; phylum Acidobacteriota; class Blastocatellia; order UBA7656; family UBA7656; genus Onstottus_A. The sequence continues at coordinate 8,221 of JBASRM010000284.1, read as the reverse complement.
CGAGCGCCTCTTCCCGCGTCATACCGGTCTTGTACGGCCGGTCTGAGCGAAGAGCATCGTAGTTGTCAACCAGCGTGAGAATACGCGCGGTGATTGGGATCGCCTCCGCTCTTAGACCATCCGGATAGCCGCGTCCGTCCCATCGCTCGTGGTGATGACGAACAATAGGGACCACCGGATACCGAAAGTCCACGTTCGATAGCATGTCCGCACCAATGATGGTGTGCATTTTCATCTGCTCGAACTCGTGCTCGGTAAGCTTCCCCGGTTTGTTGAGAATGTAGGCCGGTACTCCGATCTTGCCGATGTCATGAAGAAGAGCGCCGGCCTTTAACGCTTCGATTTCCAGGGTTGAAAGGCCTACAGCCTCGCCCATCCTTCGCGCAAACAGCTTCACACGCTGGATATGATCGTGAGTGACGTCGTCCTTAGCGTCGATCGCCATCGCAAGCATTTCCAAAATCGAATCGTAGATGCTGGTCAGCTTTTGATAGTGGGTGTCCTGTTCGCCCAGCTTATCGTGGTAGGTCTTGAACGTGTAATAGATGATGACTGGGACCGGTAGCACCAACACCATTACGACCGCGGTTATTACAAGTCCCTTGTTTACAAACGCGTAATTCACGATACCGGCCGTGGTTGCGCACGCAAAGTAGGTGGCCGGCGCCCACGGGAGGGTTTCAAGCACCGCGCTTGCGCTGCCAACATTTCGGGACAGCGACATCACAGTGAAAAGCCCAACATGCAGAATGTAGTGAACGACTGAGAGTGCGATCAACGGCAGCGCAAACGCAAGCAACTTCTGCCCTACCCCGCTAGCCAGCTCGTGAGTTACGAAATAGTCTGACAGCGCATGGTAGGCCGCGCCGGCTATGTAGAACGAAATGATGTTGTTGGAGACATTAAATAGATGCAGGCTCGGCTTGGTGATCTTCAATCGCCACCCGGCGACCAGGACCTCAACCACCGCGAGCAACGTTCCGTGATATGGACCGAGAAGTATTACACCCAAAAACAGCAGCGCTTCCGAGACAGAGACTGCGTTAGACGTACCAGGAAAATGTATCGGGTATCGAGCCGAGGTCAATCCGATTATCAATGCTAACCCGGTCCAGATCAGCATCGATCGAACGCCGGCCGCTGCTACTCCCGCAATCGAGATCAACAGAAGCACCCCGGCAATCGAGCATAAGCACAAGAGCAGAACAATCCCATTTGGGCGGTATTTCCGAAGATCGCTGAATGCTTCTCGTGGCGCCATGGTTTAGCTACCCCTTCGGCCTGCTTCGCCGCGGGGGATCTTGGATCGCTGCTCGATCTGCGCTTGATTCGGTGAGTGAGGGCGTCGCGGAACGCGATTGCCAATTCGCGCGCCGGTTTGATATCAACTAAAGAACAACCTAAAGAACAACCGTTGGTTCCGTCCTTAAGAAAGGCTCTCCCAGATAACTCCGTGACACATTCCTGGATGTTTCATATCGCGTCTTTCTCCTCATTCAACGTTAATTCTGGGGCTTGCGTGGCTTTCGCCGCTGAACGACTTCAGTGTTGCGCTCGGTAGCATACAAGACCGATGCCAGGAAAAACCTAAGAGTCTTTCCCCCTATAATTAGCAGTTAAGGGTGAACTTAAGGGTTTTCTCCGGGTCGTTCAGCGCGGGTCAGCGAAACGCTGGTCGGTCAGATTCAGTCGCCCGTTCAGTCAGTTTGAATGAAGGATCGTACGTGGTTGCGAAGTTATCCTGTCCGGTCGATTGCAACAGCTCACCGAATGAATGCGCGTCCCCGGCACGTGCTAAGCAATCTCAAGAAGAAGGACGCAGTGCAATGTCAACTACAATTGGATCATGATCCGAAATCGACGCCCCGGAATGCCTTAGCCCGGGAAATGTCTGAGCGTCCACGCTCGCGATTCCTGTCGTCTCGTCGATGATCTCGCCCGCCTTGAGCGCTGAGAGCCCACGAGCCGCCATCCAGTCCAGCCGAAACTCGAGCAGCAGACCTTCAGGGCCAACGCGCCGCGCCACCCACCATTTCATTGGCCGCGGCAATCGAGCCGGATCGTCGAGATCCGAAACTATAGTCCGGCTGGTGGCGCTTCGATCGTTAAAACATTCAGTCGCGTAGCCAAAACGCGCCAACTCCGCAATGGCCGGCTCTTTGACTTCTGGATGCATCAGCCTTCTACGGAGCGTGTCCGGGTGGCTGTTGAGAATCAGCGCCGTGTTCATCATTGCTCGAAACTTCGTCCCTCGCGCGAAAGTGTGTGTGTTCAAGTCTCCGCCCACCAAAGCGGCCCGGGTTTTTTGGCCTCCCAGCCGGTTATCTATCGATTGGAGCATCGCACGCATCTGCCTTGATCGGCAATTTGGCGTACCGGCCACGTCGAAATGAGTGTTACCGACCACAAAACTTGCCTCACCAACTTCGAGAGCAATCAGGATTGCGATCCGCCCTCCAATTCGCCGCTCCTTGCTCTCAAAATTGTTCTCGCATCGAGGGAGCCGAATGATATGCGGACTAGAGAAAACATGCCTGGTTAGAATCGCGTTTCCATGCAGAGATCTGGTGTTCTCGCCGGCAAGCCGGAGTTCGTCACCGGCGCCCTTGGTGAGCTCCAGGTATTCAGCGCCGAATACTGCGTGTGCCGAGAGCGCGCGGCCAAGTTCCCGCGCCACGTTAAGATTTCCCGAACGAAGCATTCCATCGTCTACTTCGTTGATCAACATCAGATCGGCGAAGCGAAGCACTGGATGCGCGTTCAAGACTTCGACTATTCCGTCCAGCCGCAACCCGCGTTCGATGTTCCACTCAACCACTCGAAGGAAAGAACGCAATCGAGGCGTCACCTCGCCGGCGCGATGCACGCGCGGCGCGTCAAGCAACCCGGTGAGCTCGTCCCTGTGCTCGCGGTAGAAGCTCGAGCGGAGAAGTTCATCAAAGGTCCCGAAGCGGCGCAGTTCAGCGGCCAGATGCTGATTGCGCGAGGATGTGTCTTGGGAAGTTCCTTCCGGCGCCACCTGAACTTGTTCGGACATACTGGATCGTAGAAGTTAGGAAGATAGCCTCACGGAGCTACTCTGTCCACAGAGCGAAGCAACCAGAGTCGCTGAGACGCACTCTAAGGCGCTGCGCGTTCAACATCGTTTTGGTATGCTCTCAGCACTTCAAGAGCCTAGCCCATACTGGAGCGTTTGAATGGAAAGTGTCGCATCGACAAACCCCAAATCAATCTATAGACAGCTCGAATTCTACTTGTTCTGCGTCGTTAGTTTCGCGGCCAAATCGATGCTGTTGATCGCGCTTCCTTATCGAGAGTGGCCGGTGAATACTGTTTACACGTGTGTCCTGCTCCTGTTCTTCTACTGCTATTTCAGGTTTAGACAGAACATCATTGCTCCGATGTTCATTGTGTTTTCCCTAGCCGCGGCGGTCGCGGTGGACGTGCTGGGCAACAAGTTCGGTCTATATGGAAATCCCTTCGGACCGCTGCGTGACTATGATGAGTTCGCACACTTCGCCGGATCGGGTTTCTCGGCGATCCCGGCCTTCTGGCTGCTTAGAGCAGGCACGCGTCGAATGGGCCTTAAGCTATCCAGCCCGTTGCTGGGGGTTCTTGCGACCTCGATCGCGTTCACCTATTGCGCCTGGTATGAAATCCTCGAGCTGTGGGATGAGCTTTTCTACAGCGGATTCGAACGAATACATTGGTGGTTCGACTCGGCGAACGACCTATTCTACGATTTCCTGGGTGTCATAGTCTTCATCGCAGCAGCCGCGTTGTACCTGGCGATGAAAGAGCGTACAGCGACGCCAGACAACACGATGACTCCGGTGCGCCCGGCAAATCTTTTTTCGACCCTGCCGCGGGACCTGCTGGCTTTTCTCGTAACAACGATACTGTTCAGTCTTTGCGCGTGGTTCGAGATTTTCAGGATGTTCGATCAGAAATGGTTTGGCAGGATCCACCTGGTCGGTAACCGGGACACAGCTATCTATCTGGAGTGGGAGTTGATCGCCAGCATCCTTATTGGCGTCCTGCTGGTCGCGCTATCGAGGCGCGCGGTCTTGCGTAAAGCATCGGCGGTCTGAAGTTCTCAGCGTGAGGCGGGGCCAGAGCGGCGATCGCTCCGCCCCGCTTGCGCTGGAGTGCCGCCAGGCAACTCAGTACCGTCAACCGGGTGCGCAAACTGCTCAATCGTCATGCGTCGAAGTACATCGAAAACTCGATCGGGTGTGGGCGCATCCGAACCGGGTTGATCTCGTGTCCGCGTTTGTAATCAATCCAGCGCTCGACCAGGCCTTCGCTGAACACATCGTTAGCAAGCAAGAACTCGTAGTCGCTCTCGAGCGCGCGCAAGCTCTCGTCCAGCGAGCCCGGCATCGAGGGAACGTCGCTCAGCTCTTCCGGAGTCAGATCATAGATGTCTTTGTCGAGCGGCGGACCCGGATCGATTCGATTCTGAATCCCGTCAAGCCCTGCCATCAGCATAGCCGAAAAGGCCAGATATGCGTTGCACGATGGATCGGGCGGCCGAAACTCGAGCCGCTTCGCCTTCGGACTCTGCGAATACATGGGGATGCGAACCGCGGCTGAGCGGTTGCGGCTGGAGTAAGCCAGATTGACCGGCGCTTCGAATCCCGGCACCAGCCGCTTATAGCTGTTGGTTGTCGGCGCGGCGAAGGCTGCAATCGCACGAGCGTGCTTGAGCAATCCGCCGATGTAATGAAGCGCCATTTCCGAAAGACCCGCATAGCCGTCGCCCGCAAAAAGAGGAACGCCGTTTTTCCAGATCGACTGATGGCAATGCATTCCGTTGCCGTTATCGCCATAGATTGGCTTCGGCATGAACGTCGCCGCCTTGCCAGCCCCAAGCGCGGCATTTTTGACGGTGTATTTGAAGACCATCAGATTATCGGCAGTCGTCAGTAAGCTGTTGTAACGGAAGTCGATTTCGCACTGACCGCCGGTCGCAACTTCGTGGTGATGGCATTCAACCGAGATCCCGGCTTGTCTCAGCAGCATGGCTATCTCAGATCGCAGATTCGATATCGAATCGAGCGGCGGCAGCGGCACATAACCTTCCTTTGGTCTGATGTGATAGCCGTGCCCGTTCGAGCCCCCGCGTTCGGATGACGTATTCCACGGGCCTTCCATCGAGTCAACCGAGTAACCCGACGTATGACCCTCGTTGTGGAACGACACTTTGTCGAATATGAAGAACTCGGCTTCGGGCCCAAAGTAAACTACATCGCCCAGGCCGGTGAACTTCAGATAGCTCTGAGCCCTTTGCGCAACTGCGCGCGGGTCCAACCAGTAACCGTCCTTCGTTATCGGATCGAAGACGCTCGAGATCAAACAGAGTGTGGGCGGCGTCATAAACGGATCAACCCAGTAGCGAGATGCGTCCGGGATCAACAGCATGTCCGACTCGTTTATCGCAGCCCAGCCACGCAGGCTCGATGCGTCAAACCCAATTCCGTTCTCGAATGCGTCCGTGCCGAACTCTTCAATTGGAATTGTGAGGTGGTGCCACTGGCCGAGAAGGTCCGTGAATCTGACATCTACAAATTCTACCCCCTGCTCGGCCGCGAATTTCAGTGCAGCGTCTGAGCTCATATTTTCCTCCATTCCTGATCAAACTTTTTTGTTTGGTTGTGTTTGATTGGCAAAAAATGCGCGGCGGCCAGCTTACCAATTTCGGGGTACCGGTTTCGGTTTTAGATTGCGGGGGCTATCCAATCCAAAACCTGCAACCCAAAATTGGTAGGCTGACCGCCGTGACACCCTATCTTTTACTCCAACGGTTAGGATTTGTAAAATCTATTCTTTTTATGATAGCTATAAAGTCTGTTTATCGGCGAAAGGTATCTGAATTATGGAGTTATGGCAGCTGGAGGTCTTTTGCGCGGTTGCTGAAGAGAAGGGATTCTCCCGCGCCGGCCACAAGATGGGCCGCACCCAACCGGCCATCAGCTCGGCGATAAAACTGCTCGAAGGCGAACTCGGTGAGCAGTTGTTCGACCGCATGGGTAAGAGTATTCGTCTCACCGCCGCCGGCGAATTGCTTTTTGACTACTCCAAGCGCTTACTCAGCCTCCGAGCGGAAGCTGTCCTTGCTGTTGGAGAACTGCGTGGGCTCGGTCGCGGCACTTTGCGTTTGGGCGCCAATGAAACCACATGCCTATACCTGCTGCCTGAAGTACTTGCGGCTTTTAAGCAAGCTTACCCGCAGGTTCAGGTCGACATACACAGAGCGATCACACGTTCTATAACCGAGAGGGTGATTGACGGAACGCTCGATTTCGGCATCGTGACGTTGCCAATCAAGAACCCCCGGCTGGAAGCCCTGACAATTCATCAGGATGATATGGCCCTGATCGTTGGTCCGGCTCACCCGTTGGCTTCTCGTCGGTCGGTAAAGATGAGCGACCTTGCAGACGAGCCATTCATACTACACAAGATCGGGACGACCACCCGCGAGCGGTTGGTCAAGCACTTTAGGGACGGGGGCGCGAAGATGAAAGTCACAATGGAGCTCGCATCCATCGAGACGATAAAGCGATTCGTGTCGATCGGGATGGGAATATCGATCGTGCCGCAATTGTGCATCGAAAAGGAAATCGCAGAGGGCAGCTTGAGGGCGATGACAATTCGCGATGCGCGTTTCCAGCGGAAGCTTGGATTGATTTACAACAGGGGCCGGTACCAATCCCAAGCAGCCCGGGCGTTCCTCGCGTTGATCTCCGACAAGCAGGCCCCGGCCAAAAGAACAAAAGCAGGATAGGGAGCCGGTCGCTGTTTGCTGCTTCAGAAAACACCTGCGTTGACTTTTCCAATGGCAGCCGTTAGTTTGAAACTTAAGTAGAGCTAGCCTTTCGTTGACCGAGAACCGATCTCAGGACCTCAGGCAGGAGTTGGGATGGCTCTCGCTTACAGTAATGAGATTCAACGAGTTAATTCGTTTGTTTGAAAGGGAACGGGTTTCGGCTCGTCAACGAGAAAGGTTCAATTCGTTATTACGGTAAGCCGGGTCACGATAAGTTGATCCTCGTGTCATGCTAAGGCCGCTGGGTTAAAGAAAGGGACTGAAACACCATGATTGACTTGAAGTATTCGCTAGTCATCGAGGCTACGGCGGATCCTGTTTTCTTTGGTTTCTATTCGCCCGATCTTGAAGGATTCACCGGGATCGGCCATTCCGTTGAAGACTGTCTTTACAAGGCTAAGTGGGGAATGGAAGAACACGTAGTTGTTTTGCAGGAACATGACCTTCCCGTCCCAGAGCCGAATGCCAATCCGACCGTGGTAATACAGAATGAGCGGCGCTTGGAGCCGGCCGCATAGCGCGTAGGTGTTGGCACGGGCTTATGGGTCTCAATCACAAAGTCATATTCGGCATGAAGCTGAGGCAATTCCGAGAGCAGGCCGGGCTGTCACTCACCGATCTTGGCACGCTCACAAGGTTGTCGACTTCTTACCTTACGGAGATCGAACACGGTAAGAAATATCCCAAAGCCGAGAAGATCGCCAGGATGGCCGAAGCGTTGGGACGCCAATATGACGATCTGGTTTCCATCAGACTGGACGAGGAGCTCAGCCCGCTCTCGGATTTTCTCGGATCACCGGCCCTGCACAATTTCCCTTTTCATCTTTTCGGCATCTCGCCCGCGCAGGTTGTCGAACTGATGACCCGCCAACCGCTTGAAGCCAGCGCACTTGTCAACGCTCTGATCGGGATAGCGGAAAGTTACAACATCGGTGTCGAGCACCTTTACCGCTCCGCTCTGAGGTCCTATCAGGAGCTGCACGACAATTACTTTCCTGAAATTGAACGGGCAGTCGATGAATTCGTTGGCGAAGCCAAAATCAAATCGGACCCGACATCCAGCTACGGTGATCTGCGCGCGCTCATTGAGAAGCGATTTGACTATCGTCTCGACGACAAACAGTTGAGCGAGCACCCAAAGCTTGATCATTTTCGCTCTGTGCTGGTGACCAGGAGGGGACATCCGCCGACGTTGTTGATGAATCCCCTGCTCACCGAGCTTCAGAAAAAGTTTATTCTCGCGCGCGAGATCGGCTATCAAGTGCTCAACCTGAAAGAGCGCGCAATGACCTCTGCCCCCGAACGAGTGGATTCGTTCGAGCAGGTGCTCAATGATTTCAAGGCGTCTTATTTTGCGGGCGCGCTGTTGATAAATCGCGAGCGGGTGGTTGC
>JBASRM010000276.1:0-8043 GCA_049273835.1 Blastocatellia bacterium | reverse complement strand
TGTCGACACAGCGCGGCCAACTTCTCTTCAAAAGTCCTGGCAAGCCTCATCGCGGAGTACAACTGCAGCAATTGTTCGCGTGTTAGCGGGAGCTCACGCGGATCCGCCTGAATCTCGTTCGGGTAGTCGGGTAGTTCAATCTGTGGCAAGGTCTGCGCCATTCAGTATCTCCGCGAAAAGTCGCAGTGCTTCCTCGAGTCAGGTGACCTTCGTAGTCCCGTCTTCAGGCTGGAATCTGTAGTGGAGTGGGTCAGATACAAACTTCAGCCTGAAGGCGGGACTACGAACTCTCACCGCACAACCTCACTTGCTCCCTGCCTTTGGCGCGAATGAAGTCACCACGCCAGCCGAGGTCAGGGCTCGTCGCATCTCGTCAGGTATCGGCGCTGACTTGAGCGTCCCGTCTTCATTGATTCGCGCATACACTCGAGTCGCAGTGCCCTCGGTGACCGGCTCGCCGGTCAGCGTCCGCTTCGCGGTGCAATGCCAGTGCAGGGTCCGCTCACGCATTTCGGTCAGCTCGAGCTTCAACGTAACTCGATCGCCATAAGCCGCCGGCCCAATAAATCGAAAGTGAATCTCGCCCATCACGAACGTCGTGCGATCGTCCTGAATCATCTTGTCGATCGGATAACCTAGCGTGCGAAACAGCTCGTGCTCGGTGTCGTTGAACCAGGCGAGCATTCGCGGATAGTAGACCAGACCGAACGGGTCCGACTCACCCCAATTGACCGATATTTCGCGCCAATACATCATCGTGGTTCAATCCTTCTCTCTCGCAATTTGTTACGTTGCGACCTTGCGTTAAGCATTTCCTAACGCAGAGGGGCCAAGTGGCAACGCACGCAAAGCGCTCCTATTTCCATCCTGGCGGGACCAATCGCCGGCGGCCGTCGTCGCTCATCTTGATTTCGGGGTCATCCAGATCCACCCGATCCCACAGCTTGCAGGTTACCTGCTTGTGCATCTGATCCAGCCCCTCGCAATAGTTCGTGAATACGCACCTGCGAATCTCATCGCCGCGCCCGAGGCGAATCTTCAGAAACCAATCGGGGTCGGCGAGCGATTGCCGCGCGGCCGCTATGATATCAGCTTCACCGCTGCCAAGAATAGCTTCAGCTTGCTCGTATGTCGCGATTCCGCCGGACGTGACCACCGGCGTCGCGAAGCCCGCCTCGTTCACAGCGCGCTTTATCGCGGCGGCGAGCGGGACGTTGCGGCCGAACGGACCTCGCGCATCGGACAAAACCGTGGGCATGCATTCGTAGCCGCTGCGCCCGGTGTAAGGATAAACCGCATGACCGACTTTGGGCTGCTTTGCGTCATCAAACTTGCCGCCCTTGGAGACGGAGAGATAGTCGAATCCCGCGCGGGCGAACTCAACGCCGAAGTAGACGGCATCCTCGAGATGACTGCCGCGCTCGATCACTTCATCGCCAAGAAATCGCACACCGACGGTGTAGTCTTGCCCCACTCGCGCGCGCACCGCGCGGTAAACTTCAAGCGGCAGCCGCACGCGATTCTCCCGCGCGCCGCCGTAGCCGTCGGGTCGATCATTCTTGGCGCTCAGAAACGAAGCCATTGTGTATGCATGCGCATAATGAAGCTCGACCCCATCAAACCCCGCGTCCCGGGCGCGCAACGCCGCCGCCGCGAAAGTGTCAGGCAAAACTCGGGGCAGCTCGCGGACGTGTGGCAAGTCCATGTCGGTGACTCGCTCACGATAGCCATAGCCAAGCGATTCCAACTCGCGTTCGTCCAGCACCTGATTCAACAACTGCTCCGAGGCTTCGTTCAGGAAAGCGCGGATGTCTGCTTCGCTCGCTGAAAGCCAGCTTTCGTCGTCAGTCGCGCCAGCCAGCGATTCACGGTGATGCGGCTCGAGCCTGAAGAACCTGGCGAAGTATTTGTCCTTTGGAGGGCGGCGCTTGACCGAGAGAAAGTCAATGATCTGAATAAACAGCCTTGTGTGTCCGCCGCTTTCACGGCTAACGGTCTCAACCAAATTCCGTAGACCCGGAATAAAGCGATCGTGTCCGATTCGAAGAAGCGGTCCGCTTGCGATATCGCGAACCCCGGTAGCTTCGACCACGATTGCTCCCGGACGGCCGGCTGCGAAGCGACCGTACCACTCCACGATTTGGGGAGTGACAAATCCGTCTTCGGTAGCTCGCCAGGGCACCATCGCCGGAACCCACGTGCGACTCTCAAGCGATACAGCGCCGATGTCGATCGGCGTGAACAGCATCGACCGGGCAGATTCGTCCTCCGTCGGCCAGCGAGCTTCCAAGATCGAATGCCTTATTGGATTCTCAGGATGCCACATCAGCAGTCCATAGTTCGTAGTCCGTGGTCCGTGGTCCGTAGTTCGTAGTCCGTAGCAGATTGGCTACGACTACGGACTACTGACTCCGGACTACTGACTTCCTCCATTCATCATACGCTGCAATGAACTTCGGGTCGCGTTGCTTCAATTTTTCGTAATCAATCTTCTTGCTGCGAGTCATCAGCTTGTAAGCCAGCGGAATCGGATCGATATGCATCTCTTCTTCGGCGTTCTCAAACAGAAGCAGGCTCGAATAGGCAGCTTCTTGATACTCGTCGACGATTGGCTTCCTCGCGCTTTGAAAGTTGGCAAGCGTCGTCTCCACATCGTTAGCTGCTTTGAAGCATTCCGCCAGCGCAATCGAGTCTTCAAGCGCAAGCTTCGTCCCCGAGCCTATCGAAAAATGCGCCGTGTGCAGCGCGTCCCCCAACAGCACGATATTCTTGTGATGCCACCGATCATTCTTAACAAGCGGAAAGTTGAGCCAGCGCACAAAGTTGTTCGACAACAGCGCCTGCCCCTCAAGATCGGCCTTGAATACGTCGCCAAGATATTCACAGGTCTCTCGATCGGACCTGGTCTCCAGACCGGCTTTTATCCAGGTGGCCTCACTGCACTCGACGATGAACGTACTTGTCGATTGATTGAACTTATAAGAGTGCGCGATAAACAACCCGGCTTCGTGTTGGCGAAAGATCAGCGTCAACCCGTGGAACAACCGATGGGTGCCGAGCCAGATGTATTTGTTTTGGCGAAGCTCGACGCTGGGCTGAAATGCGAGGCTGTACAATCGCCGCACAAGGCTGTTGGCCCCATCGGCGCCCACCAACAGATCGACGGGCCGGAGCTCACCAACATCTGAAACATTGGTGTTGAATCGCAGATCGACTCCCAGGTCCCTGCATCGTTGGTGCAAGATGTTCAAAAACGCGAGGCGCGAGATGCCTGAAAACTTATTGCCGCGGATCGTAACTTTCTGGTTCTTGTGAATGACATCGACGTTGTCCCATCTCTGGCAGGCTCGGGTGATGGCGTCAAAGGACTCCTGGTCGTTGTCCTTCAAATAAGAAAAGGTTTGATCGGAAAAGACGATCCCCCAGCCGAAGGTATCATTCGGGCCGTCTCGTTCGAGAAGTGTAATCTCGTGGGCCGGGTCGAGCCGCTTCATTAAGATTGCGAAGTAGAGTCCCGACGGCCCGCCCCCGACGATTGTGATCCTCATGATTAATCTTACTGGGGTATTATAGCGAAGGCATTGACTGCGGCGCCCGTCGCGCCTCTCAGCCGAGGAGGGTTCATAACCAAAACGAACTCGTAGACCTCTCGCTCGGCAAGCGTTTTTGACAGTTCTTCAAGGTTCAAGTTCTCGACAATGTAGATCCCACTATCGGCGATCAGGATGCGATGGCAAGGGAAAACCGTTCCTTTTTGAGAGACCACCTCATAGCTCATCTGGTCATCGCCCGTCAAAAAGATCTTCTTAGCCGCGAGCCACCGCGCGGCGCCTTCGCCCGGACCCGGTCTGAATCCCGAATACTTCGCCCGGTCCGCTTCGAAGAACTTGCCGTAGCCCGTCCGTATCAACACCGAATCTCCCGGTTGAATCTCGACGCCTTCCGCCCGGGCCGCGCCTTCCAGGTCTTCAGCGGTGATTTCATATCCCGCTTCGAGGGCCTCGACCTTCTTAAAGCGCGCGACATCCAGCAGCACTGCTCGATTGACGAACTTGTCCTTCGGATACATCTCGATGCCAAGGGCGAGAAGCCCCGACGGACCTTCGCTGGCAACTGCATCCTTACCGCCGAACAACTTCCCGTTGTCGGAGATGTGCCCAAGCGCATCGAGGTTAGGAGCGCCGTGCTGCCCGCTAAAGAACATCATGTCGGCCGCAAAGGCGATGCCTCCCGGGATCATTCCTTTGGTCTGCCCGTGACTGGTGTGAAGCCCTATCGTGAACGGAGGGTTCAATCCGAGCAGCGGTGAATTCCGGTCCCAGACGAAGTTCAGCTCGATAATGCGCGCCGCCTTCATTGAGTTGATGAGATTCGAGTTTGCCCTCTTCTTATCCTGACCAAACGTCGCAAGCGATAGGCAATCGACTACCAGCACCGCAACGACGAGCAAAAATATTCTATTTTTCATCAGTCCCTCTCTGCGCGCGCAAGACTCAGGGCGATGGCTGCAAGCGCGATGATGACCATGCCTGCTCCAACTGCCGCCAATGCCTGCGGAAAAATACCCCGATCCAACGTCTGAAGTATGACACCCAGGGGAAACGTGATCGATCCCACGACCAGCACCGACGCAAGAAGCAGTCGGCGCTTTTCATCGATTGCAACCCGGTCGAATGCGACGCCAAACACTATGAGCAATATCGCGAGACCCGCCCAATGCGAATGCACATCAACCGAGCGCACATAGTCGAACTGTGTGTCGGCATAGATTTGGAGCGCCTCGTGAGCTTCGATCAAATCACCCTTCGCTCCGTGGGTGAAGCTTGTGGTAAGCGAACTCCCAATCTTATCAAGCGTTTGATGCTCGACGAACAAAGCATAATACAACCCAAAGCTCATGCCCCAGATTGCGAGCGAAACCCCCGAAACGATCAATAGCTTTCTCGATCCGCTCATACACTTCCCGTCTCGACGGGCGGCCTTCGCCGAAGCACGCCGGCCAGCATTCCGATCAGAGCGATGATAACCAGCAAGCCTCCAGCGTCGGCGATTCCACCTGCTACCAATCCGAGCTTCAATTCGAGCAGCACAAACACCGGCAGCACGGCTGAACCGGTCAGCAAAAGCACTCCCCACCTGCGCTTCCAACGCTCTGGCAGAAAAACGTGTCGTTGAATAAAGGCCAGCAGAATCGCGAGCAGCCCGAACTCGATGATGTGCGAGTGGGCCGCGATGTTGACGGCTTTTTCCCCCTGGAGCATGCCGTACCCCTGAACGACTGAGTGTGCCTCTCTCATGTTTCGTTCAGCGCTGTTCTGTTGTGCGACGGATGCGTTGATTATGGTCTCCAACGCTATCTGGTCCTGCGCCTCGTGTCTTTGCAGATCGAACACCGCGTAGAAGGCGCCGTGCAGAAAGCCCGCCAGGATTAGCAACGTACCGCCGGTCAACAACACTCGCGCCGACCAACTGCGATCCCGCATCAGTTCCAGTTCGTCGAGTCGCCTCCGTGCTCCGCGCGCATGTCGCCGCAGGCCTACCAGCTCTCCTGCACAGGCGATGATAATCAATAGTCCGCCAAGGTCCGCAAAAATGCTTGCCCAGCCAATTGTGTTTAGCGGGCTGTAGAACAAACCAACGTAGTGAATCGAGAACACCGATACCGGTAGCATCACCGCGCCCGCGATGAACAGGATGGCTAACCTCTTGCGCGCCTGCTCCCGAAGACCAACGTACGGTTGAATTAGCGCCAGCAATAGAGCGAGGTAGCCAAAGTCGGTGATGTGAACGTGAGTATCTACTTTAGTCCCGCGATTCTCGAGCAATCCGCCGATCCCGGCAAATCTCGCCTGAACCGCTTCCGCGTCTTTCGCCGCGACGGCGTCTGTCACCGCCATCAACTCTTCGCCGATCCGGTCCGCATTTTGATGCAAGACGAACACGGCGAAGATATCGCCGAAGATCATCCCAGCTACAATCAGGCAGATTCCTCCAACGACTAGCAGCCGTTGCGCGCTCCCTTGATTCAAACCGCGTTCAGCCTCCATATCCTTCTTCGCTGTTCAACTGAACACAAAGGCACAAAGACACAAAGCTCAAACCGTCCGAATGAGAATCGCGAAGTGCCCAAAGATACTCGAGGAGTGGAATTTCCTTCCTGTCTTTGTGCCTTTGTGTTTCAACCTGTCCACCTTCCTCAAAACGTGAACCTCGCGGCGAATTGAATCTGTCGCGGGTTGAAGATCGCTCGCGGATTTCCGTAAGCAGGGTTAAGCGCTCCTTCAAAGAACGTCGGTATCGGACCGAGCAGCGGATCGATGATCGTGCTGTTGGCCGGATGAAAAACCGAATCTCCGTAAACGGTGTTGAAAAACCTGACGTTCAGAGTGTTGAACAGGTTGAACGCTTCGGCGATCAGCTCCAGTTTCTTGTTCTCGTGAATCTTAAATGAACGCGACAATCGCACGTCAACGGTCTGCAGCCTGTCGCCTTCGAAGGTGTTTCTGCCGTCGAGGCCCACTCGGTCATTCACGCCAAAAACATCTCCGTTAGCATCGAAGCCGGCAAATTTGGTGAAACGGTGTGGAGACTCCAGCGTCACGATAAAGCTCAACTGAAAGTCGCGAACAAGGGGGTTCGCGTCGTTGGGCGTATTTACAGTCGCGCTGCCAACGAACCGATGTCTCGCATCATCGGAAGACAGCGCGCGTTCTTGATCGATGCGCGCCGAGTTAACCGGGATCAACACGAAGCTCGGGTTCGGCCCGTCGTCGATCGACTTCGAAAAAGTGTAGGCGAGACCGAAGTTCAACGTCTTCTTTACGCGCTGATTGAAATTGACCAGCAGGCCGTCGTAGGTCGAGTTCCATCGCGAGTCGGCTTCAAAGAACACCCCGAATTCCGGATTGCGAAACCCAGGCACCGCGACTCGTCGATCCAACAGACAGGGCCGGCAAAATGAAACCGGCCGAAGCGCCGCAAAGTCCGGTGTGCCGGCTTCCGTTGTTCCGCTGGGATCTGGTTGATTCACGTTGAAGAAGCTGCCCAGGTGTACCCCTCGCACTCGAAGATAAGTCGCGCTGAACGCTGTGCCTCCGGCCGGCTGAATCTCGAAACCAAAACTCATCTGAATTCCATAGGGGGCCTGATGATCTCTGGCGAACCGCACGATGGTGGCTTTCTGCGCGTCGCCGCCCGGTCCCGGCGCGAACCGAGGGTACACCGCGGTCTTGACGCCTGGACCAATCATCGCGGCCAGCGCCGAGTGCATGGTGGCCGGGTCGGCGCCGAAGGCGAACAGACCGGTGGTCGAATTGAGATCGTCTTCCTTGCTCTCGCGTCCGGGATACTTCTTGGGGCCTCCACAGGAAGGAATCTGGCACGATAGCAACGGCGACGGGATGGTGCCGTGAAAAATACCCGCGCCTCCTCGAATCACCAGATTCCATTTCGTGCCGGCGTTGAAGGCAAATCCTGCCCGCGGGTCGAAGTTGTTCAAGTCATTATCGAGAGCTTCCTTCGGCCAGGTTTCAAACTCATAGCGCAATCCCAGATTGGCGGTGAAGCGGCTGCCAACGCGAATCTTGTCCTGGACGAAGAAGCCATTGTAGGTGTGATTTAACACACCTTTCGCCTGATTACGCACCGCATCCGGGATCCGCTGATTGAGATATGCGGAGGTGTCAAGAGTCGGCTCATCGAAGTTCGGCGCGCGAAACCGCTGGAAGAAAATCACGAATGGGTCGCCGTTGAGCAGGTCGGGCAACGATGCAAACGTAGCTTCAAACGGATAGAACAGGGGAAATGATTCGGTGGTGCGGACGAAGTTGAAGTTACCCCCGAACCCGAAGGTGTGTCGTCCCCGAGTAAACGTAACGTTGTCGACCAGCTCGAAGCGGCTCTCTTTGTAGAAGTCGGGATTACCGCGATTGACCCCGATGGCGAACGTATTTGCGACCTCGAGATGCGGCTGGGTGCTCACTGTCGGAAAATCAAAGGAGCGATGCGCGTACTGGCCTCGAAGCTCATTGAACAGCTTTGGCG
>JBASRM010000270.1:0-1587 GCA_049273835.1 Blastocatellia bacterium | reverse complement strand
ACGCTATGCAGCTAACTGGTGATTTGAGCGACTTCGCTCTGACCGACATTCTGCAGATCCTGTCGCTGAGTAGAAAGACGGGCATGGTGTCCCTCCAGGGTACGGGGTGGGAAGGGAAGATTATTGTCGAGGGCGGGCGAATAACGCATGCGTCGGCCCGACCCGGGGAGACGCTGACTGATAGCCTGGCAGTTGCCGGCCTTCTTGGGCCTGAGGCGCTTCGAACGTTGGCCGCCGAGGGCGACCGTAGTGATGCGAAGCTTGAAAACCTCCTCATAGAAAGTCGCGTCCTCACGAGAAACGGATGGACTGCGGCAGCCAGGCGTCACACTCAGCGTGTTATCGGAAAGCTGGTACGAGTCGAGAAGGGACGTTTCAGCATAGCCCTGGGTGAAGCCGCGCTTCCACAATCGATCGACGGTGTGCGGCTTAATGACGGTCTGGACGTCGGCGAGGCGCTGTTGAACGCGGTGCACGAGCTGGATGAGTCACACAGAACCGGAGAGCTTTCGATGGAGCAGGACGAAGACCCGGGTTGGTTCAGCTTGAACGGCAGACGCGAAACAAGACCCTTTGGCCCCGCCCATCAGGCTCAGAGCTTGCAGCCAAGCGAGTCTGGTCATACAACGGACGCGCCAAGGGGAGACAACTATGACCGCTCAACACTGTTGTGCTCATTGCTTGCGGAGATGAAGCAACACTCGTTTGAAGCGGAGGTCAGCTTGCTGATAATGCGATATGCCAGCGCGCTTGCAACGCGGGGGATTTTGTTCGCGGTTAACGGATCGAAGCTTTGCGGGCTGGGTCAGTTCGGGTTGAATCATCGAAACGACGGCGCGAGCGCGGATGCGCTGGTTCGCGAGCTATGCATACCTTTGGATGGCGACAGCCCGTTTGCGCAGGTGGTGAGGACCGGCGAGCCGTACTTTGGGTTGATGCCGGAGAGTTACTGGGTGGCAGAACTGTTTGATCGGTTCGGAGGGTTAGGACATGAGTTCAACTCGTTTCTTCTTCCGCTGACGTGCAATGACCGCTCGGCATTTGTAATCTACGGCGACAATTATCCTAGTAACGCGGAACTGATGGGACTGGGGGAATTGATGGCGCTGGCCAACCAGGCAAGCCTGGCACTGGAGCGCATCGCGCTGCAACGTAGAGTCGTGCAGCTCGAATCCGGCTCATAACCAACAGTTAACGCAAGGGAGCCGCTAATACTTATTGAGTCCGATAATAGATATTATGTTAGAAGACTTCTAACGGCTTTGCCTCAAAAAGCACTTTTCGCCTTGGTTAATGAGGCAAACGCGATTTCTGCCCCAAAATCGGGCGGTGTCTTAATGTGAATTCCCGATACAATTATTCGCGATAGCTCTTCTGTCTTACAGCAGCTCGCCGCTATCTTTGCCGCTGTTGGGCTCTTTATGTTGAACTTGTCAGACTCGACAAAGAAAACAAGAACGGAGTGTGGGCACGGATCATCAAGAATTCTTTCGCGCCTTTATTCGTCGGCAAGAGCGTTGACTATCTGGCCGGCAATCCTCCGTGGGTCAATTACGAGAATCTGCCTGCCGAGTACCGCGAAGCTAG
>JBASRM010000256.1:0-2577 GCA_049273835.1 Blastocatellia bacterium | reverse complement strand
CGCCCTCTAGATCGTCGCTTGCTGGCACACTCCTTGCCGAAGTATAGTTCACCCTGACAACACGCATTCAAAGGTGGGACCTTTTGATAAGACAGACGACGCTCCAGCGAGCGGTTTCGACAAGCGGTCATGGGCTTCATACCGGCGAGCCTTCCCGAATCACGCTCAATCCCGCGCCAGCCTACACCGGGTACGTTTTCCGGCGCACAGACCTGAATAATTTCGAGATTCCGGCGGCGCCGCAGTTTGTAGCCCGGGTCAGCTACGCTACCACGCTTATGCGGCAAGGTGTGATGATTGCCACCGTAGAGCACTTGCTCGCCGCACTCGCCGGTAGCCAGGTGGACAACTGCATCATCGACGTAGACTCACTGGAAGTGCCGATCGCCGACGGCAGCGCTGAGCCGTTTATCGAAATGATCGAGCAGGCGGGAGTCGCTTCGCTTGAAGCGCCGCGCCAATTCCTTCGCGTCCTGAAGCATGTTGAAGTGGCGCAAGCTGACCGCCGCATGAGCCTCAGCCCCGCCGAAATATTCTCAATCTCCTGCTTGATTGAGTTTCCTCACCCGTTGATCGGCACCCAGCGTCGCGAGATCGAACTAACCAACGGACAATTCGCCCGTCAGGTTGCTCCCGCGAGGACGTTTGGCTTCCTCGAAGAGGTGGAAGCGTTGCGCAACCTTGGTCTCGCCCGCGGAGGATCGCTTGAAAACGCGATCGTCCTCACGCCCGAGGGCGGAATCATGAATCGTGAAGGACTGCGGTTCACCGATGAATTTGTGCGTCACAAGATCATGGATATCATCGGAGATCTGGCCTTGTTCGGAATGCCGGTGCTTGGACGAGTCGACGCCGAGCGGACTGGACATGGCGTGCATACGGAGCTGGTTTCGCGCGTTCTTCGCGACGACTCCGCGTGGGAAATCATCGACTCTACCGCACTATAGACACGCCTGACTTTTTAAAACTTAAGTCTGTTCTGTTCATCCCTGTTTGCAGCGGCCCCTCATGAATCGACGTAGAGACGGGGATACCCTACTGCGTCAACGCTCGTGAAACGCGATCCCCGCGGAGTGGCTGCCGAGTCTGTCAACGCGTCGTTGCTCTGTGATAACATCCACGCGCTGTGAGTCGACGACGGCATGGATAGATTCAAAATCATTGGCGGCAGACCTCTCGAGGGACGGGTGCAGATCAGCGGCGCGAAGAATTCCGCGCTTCCTTGCATGGCCGCAGCTCTGCTCACCGCGGAGACGGTCACACTTCACAACCTGCCTTACGCCCGCGACATTATCACGATGCGCAGGCTGCTGGAGGACCTCGGCTGCGAGATACTTATGCCCGAGCTGCGAACGCTCAAGATCTCAGGCGCCAAGGTCGAAGTCTTTGAGGCTCCCTACGAGCTGGTCAAAACAATGCGCGCGTCTGTGCTCGCCCTCGGCCCTTTGCTGGCTCGATTCGGGGAGGCTCGGGTTTCCTTACCCGGCGGTTGTGCTATCGGACAACGGCCTATAGATCTGCATCTAGCAGGGTTTGAAAAGCTGGGTGCGACCGTCTCGATTGAAGGCGGGGATGTCGTTGCGCGCTCAAAAAGGCTCCAGGGACGCGAGCTCTATTTTGACAAGGTGACCGTAACCGGAACGGAGAACCTTATGATGGCCGCGGTGCTTGCGGATGGAACGACGGTGCTCAACAACGCCGCGCGCGAGCCTGAGATCGTAGATCTCGCCGAGCTGCTCAACAAAATGGGCGCGCGTGTTGACGGCGCCGGACTAAGCACCCTTCGAATAGAGGGAGTGGAGAAGCTCGGCGGCGCCGAGCACACGATCATTCCTGATCGCATCGAAACCGGCACGTTTGCAGTGGCCGCGGCGATGACCGGGGGAGATCTCGAAATCGTAAACTGCGATCCGTCTCATGTTGCTGCGGTGTTAGACAAGCTAAATGAAACGGGCGTGCGCATCGAGCGCCCGAATGCGTTTTCGCTCCGGGTGAGCGCTGCCGCGAAAATCAGGTCTTCAGATGTAACCACATTACCTCACCCGGGATTCCCAACTGATATGCAGGCGCAATACATGGCACTGATGACGCTCGCCGACGGGATCTCGGTGATCACGGAAACGATATTCGAGAACCGCTTCATGCACGCGGCGGAGCTGCTGCGAATGGGAGCGGGTATTCGATTGAGCGGCCGGCAGGCGGTGATAGAAGGCAACAGCGAACTAATGGGGGCCCGGGTCCAGGCGTCGGATCTGCGAGCTTCAGCTTCGTTAGTGCTTGCTGGGTTAGCGGCGCGCGGCGAGACGATCATCGATCGCGTCTATCACATTGATCGAGGTTACGAAAAGATCGAGGAGAAGCTGCGATCGCTGGGAGCTGATATCGAGCGGTTGAGAGATTGACGCGCGAAGTGTAAAACCCAGTGGGTGATATGTGCTTCTTCCCGCGAGTACCTGAATTGTGAATTTGAATTCACCACCGCCCAAGCCCGTTGCAATTAAGCCGATCACGCGTCAAGCATCATACTTTTTTATGTTTGACTGGATTGCGACGCTTGGTTGATAATTCCCCTGAAGA
>JBASRM010000249.1:0-9541 GCA_049273835.1 Blastocatellia bacterium | reverse complement strand
GAAAACGACCGTTGCCTGCTATCAATCCGTACTTCATAACCGAGTACCAGGACAGGGTCCCGAAGACCACCTGTCCATTTCTCTTAGAGTATTTAATACTCCACCCAGGCGCCGGCTTGTTGCGATTTGGCCTTTTGGTACAAGTAATCAGCCGATGCCAGATCTTCGATCGCCAGCCCCAAAGACTTGAAAATAGTGATTTCATCTTGCGCTCGACGGCCTGATTTCGCGCCAATGAGTAACTCGCCAATCTCCGCTTTTATGTGGTCAGACGCGATGGCTCCTTCGCGCAGCGCGAACAGGTAATCTCCGCCTTCGTTCATGGTCGATTCGCGGCGATCTACGAACAGACTCGCCGCGGCGGTAGTCGCTGAATCAATCTCCCGAGTAGTTGGAATGCTCGATCCTACGACGTTGAGGTGTGCGCCCGCTGAAATCCACTCGCGCTTAAGGATCGGGTCGGTCGCGGTCGTCGCCGTGACAATCAAGTCTGCGCCTCGGACCGCGGCCTCCACGCTTTCTACGGGTTCGATTGGAAACAGGTAGCGCGGGCTGATTTCGTCGCAAAACTTTTTTGCATTTTCGATTTGCCGGCTTGCGATTCGAGCGCGTTTGATGGGACGCACGCAAGCCATCGCGTCTATGTGTGCCCGTGCCTGCACGCCTGAACCAATGATCGCCAACTCAACTGCGTCTTCGCGCGCCAGGAGCCGCGTCGCCACTCCCGAAACTGCTGCGGTTCGAATCGCGGTTATTGCCGAAGCGTTCATCAGCGCCAGCAATTCGCCTGTCTCGGCACTGAACAGCATCACGCTTCCCTGATGCGAGTCCAGACCCCTAGCCGGGTTTTCCGGAAAGAAACAAACAACCTTGACCCCATACGCAGACCGCTCCCCCGAACGATATGAAGGCATCAGCGCCATATCGCCAGCTGCGCCGGGCGGTTTTACGATCATTCGCAAGGGTTGATGGACTTTTCCGCGCGCGAGATCCGCAAGGGCCTCCTCCATCACCGGGATGCAGTCGCCGACGGGAAGAAGGTGCTCGACTTCAGCATGAGTAAGAATTAATACTTTCATCGTTTAGTCACTCCGCGCTTCGAGTTTTCGATGAACTCTACCAGGTAATCGATTTCAGGGAAGCCGCTCATCTCCTGTTTGATCGCTTCCACGGCCTGACTCGTGTTCAGCTTGGCCGCAAGCAGCAAACGAAACGCGTGAGTTATCCGGCTTATCTCTTCGCCGCTGAACCCTCGCCGGCGCAATCCAAGCGTATTCTGTCCGTAGCATCGCGCGTGGTTGCCAACCGTGCGAGCGTAAGGCAATGCGTCCTTTACGACAACGGAATAAGCTCCGACAAACGCATGCTTCCCCACCCGGCAGAACTGGTGTACCCCCGCGTACGCTCCAAGGGTTGCATAGTCTTCAATCAACACATGACCCGCAAGAGATGCTCCGTTTGCGAAGATGACGTGGTTTCCTATGTGGCAGTCGTGTGCGATGTGAGCTTGAGCCATGAAGAGGTTGTCCGAGCCGATCTCGGTCAGATTGCCGCCGCCTTCGGTGCCGCGATGCAACGTCGCGTACTCGCGAAACGTGTTGCGCTCGGCGGCTCGAAGCCAGCTTCGCTCGCCCCGATATTTCAAATCATGCGGCGCCTGTCCGGCGGACACAAACGGAAAGAACACCGATCCCTTGCCGAACTCAGAGGGGCCTTCGATGACGCAGTGGCTCGCGACCTGCACCTCGTCGTGCAAGGTGACATCGTCGCCAATAATCGAATAGGGTCCGATGGACACATTTCGCCCAAGTTCTGCTTTTGGGCTGACGATGGCTGTCGGGTGAATGGACACTTCGGAGCGCTCTCCTAGACTTTCTCGACTGGAGTGAAAGCGGCCTGATTGATTTGGTCGCCGCGCTCGACGATGCTGCGATCCACCAGAGATGATGAGATCAAGGCTTCCGCGACCAGCTTGTCTTCAACATAAGCTTCGCCGCGCAGCTTAATATAGCGCGGCCTGAGCTTTAGCACCGTCAGCTCGAGCCGCAATTGGTCGCCCGGGACGACTGGGCGGCGGAACTTAGCGCCGTCGATTCCGGTGAAGAAGACCAGCTTGGTCTCGCGGTCCGGCAGGTTCGCCAGCATCATTACCCCGGCGGTTTGCGCCATCGCCTCGACGATAAGCACACCCGGCATAACGGGCGCACCCGGAAAATGGCCGGCGAAGAACGGTTCGTTGAGCGTGACGTTCTTGATCCCAACGACGCGTTTCCCAGGATCGTAGGCGACTATCCGATCGACCAAAAGAAATGGATAACGATGAGGCAGAATCGCCTGGATCTGAGTTATGTCCAGTATTGTTTCCATAGCCTCCTGAAAAGTTCCTTTGATAAGCCGCTTGTTTCATTCAACAGTCTTTTTGGAAGACTGGAGGTTTTCAATGATGTTTTCGAGGTGTTTCAATCGCTCAGCCATCTCAGGAAGCCTTGAGTATAGCACCTGGGATCGACGCCAGGCATTGTGGTCCTGAACGGGGGTCCCAGCCATTATTGCGCCCGGACTGACGTTCTTAGTGACCCCCGCTTGTCCAAGAATTGTTGCCCCCTCGCCTATTGTTATGTGCTGATTTGTTCCAACCTGACCGGCAATCACACAAGCTCGCCCTATCCGTGTTCCTCCGGAGAAGCCGGCAAGCGCCGCGACGACCGTATCTTCTCCGATATCCGAGTTATGGCCGACCTGGATCAAGTTGTCCAGCTTGACTCCGCGGCGCAATACCGTATCGCCAAAGCCGCCCCTATCGATCGCGCAGTTGGCTCCTATCTCGCAATCGTCTTCAATTAGAACCCCCCCGAGCTGGAGCAACTTTACCTGATGACCATCTTCATCGGCGACGAAGCCGAATCCGTCGGAGCCAATCACTGTTCCGGCGTGAACTATCACCCGGCTCCCTATCTCGCAGTCGCGGTATATTGAAACGTTCGAATGAACAACGGTGTCTTGGCCGATCTTGCATCGGTCGCCGACTACGACGCCCGGATGTAACGTCACTCGATCGCCAATAAGCACGTCCGCCCCAATCGTAACCCGCGGATGGATGGACAGATCCTTGCCAAGCAACGTTCCATCGCCGACCATTAGATCATCGCTGATTCCGGTGGGCTGGTACTCGACGCCGTGCAGGGCTTGAATGGCACGTGCAAACGCCAGCTTAGGATTGCGGGAAACAAGCAAATTTCGAGGGGAAGCCGGGAAAGGCTCCGGCACAATAATCGCGGTGGCCGTGGATTGGTCAAGTCGAGCCAGATAAGCGGCATTGGCCGCAAGAGTCACATCGCCCCCGGACGCCGATTCGAACGGCCGCGCTCGTTTAACTACGGCGTGCGGCTCGCCCATCAACTTTGCGCCGATAATTTGGGCAAGGTCAGCAAGACTGGGCATAGACATTCGCTCCGATTCGCGGACGGCAAGTTTCCCATATTGCAAGGCCCGCAAGCAACCGGCTATTAGTCAACGCAATTGAGTTTCCAGCGCTTGTGAAATCTTGACGCAGAAAAACGCGGCGTGTTAGCTTGCGACTTCTCTTCAGTCTCGTTAATCTCGATACTGCTGGAATCAACCCGTTAGTTTCATTGCAGAGGCAATCATAACTCCGATGCTTAAGCGCACACCGCTTTACGAAGCCCACGTCTCAATTGGCGCTCGAATGGTTGACTTCGCCGGCTGGGAAATGCCGGTTCAGTACTCCAGTCACCTCCAGGAACACACGGCGGTTCGCCAGGCGGCGGGCTTGTTTGATGTCTCTCATATGGGTGAAATCGAAGTAAGAGGATCCGACGCGCTCGCTCTCATTCAGTCCGTCACCACAAACGACGTCGCCAAGCTTCAAGACAATCAAGTCCAATACTCGACGATGACCAACGAAAACGGTGGCGTAATCGACGATTTGCTGGTCTACCGGATAAACGGCGAGTATTTTCTGCTCGTAGTCAATGCTGGGGTGACCGACGGGGACTTCGATTGGATCATCAAGCACACCGGTTCGATGAAAGTGGAAGCGCAAGACACCAGTGCCGGCTACGCGCTGTTGGCGCTTCAGGGTCCCCGCTCCGAACCGATTTTACAGGATCTCACGGATCACATGCTCGACCGGATTCCGTACTATTGGTCGCAGCGAGTCCTGGTCGATGGCGTTGATTGCCGCGTATCGCGAACCGGCTACACGGGTGAGGACGGCTTCGAGATTCTGTGCGACGCAATTCACGCGCGGCATCTGTGGAACCGGTTGCTGATAACCGGGACTGATCGAGGACTGCGCCCGTGTGGTCTTGCGGCGCGAAACACGTTGAGGCTCGAGGCCGCGTATCGGCTTTATGGCCACGACATGGATCAGACAACAACACCGCTTGAAGCCGGACTGGGGTGGGTGGTGAAGCTGGCGAAGGGCGACTTTGTGGGCCGCGCCGCGCTGGCTCATCAGAAAGAGGTCGGCCTGACCCGCAAGCTCGTCGGTTTTGAGGTGCTTGACCGCGCTCCTGCTCGTGATGGCTATCCGGTCATCATCGGCGATCACCAGGTTGGAATAGTCACTTCGGGGAGCCCTGCGCCGTCCTTAAAAAAGAACATAGGATTGGCTTATCTGCCGGCGGAACACTCGGCTGTGGGCACTGATTGTTTTGTGGCTATCCGAGGTCGCAATGTCCCCGCTCGCGTCGTCGAGACACCATTCTACAAGCGGCGCAAATAAATCGATTGACGCTGATTGGGCCTTCCGGGTTCAACGCGCTCACGGAGAGAAAAGAAGATGGCAAATACACCAGAAGACCTCAGCTATACCAAGGATCACGAATGGGTCCGTGTCAAAAGTGAACAGGCGATTGTCGGGATTACCGATCACGCGCAACAGCAACTCGGCGATGTCGTGTACGTGGAGTTGCCAAAGGTCGGCGATAAGTTCGAAGTCTCCGAACCGTTCGGTTCGGTCGAAAGCGTCAAGGCGGTCAGCGAGATTTACATGCCTCTCGGCGGTTCGGTCGTCGAGGTTAACGAAACCCTCAACGATTCGCCGGAACAAGTCAACGATGACCCATACGGCGACGGCTGGATGATCCGCATCAAGATTGACAACCCCTCTCAGGTCGATGCTCTTTTGACCTCCATCGAATACGAAGACTACATAAAGGAAGAAGCGGCGGAGTAATCGTTGATGAGATATATTCCGAACTCGCCCGGCGAGCGCCGCTCGATGCTGGAAGACATTGGACTCGAGCGCATCGAAGATCTGTTCGATCAAATCCCAGAACAATTAAAGCTCAAAGAACAAATCGGCATTGGCGAGCCGATGAGCGAGCCCGATCTGCTGACTTATTTCCGTGGCCTGGCCTCGCACAATGCAATCGACTATCAGTCGTTTCTCGGTGCGGGCGCCTATCCGCACTTCATTCCTGTGATTATTGACTCACTGATTTCGCGCGCCGAATTCTTTACGGCCTACACGCCCTATCAACCGGAGCTGAGTCAGGGGACACTGCAATACACGTTCGAGTTTCAGACGATGATGTGCCAGCTCACGGGAATGGAAGTCGCCAACTCGTCGCTTTACGACGGCTCTACCGCGGTGGCCGAAGCAGTTCTGATGGCCAATCGCGTGACTCGCCGAAACAGGTTCGTGATCGCCGATACTGTCCATCCTCAGTATCGCGAGGTAGTCTCATCCTATGCGAAGCACCTGGACCTGAACATTGAAATCGCCCGTCACGACGAAACCGGCCTCGTTGATCCACGGTCGCTTGGAATCACTAAAGAGACCGCGGCAGTGGTTGTGCAGTCACCAAACTTCTTTGGCTGTATCGAAGACCTCGCTACGGTAGCCGATGCAGCGCACGAATCTGGCGCGCTCCTCATAGTCGCCGTCAGCGAACCGATGAGCCTTGGCATCTTGAAGCCGCCGGGTGCTTGCGGCGCAGACATCGTCGCGGGCGAGACTCAATCGTTCGGGATACCGTTGAGCTACGGTGGCCCGTACTGCGGGATGTTTGCCACGCTTGATAAACACGTGCGCCAGATGCCCGGGCGGCTGGTTGGAGAAGCTCGCGACGATCAGGGCCGGCGCGGTTATGTGCTGACGTTGTCGACACGCGAGCAACACATTCGCCGAGAGAAGGCGACCTCCAACATTTGCACCAATCAAGGGCTGTTCGCCTTGATGACAACGGTATATTTGTCGACGATGGGAAAACGCGGGGTCCAGGAAGTATCGAGACACAATCTGCAGAAGGCGCACTACGCCGCGTCGGAGATCGGCAAGCTCGAGGGGTTTGAGCTCCAGTTCATCGCTCCGTTCTTCAATGAATTTGTGATTCGTACTTCGAAGCCCGCCGCCGAAGTGAACAAACGTCTGCTCGATCGGAAGATAATCGGCGGGCTCGCTCTCGAAGCCTTCTATCCCGAAATGAAGAACTCGGTGCTCGTGTGCGTGACCGAGACGGCCAAAAGGGAAACAATAGATAGTCTGGTGGACGCGCTCTCGAAGATTTGAAATTTCAAATCGGCACTGTCAGCGGTGCCGAGGAGGCTTATCATGCCGGAGCTACAACACCTCGGAGTTGGCGCAGTTATTTTCCTGGTGGGCGCCGTCGTATACGTTCTCAACCTTTTGCTCGGCCTCGCGCGGCGCGGCAGGGCACTGCCGTTTGACGGAGTAGGGTTGATGGTGCTCGGAATAGGACTCGCTCTTTTGTTGAAATGGTAAGCGGAGAGCGAGTTCCTCGAATTGAAGAGAATGAAAAACAGAATAAAGAAGGCGACAACTCACGTTGTCCAAAACGAAGGGCTTCTGTTTGAGGAGTCCCGCGCCGGGCGAATCGGATATTCGATTCCCAAGCTCGACGTAGCCGAAGCACCCGAGCGGGAATTGATCGATGCTCGCTTGCTTCGCGATGACGGCCTCGAAGGAATGCCCGAACTGTCGGAGGTCGACGTGATTCGCCATTTCACCCGGCTTTCGACCTGGAACTACTGCATCGATCACGGGCTTTATCCGTTGGGCTCGTGCACGATGAAATACAATCCGCGCATCAACGAGAAAGTCGCCAGGATCGAAGGCTTCGCGAATCTTCACCCTCTGACACCTGCGCCGCTCGCGCAGGGCGCGCTCGAGGTGATCTTTCGGATTGAACAGTGTCTTGCCGAAATAACCGGGCTTGCCGCAGTGACCTCACAACCCGCGGCCGGTGCGCAAGGCGAGATGACCGGTCTTATGATGATCAGGGCGGCGCTCACCGAACGGGGAAATCCACGCAAGAAGGTGCTGATTCCGGACTCCGCGCATGGAACCAACCCCGCGTCGGCGGTTATCTGCGGCTATTCGGTCGAGACCGTTCCCTCGAGAGCGGACGGACTCACTGACCTCGAGGAGCTGCGGCGACACATGAATGAGGACGTAGCTGCATTGATGCTGACGAATCCGAACACGCTCGGAAAGTTCGAACGTAACATAAGGGAGATCTGCACCATAGTCCACGAGCGCGGCGGCTTCGTGTACATGGACGGCGCGAATATGAATGCGCTTGCCGGGGTTGCGAAGCCGTCGAGCTTCGGAATCGACGTGATGCATTTGAACCTTCATAAGACGTTCTCGACTCCGCACGGCGGGGGCGGACCGGGTGCTGGTCCGGTTGCCGTCACTGCCGAGCTCGAACGCTATCTTCCCTTCCCCCGAGTAGTACGAGCTGAAGATGGAACTCTCACGCTCGACTTCAATCGCCCCAATTCAGTCGGCCGGGTGCGGGCGTACTTCGGCAATTTTGGCGTGCTGGTCCGCGCCCTCTCGTACATTCTGACTCACGGCGATCAGGGACTACGCGAGGCAACTGAGACCGCCGTTCTTAACGCGAACTACATCGCTCATCACCTCAAGGACACTTATGATGTTCCCTACCCGGGACGAGTAATGCATGAGGTTGTGTTCTCGGACAAGCGTCAGCTCAAACTCGGCGTCCGAAATGCCGACGTCGCCAAGCGGTTGATCGATTACGGGTTTTATCCGCCGACGATGTCCTTCCCGTTGATCGTGAGCGGCGCATTGATGGTTGAACCCACTGAGACCGAGGGACGCGAGGAACTGGATCTGTTCATCGATGCTATGAAATCCATCGCCGCCGAAGCCGCCGAAGACCCTGAGTTGTTAAAACAGGCGCCGGTTACAACCAGGGTTGGACGCCTCGACGAAGTTGGGGCCGCGCGAAAGCCGGTGCTGAGATGGCATGCTGCGAAGGCCGGGCACGGCGACTCTCACGGTTAAAGGGAAATAAAGAGGTCGCCACCAAGACAGATAGGCTGGAAGCTATCCGTTATTTATAATCATCTGTTCCCGAAAGAAGGATAGTTGGTTAGCCATGGAAAAATGGAAAGGCATAAGATGACGACTGAGAGTCTGGAGGGTCTTCGCGACCGTTTGCTTCGTGAAGAGCGTGTACAACGAATGATCCGCCTGCGCGCATACGAGATCTACCAGATGCGCGGCAATCAAACGGGTGGCGAGGCCCACGACTGGTTTCAAGCTGAAAGCGAAGTCCTTGCGTTTCTAATCGCTACCGAGTCGGGTCGAGGCGATCAGGACGAGAAACCAACATCTCGAATCGAGACGCCTCGAACAGTTTCGCCTGCCTCAAAGACCCCGGTTCAGCCCGGTAAGCCAAGATCGCGCGCCCCGGCCAAAGCCGCTAAAGTCAAACAACCAGCGCCGGCAAAAGCAGTCTCGAAAAAGGCGCCCACCCCCAAGCCCGCTCGATCCAATGCGAAGCCAAAAGGAGCGGGCAAACAATCGAAAACAGAGAGACCTCCTCGGTAAAGCCTACCGGGTTCAACGCAAGCTTGTAGGGTTTGATACTGCTATTGTTTTGGCGCGTAGTAGCCGTCTCGAGTGCGCGCGGAATACCCTGGGCGAGAGTAATATCCGAAAACCTGAACCGCGAAACTCATCAATCGTTTGATTGTCTCGATAACTCCGGTGCTTACCCGCAATCGCCCTTCTTCTCAGATTTGATCCGACGGCAAGCGGTAATCCTTGTGCTTAGGGTCGAAAACGTTCCGCTTGTGCTTGAATCGCTTTTCTGAATTCTTTTGTTGACAGCTTTTTATAACAGTCATATTATCGGCACACTTTAAGTTGCAGTCTTTGGGCTGCGGTTGCCTTGAGCACAATCCAGCGAATCGAGTAACAAACTTGACGGTTTTCCGATCAGGCATGGTCTTGAGGGGATGAACTCGCAGTCGGCGAAACACCGGCTGTAGACTTTCTCAAGCGCGGATGGTCCGACGCGCGTGGGTCAGCTGTCGATTAAAGGAGGCCCCTTATGCGCCCGTTCGTTGCTCGCCGCAATCCCAAGGATGTTCGAGAAAAGCTTGTTCGAAGCAAGCCAGTTCAAAAACAGATCATCTGTTTCGCAGTCGCGTTTAATCTTCTTCTATGGCCGGGGCCGGGTCTCGTCACCAATCACGTCCTCAGCTTTGCCAGGCAGGCCATCAACGCGCGGGTTGG
>JBASRM010000238.1:0-2744 GCA_049273835.1 Blastocatellia bacterium | reverse complement strand
CAGTAAACGATGTAGACCCCCTCCGCTACAGTCAAGAGCCCAGACCAAAAATCGGACCCGTCGTTCCTCGCCGCGATCAGACCGACATGATGCTGCTCGCGGCCGCTGAAGCGAGACAACTGCCGGTGCTCGCGATTTGTTTTGGCATTCAATCGCTGAACGTTTATCGAGGCGGTACGCTTATTCAGGATATCGAGACCGAGGTCAAAGAGCCGCTCAAGCACATGCAGGGCGATTTGTTCTGGCGGCGTTCGCACTCGATTAACATTACCGAAGACTCTCTGGTAGCCAAACTGGCTGGCTCAACTCTGACAACGGTCAACAGTCACCATCATCAGGCCATCGACATCGTCGGCCGCGATCTCGAACCCATTGCGTGGGCGCCCGACGGCGTGATCGAAGCCGTTATCAATAAGCGCGCCGATCAGTTCGTCCTGGGAGTCCAATGGCACCCAGAGGTCGGCTGGCAAGACGATTTGTTGTCTCAAGCACTGTTCAACCATTTCATCGCCGTGGCTCGTCAAAGAGCGGCATCGCGTTCAGCGACGCCGGTCGCTGAAAAGGGTTGATGCGGCTGCTGCTCGCCATCGCGTATTATGCGCAGAAAAGATAAGCTGACACTGGCGGTCCTATGCGCCGGTCATTTTGTCAACGATTCCTATTCGAGCATCATCTATCCGCTTCTGCCACTGATCAAACTCAAGCTCGGCCTTAGCGCCGCTCAAATTTTCTGGCTTGCGCCGCTGTACGCAATCTCATCCTCGCTGATGCAGCCTGTTTACGGTTTCATCTCAGACCGCTATTTCCGGCGTTTCTTCGCTGTCGTTGGCCCGGCGATTACCGGGGTGTTCGTGTCGATGATCGGACTCGCGCCATCATATGGAATTCTCATCGTCCTTCTGGTCGCCGGCGGGATCGGCATAGGTTCGTTCCACCCTCAAGCCGCCGCGATGGCTGCTGGCGCTGCAAGCGAGCGCCGCCGCGTAGGAATGGCGCTTTTTTCCGCGGTCGGCACGCTCGGGTTCGCTGTTGGGCCGCTGGTAATAACCAGGGTGGTTTCCGCGTTTGGTCTGGAACACTCGTATTACATCATTGGCACCGGGTTGCTGATGTCCGCGGTGCTTTATCGCGTGTGTCCGCCGCTCCCGCCGCACGTCGTTCGGGTACCGGGCGTCGAGAAGATCAAGTGGCAATTGCTCGGCGCGCTGCGTACCGCCTGGAAACCGTTGACTCTGCTCTATCTGATCACGGTGATCCGCTCAGGCCTGCAGATGACGACCAACAATTATCTGCCCTTCATGCTTCAGGATCGGGGCTATTCTTTGACGGACATGGGAAACGT
This sequence comes from Blastocatellia bacterium, assembly GCA_049273835.1. Lineage (GTDB taxonomy): Bacteria > Acidobacteriota > Blastocatellia > UBA7656 > UBA7656 > Onstottus_A. The sequence goes on along the minus strand of JBASRM010000238.1, from coordinate 1,402 downwards.
GCTGACGGTGTTTCTGTTGCTTGGCGGAGTTGGCGGCGTTGCGGGGGGCTTCACAGCCGAGCGTTTCTCTGGCCGAGCCGTCACTTTGTACTCCGGGTTGCTGGCAGGGCCCTTGATGATCGCGGCATTCACGACAACCGGGGCCGTGAGTCTCATCTGTCTTGGTTTAGGTGGTTTCATGTTGTTGTCGACGATTCCCGTTATCGTAGCAATGGCGCAGGAGTTGGTGCCCGGGCAAACCAGCACCGTTTCGGCGTTGATGATGGGAGCCGCCTGGGGAGTAGGAGCGCTTGCGCCTCAGGCGTTATCAAACCTTGTTCCGATGTACGGTTTCCGAAATGTGCTGATCTTTGCGTCAGCGGTTACGATGGTAACGGCGCTGTTAGCTTACCTTCTTCCGCGCGAAGAACCGATACATCGCCGGGTGGTCGAATCTGATCTGGCAACGGCAACCGCGGTTGGCGATTAGGAACTGCCGCGCGCGAGGATTCTAGACAGTCCACGTCCTCTGCAAGACAACTTTCCCGCTGCTGAATGATCAATCTCACCGGTAAAGTCGCAATCATCACCGGAGCGTCGCGCGGCATCGGCGCGGCCACGGCGGTCAAGTTCGCCGAAGCCGGCATCCGCGGACTGGTGATCAATTACAATCACGACCGCGACGCGGCTCGCCGAATAGCGGCTCAATGCAGCCTACTGGGCGCCGACGCAATCGCTGTTAGAGCCGATGTCTCGAGGTTAGCCGCTGTGGAAAAACTGGTGCAGAGGACTGTTGATCGCTTCGGCTCGCTTGATATTCTGATCGCCAATGCGGGGATCTGGAAAGAGGCCGGGATCGAAAACATGACCGAGCGCGAATGGGATGAAACAATCGAAGTAAATCTGAAGTCGATCTATTCCTGCTGTCACGAAGCAGCTCGCGTCATGCTTCCTCGCGAGCACGGAACCTTGATTCTGGTGTCATCAACCGCAGGTCAGCGAGGCGAACCGTTTCACTCGCACTACGCGGCGACGAAGGGAGCGATCATCGCGATGACCAAGTCCTTGGCGGCCGAGCTTGGCCCTCGCGGTATTCGAGTCAACTGTGTAGCTCCGGGTTGGGTGGCTACCGATATGACCGAAGGCACTTTGAAAGATCCGAAACAACGTCGAAAGGTCCGCGAACTGATACCGCTCGGGCGAGTGGCTTCCGCAGATGAAATCGCCGGGCCGATTCTCTTTTTGGCCTCCAGCCTCGCAAGTCACGTCAACGGCGAAGTGCTCAACGTAAACGGCGGCTCGGTGCTATGCGGCTGAACAAAGAGTTATTGGCGATGCGTGATGCGTGAGATCACAACGCGAATCCAGCTTGCCGAGAGAAGGATCACAGGAAGGTACCGTAGACTGTCCAGTCTGCGGTTGG
>JBASRM010000235.1:0-6853 GCA_049273835.1 Blastocatellia bacterium | reverse complement strand
CAAACTTCCAGTTGCGCGCAGACTGGACAGTCTACGGTACATCCTCTATTCCCACTCAATTGTGGAAGGCGGTTTCGAGCTGATGTCGTACACCACTCGATTAATCCCGCGAACCTCGCTCACTATTCGCGACGAAATACGCTGCAGCACGTCATAGGGAACGCGAGACCAGTCAGCGGTCATACCATCAAGCGATTCCACCACTCGTAAAGCGATCGCGTTGTCATAAGTCCGGCTGTCGCCCATCACACCAACGGTTGATACCGGCAGCAGGACGGCGAACGATTGCCACACCGCATCGTACAAATCGGCGCGGCGGATTTCTTCGATTACGATGGCGTCGGCTTCCTGAAGCGTCGCAACACGGTCGGCAGTCACTTCGCCGAGTATGCGAACGGCCAGACCGGGCCCTGGAAATGGCTGCCGGCCGATGATTTCTTCTGGCAGGCCAAGCTCGCGACCGACCCTTCGCACTTCGTCTTTGAACAACTCGCGCAGAGGCTCGATTAACTCCAGGTTCATCTTCTCCGGAAGGCCGCCAACGTTGTGATGCGACTTGATCACCGCTGACGGGCCTTTTACCGACACTGATTCGATCACATCGGGATAGAGCGTGCCCTGAACCAGAAAGTCTTCGTGGCCGAGTTTGCGCGCCTCCTCTTGAAAGATCTCGATAAACTCGTTGCCGATGATCTTGCGTTTGCGCTCAGGGTCGATCACGCCTGTAAGTCTGCTCAGGAAGCGCTCGCCGGCCGCTACGCCGATCACGTTGAGGTCCAGCTCACGATAAGCTTCGAGTACTTCAGCAAATTCGTTTTTGCGCAGCAGCCCGGTGTCCACGAAGATGCAAGTCTGTCTGTCGCCAATCGCCTTCGCAACCAGTGCGGCGGCAACCGACGAGTCAACCCCTCCCGACAACCCGCAAACCGCGCGGCGCTCACCGACTCGTCGCGCGATGCCTTCGACTGTCGTTTCGATAAACGACGCCATCGTCCAATCGCATCGAAGGTGACAAACGTTAACCAAAAAATTGCGCAGAATCTCTTTGCCTTGCGGCGTATGCGCTACTTCGGGATGAAACTGGACGCCGTACAAATTGCGTTTTGGGTCCTCGACGGCTCCGATAGCAGCTTCAGTAGCAGCGGTGATGGCAAACCCCTGGGGAGGCCGGCTCACGTAATCTCCGTGACTCATCCAGACTTTCAACGTCGACGGCAGTCCGGCAAGCAACTGGCTATCGGCTTGCACATTGATTTCGGCTTGCCCGTACTCGCGCCTGGTTGAAGGTTTGACCTCGCCCCCGAGAAAGTGAGCCATCAGTTGAACGCCGTAACATATCCCCAGCACCGGCACTCCAAGCCTTATGACTTCCGGATCGGGATGCGGAGCACCCTCATCATAGACCGAGGAAGGTCCACCAGAGAGGATGATGCCTCGCGGGTATTTGGAACGGATGTCTTCAGCAGTTGTATTGAACGGAACAATCTCAGAGTAGACGCCGAGCTCACGAACGCGCCGGGCTATGAGTTGTGTGTATTGTCCGCCGAAGTCGAGGATCAGGACTGTTTCGTGATCTTTGGCCATGATGTGAAGACGATTATAGAGATGGCTATCGAGCGAAGCAAAGCACGCAGCAGAAAGCCACCGATACCGTTATTGGACACGCCGTGCGGTCTTGATTATCCTTGTACCCCCTGAAATCAATTTGCCAGGAGGATGATATGTCAATCAGTCAAGCACTGCTTCCCGAGTTCGATCATGAAATGGCCAACACACGTAAGACTCTCGAACGCGTTCCTGACGACAAATTCGATTGGAAGCCTCACAGCAAGTCGTTCGCGATGGGACCTCTGGCCACCCACCTCGCCACCCTGCCGAGCTGGGCAGTCATCACCATCCAGAGAGATTCGATTGACATCCACCCGGAAGGTGAACCGCCGCTACGAAATGAGCCCATCAATTCGCGACAAGAACTCCTACAGAGATTCGACAGCAATGTCGCCGCTGCTCGAGCGGCTATCATAGGGGCGAGCGATGAGGACCTTCTCAAGACGTGGACGCTCTTCTCGGGCGGAAAGACAATCTTTACTGTACCCCGCGTGGCAGCACTGAGAAGCTTTGTGATGAATCATAATATTCATCACCGAGCCCAGCTCGGCGTCTACCTGCGCCTCAACGACATCGCCGTGCCTTCGATCCACGGCCCGTCTGCCGACGAAGGCGCTTTCTAGCGACGCGTTACGGCGAAAGTGCTAGTCCTGTACGGCGGTTCTCCGTGGCCGCCCCTCTCTGTGCTGAAGGACTCCGCTGAGGAAGAAAGGGCGGCCACGGGGGACGGCAAGCACAGGACTTGGCTGGAGCAAGCCAGGAGTCATCAGCGTGACGGCGGACGAGTCTTCCGGTCTTCCTATCATAAACATCAGTTCGCTGGTGGCTTGCACAGATCAGCGAACTACCGTCGCCGGTCAGATTGCACGGGCTTGTCGAGACGCAGGTTTCTTCTACATCATCGGACACGGTGTCGATGAGTCACTCCAAGAGCGGCTGGAGGATTTGAGCCGGTATTTTTTCGCGCAGCCACTCGACGCCAAACTCGCTCTTCGCATGGAGAGGGGTGGACGAGCCTGGCGAGGTTACTTTCCGGTCGGCGGTGAGTTGACTTCAGGTAAGCCCGATCTGAAGGAGGGTCTCTACTTCGGAACGGAACTCGACGATAAGCATCCCCTCGTTCAGTCAGGCACTCCGATGCACGGAGCCAACCTCTTCCCGAAGATCCCATTCTTCCGCGAAACCGTTCTGGAATATATCGCAGCGATGACCCGGCTTGGTCAGAGGCTAATGGAGGGCATCGCACTCAGCCTCGGTCTGAACGAAGAGTATTTTGCGGAGCGTTACACAGCCGATCCGCTGGTGCTGTTCCGCATCTTCAACTATCCGCCGCAGCCCGATTCGAGCTTCGAAGAAGAAAATTGGGGAGTCGGCGAGCACACCGACTACGGGCTGCTGACCATTCTCAAACAGGATAAGGCCGGAGGCTTACAAGTGAAGTCGAGGTCCGGTTGGATTAATGCGGCGCCGGTGCCGGGCTCTTTTGTTTGCAACATCGGCGATATGCTCGACCGCATGACAGGAGGTTTGTACCGCTCGACGGCTCATCGAGCTAAGAACCATTCGCAATCGGACCGGCTGTCCTTTCCGTTTTTCTTTGATCCCAATTTCAATGCGGAAGTGAAGCCGATCGTTTTGAACAGAAAGATCGATGACCACAGCAATGAGCGGTGGGATAGAGCGAGCGTTCACGAGTTCAGCGGGACTTATGGCGACTACCTGCTCGGAAAGGTGTCGCGGGTCTTCCCGCACCTTCGCAGCAAGATGCGATAGCGGCATAGCTGAATTGGCGTCAAAGCTTGCATCGCGATTGGCGGGCTCGTAGTCCGGACGAAGTAGCGAAACCAGGCAGACAATTCACCGGCTCGAGGCTCCTGTTCCCTCTCTCCCGCGCCCCTCGCGGCGCGAGGGGCGCGGGAGAGAGGGAAAAAGAAAGACGCGCGCGGGTCCCGGTGTAGATTGGACTTGAAGCTTCCACCCACTGCCTGGGTGGGATTCCGAGCTTTCTCACAGTTGACGCGTGTGGGTATGCGCGAAAGTCTGACGCACAGCTTTCTGGTTAAGTAAATCCCGTTGGTTCTTACATTGAGGGTTGAGACTTAGGCGTCCCGCCGAGGGGGCGCCCTCTTGCTTTTCTATGCGGCACCCCTGGTCCCGGAAAGGGTGGGAGGTATGCGCGCGGAGGTTTCTCGTGCTTTAACAATGGGCTTTGGCGGCGGCGTAATGCTTTGGTAAACTAGCCGCGGCCTTTAGCTTGAATCAAGCATCGAAGCGCGAAGCATACACTCGCGCGCCTTTTAAACGTGGAGGTCGCTCTAACGCGTCGAACATTGGCGATTGAATCGCAGTGCTTGCGCGCAAAGGAGATGGAGCTATGGCATCGGCGGCTGTTGCGGTCGAGAACAGGCGGGGTCCCGTCACCCTGGGCTGGATCATCAACAAGAGGGATGATCTCGTCTGGTTCATCGGAAGCGTCATCACTAGCTACGCTTTCCTTGCGGCCAATCTTATTCTGGTCAAGCTCGGTCTATCAGTAATGATCATGACTTGGATTTGGGCTCTCGGGTTCGACGGGCCACACGTGTTCGGGACCATCTCGAGGACATACGCCGACAACGAGGAACGGCGAAAGCGCGCGAAGCTTTACTATGGCACGTTATGTCTGTTTTTGCTTGGGCCGGCCATGGTGCTCGCCGGACAAGCCCGGGTCTTTGGGACAGAAGCCTGGGGACCGGTCTTCTTCTTCTTTGCGTCGATGTGGGCTTATTACCATCTCGTGAAGCAGCATTATGGCTTCATGATTCTCTACAAGAAAAAGAATAAGGACCTTGCTGAGATCGACAATTTGATTGACCGCGCGTTCATCCTGCTCGCGATGACTTATCCATTCGTCCGCTTCCTGACCCACAGCTACGCCGCCCAGGAGCGGCTGGAAGGCCTCGGACTTTCACCTCAGTCCGAACCGGTCTGGTGGTTTGAGACGCTTGTCTTTTCGGCGTTCGTGATCTCGCTGATCCTGTTCGCCGGACGGCAGGCTCAGAAACTCCACTTGAAGCAGGCGGTGAATGTTCCGAAGCTTCTTCTCCTCGCAGCCGCGGTGCCCATGCACTGGATAGTGCTGAGATTGCTCGAGCCGGTGCAGCCGCCGTCGGCGGCGGCGCTGGCGGCGGTAGCGACGCTGACCATCTATCACAACATTCAGTATCACCGGATCATCTGGTTTCATAACCAGAATAAATATGGCCGCGCCGGCGCCCGAAACTACGGCGCGGCTTCGATCATAAGCAAGAACGTATGGAGCTATATTGGCTTCGCGCTAGCGTTCGGCGCTCTGTATCATATCCCACACTACACGATAGTAAAGCCGGATACCTTTTGGATGGCATTCATCTGGGGCGGCGCGTTTACTCACTATTATCTCGATAGCAAAATCTGGCGGGTTCGGCGCGATGCCGAACTTAACGAGACATTGCGGATGGCCGGAGCGAATGCGAATGCCTAGACAGGGTTAGACCTTTGTCCGCATCGCGATTCCGCCCAATGCCTTGCAGACCGAAGGCGATGGCAAATCCAACCCTATGAAGTGCTTCAACCACGAAGGCGTGGACGCGGTTGCCATTTGCAAGAACTGCAACAAAGCCCTTTGCCATGCCTGCTCTGCTGATGTCGGCAACGGCGTGGCCTGCGCCGGCGCCTGCGAGCAGCAAGTAAAAGATCTGAACGAACTGATCCGGCGGAACCGCACCGCGGCGCAAAGAACAAGTTACGCTTATAACAGAAATGCGATTGTATGCGGGCTGGTCGCTTTGGTGTTTATTTATCTGAGCGTAGACGCGTTTCAATCGAATCGGCAGCCTCTAGTAATTGTGACCGGAGGATCGGCGGTGATTTTTTTTCTTGCGGCGTTCTTCAACTATTCGGCTGGGCAGAAGTTCATGAAAGGCGGCGGCTGAGCGGCGGCAGTACTGGAATCGTCTCGCGACCGCTAGATCAACTTATCAATCGACGAATACTCCAATCCCTGATCCAAAGCTACCGCCTGGTAGGTGACCTTTCCCTTGTAGGTATTAACGCCGCGCTTCAAGTGCGGATCCCGCTTGATCGCTTCGACCGCGCCGTACTTTGCAAGCTTCAGCGCGAGCGGCAAAGTTGCGTTGGTTAGGGCAAAGGTCGAAGTACGAGGCACCGCGCCGGGCATGTTGGTTACACCATAATGAAGAACATTCTCGACATAGTAGGTCGGCTGGCTATGCGTGGTCGGCTTTGTAGTTTCGATACAGCCTCCCTGATCGACGGCCACGTCCACGATCACCGACCCGCGCGGCATATCGCGCAGCATCTCTCGGGTAACAAGCTTTGGCGCGGCGGCGCCCGGCACCAACACGGCGCCCACCACCAGATCGGACGCCGCGACTGATTCGGCAATCGTGTAGGGATTTGAAGCGAGAGTGCGAATCCTGCTCCCAAAGATGTCGTCCAGGAATCGCAATCGTTCGAGATCTCGATCGATGATTATCACGGAGGCGCCAAAACCAACCGCAATCTTTGCTGCGTTGATCCCGACGACCCCGCCGCCGATGATTGTCACGCGACCGGGAGCAACGCCGGGCACTCCTCCCAGCAAAACACCTCGGCCGCCGTTGATCTTTTCCAGATAAGTCGCGCCAACCTGTATCGACATTCGACCGGCGACTTCGCTCATTGGAGTAAGCAGCGGAAGATGGCCTTGATCGTTGGTGATCGTCTCGTAAGCAATTCCGATCACGCCGCGATCGAGCAGCGATTTTGTCAACTCGCGCGCCGGCGCCAGATGCAGATATGTGTACAGGATGAGGCCTTCACGTAAAAATCCGTACTCGGGTGATATTGGTTCCTTAACTTTGACTACCATCTCGGCTCGAGCCCAGACCTCTTCGGCCGAACTGACGATATCGCCGCCGGCGTTTACATATTCCTGATCGGTAATTCCGGAGCCATCGCCGGCCCTGGTCTCGATCAATACCGAATGTCCGCTGCTGGTCAACGCTTTGACACCTGCCGGCACGAGTCCCACTCGATACTCGTTGTCTTTCACTTCCTTTGGTAGCCCAACAATCATAGGTCTCCTGTTAGGGTCAACGCTCAGAAGGTCAGGTCTTAAGCGCAACCCTGTACGGGCGGCCCCGGTGGCCGCCCCTCACCGCTCGGCGGAATCAGTCAGGGCTGAGAGAGGCGGCCACGGTGTGCCGACCGTACGGGGTTGGCT
>JBASRM010000217.1:0-2806 GCA_049273835.1 Blastocatellia bacterium | reverse complement strand
TTCGAAAAGATGGCCGCATAGTTCACAATGCGGATCGGCCGCCGCTTCACGACCTTGATGCGCTTCCGTTTGCGTCTGACATCTATAAACGAGATCTCGACATCACGAAGTACAACGTGCCTTTCCTGCTGAATCCGTACATCTCCTTTTACACTTCGCGGGGCTGCCCGGCGCTGTGCACGTTCTGCTTGTGGCCGCAGACGATAAGCGGTCACGCGTGGCGCACTCGCAGTCCGGAGAACGTCGCGGCGGAGGTCGCAAATGCATGGAAACTGTTCCCCAACCTTCAGGAGATTTTTTTCGATGACGACACGTTCGCCTGGGCGAAGAATCGAACCATCGCCGTTTGTGAAAAGCTGAAGCCGCTCCAGACCACGTGGTCCTGCACTTCTCGGGTTCACACCGACTACGAGACTCTCAAGGCGATGAAGCAGGCAGGTTGCCGGTTGTTAATAGTGGGGTTCGAATCCGGCGATCCACAGATCCTCAAAAACATCAAGAAAGGCGCGACCGTCGAGCAGGCGCGCGAGTTCATGAAGAACTGCAAGAAGCTCGGAATTGTCGTTCACGGCGACTTCATTATCGGACTTCCTGGCGAGACGCCTGAGACGATCAAGCGCACCGTTAAGTTCGCCGAAGAGCTTGACGCCGAGACTATTCAAGTGTCAATCGCCCATTCATATCCCGGAACCGAGTTCGACGATTATCTTCGCAACAACAACTATTTGATGAACGCGGAGATGACCGACGAGATGGGCCATCAGCTACCGGTGATCCAGTACCCCGGGCTCACCCGTGAAGAAATCGTGCAGGCAGTCGAGCACTTCTACGACCGGTACTATTTCCGGCCGCGGATCATTTTCAGGATAGTTCGGCGCGCCGCCTTCAACGGGCACGAGCGCAGGCGGTTGTACAAGGAAGCCAGGGAGTTTCTCCAGCTTCGAGCAAAACGCAAGGAGTTCGTCGCAGCCCAAGCCAGCAGATGATGGGCGAATCAACAGTTTCCAAAGCACAATCTAGCGCTGCCTCTCAGAGTAGAGGCGGCGCTAGCGCGCTTTTGCCCGAAACGCCAAGCGACAACTTGACAGCCGCTGATGAGCCACGCAAGCAACGTCGCCTTATCGTCAACGCCGACGACTTCGGGATGTCCCCGGAGGTCAACGAAGCAGTCATACGCGCTTACAAGGAAGGAGTTTTGACCAGCACCAGCTTGATGGTGACGGGCGCCGCGTTCGATCAAGCAGTCACTCTTGCGCGGGAGAATCCCGGGCTCGCGGTTGGAATTCATCTGGTGACGGTCGCAGGCCGGAGCGTGCTTCCGCATTCAGAAATTCCTTCGCTGGTCGATAACCAGGGTAACTTCCCGAACAACTCGACCGTGGCGGGTTTGAAGTACTATTTCTCGACCCGAGCCCGTCGAGAACTGAAAAGAGAGCTTGCTGCTCAATTCGAAAAGTTCCATTCGACTGGCTTAACCCTCTCGCACATCGACGGACATCTTCACCTGCACGTTCACCCGGTTATCTTCAACGCCGCTTTGGAGCTGGGCGCTAAGTATGGGGCAAGGCGCATGAGAGTCCCGCAAGAGGACCGTCGTCTGGCGCTGGCCTTTGATGGCGCGCACGCGTTTCAAAAGACAATTTACACGCTGCTGTTCGGCGGGCTGGGCAGGTATATGAAAAAGAACCTGCTGTCGCTCGGCTTCACGTTCCCGGCGCAGGTTTACGGAAACCTTCAAAGCGGACATATGAATGAGCGGTATTTTCTTTACGCACTGGAAAACCTTACCGCCGACACCAGTGAGATATACTTCCATCCGGCCGTCTATTCGGACGATCGGGTGCTCGGCAGCGAAGAGCGCCAACACCTGATTGAATTCGAAGCCCTGACTAGCGCAAAGGTCGGCGAAAGAATGAAGGCGCTCGGCATCAAGCTGACCAACTACTTTGACCTGGAATCGAGCAGATGAAGACTGCCGCGGTTTTGATAGCAGCAATCGTCTCGCAAGCCTTTGGCGACGTGTGCTTGACCAAGGGAATGAAAGCGATAACCTCGATCGAGGCAAGCGGCGGCGGAGTAAGGGAATCATTTTCGCAAGTCTCGAACATCGCACTTCAGGCAATGCAAAGCCCGATGGTTTGGGTTGGCACGCTCCTTTTGATCGTATTCTTCGCCCTGTTCTCGGCCGCATTGTCGTGGGCGGATCTGAGCTTCGTGCTTCCGGCTACGGCGTTCGGCTATGTCCTAAACGTCGCGGCAGGCTACTACTTCTTGAGCGAATCGGTATCTAACAGAAGGTGGACCGGCGCCGTCATTATCACGTTAGGGGTTCTTTTCGTCTCCCGCTCGGGGCAGCGGACGGTTGATGCGTCCGCGGAATTGCCTGCGCCAGGAGCGCTCAAATGATTACCGCGTTGCTGATAGCGCTGGTCGTGCTTGGCGGTTCCGCAGGCGACGTCTTCGTAACCAAAGGCATGAAGCAACTCGGCGAGATTTCGACTCTGGATCTGGCGCGGCTGCTCCGGATAGCTGGGCGCGCAATCACCAATCGGGATTTTCTGATCGGTGTGGCGTTTATGGCCGTGAGTTATTTCTCATTTCTCGGAGCGCTCAGGCTTGCGGATCTGAGTCTGGTGCTTCCCGCAACCTCTATCAGCTTCGTGATCACAACTTTCGCGGCGCGGCTCTTTCTTAAAGAAACGATCAGCGCGATGCGTTGGGCCGGTATCCTGCTGGTTTGCATTGGTGTCGCATTGATCTCTATACCTTCGCAGCCTTGATACACCTTTCCGGCATAGCCCGAGTC
>JBASRM010000213.1:0-5625 GCA_049273835.1 Blastocatellia bacterium | reverse complement strand
CTACAAACACCGCGTGCGATGGATCGAAGATGCTCACAGCCGACAGGCGTGAGAGTTTCACGTTCCAACCTACAAACACCGCGTGCGATGATCGGGGGATGCTCACAGCCGGCAGGCGTGAGAGTTTCACGTTCCAACCTACAAACACCGCGTGCGATGATCGGGGGATGCGCACAGCCGGCAGGCGTGAGAGTTTCACGTTCCAACCTACAAACACCGCGTGCGATGGATCGAAGATGCTCACAGCCGACAGGCGTGAGAGTTTCACGTTCCAACCTACAAATGACGCGAGGATGATCGGAGATGCTCACAGCCGGCAGGCGTGAGAGTTTTACGTTCCAACCTACAATGCCACGGCGATGATCGGAGATACTCACAAGCGACAGGCGTGAGCGCTTCTAACGCTCGTCCCACAACCGCTGCCATTCCAGCCCAAAAGGCGCGAGGTACTTTCTCAAGCGGTCTGCATCGTTTGCCGTTTTCTTCTTCTCACGCGATGTTGTGAACAAGGCTCTGCCGGCTTCTGATAGCGTCCGCGACTTGTGGCAGACCGCGATCACACTCGAGAGTTGGTTCCGATCAAACAGATCAAGAGCATTCAATTCCTCTTTCCCAATCAATCGCTCAAGCAACTCTTCACCCTCGTTGGGTACGTGAGCGCGCCACCCTAAACGCAGTCTGTCGATCTCGTCGCTTACGACTTCGCTGGTGATCCTGCCGCCCGGGGCGAGGGTGGACATCCGCGCAACTGCGCCGTTCAAGTCGCGAAAGTTTCCATTCCAGCGAGCTTCGTGCGAGACGGCGAACTTCAGGAAACGGTCGCGAGCTTCCCTACTAAACGTTACCCGCTTGCCCGCCCGTCGAGCATATCGCTCCAACTCGTACTCGAGATTTGGCTCGATGTCTTCGAGGCGATCCCTCAAGCCGGGCATGTGAAAAGTCCATAGGTTTATTCTGGCGAGCAGGTCTTCGCGAAAACGCCCGTCCCTGACCCTGGCTGAAAGATCGCGATTGGTCCCGCCGATGAGTTGAAAGTCGCTCTTCACCTCGCGATCACTTCCAAGCGGAAGAAAAACTTTCTCCTCGAGCGCGCGCAACAACATTGCCTGTTCGTCGGGCCCAAGCTCACCGATCTCATCCAGAAACAGAACGCCGCCATCAGCCGCTCGCAAGAGACCGGGCCTTGGGTTGACGGCGCCGGTGAACGCACCCTTGTCACAGGCGCATCGTGCACAGTTCACGGTTACTACCGCGTGCTGGTCTGTTGGTTTGGTGAGGGCGGGTAAGGGGACTGCGTTTGCAAAGTATTCTTCGCGAAAGTGCGCGGTCCGTCCGGTGGGGGCCGCGCACTGCTGGCCGGGCGGCTAACAGTCATGGATACTCGATGATGACGCAAACAGCGAGGAGAATCTCTTCGAGAGCTGACGGCGCGACATCACCGAGTTTGCGTGCGAAGCGTTGATAGTCAAGCCCGCGAAGCTGCAACGCGTCGACAGCGGACGGTTTTGAGAGACCGTTTGTTGAATCAGGTTCGATGTAAACGTGCCAGATGTTTCTGCCGTAGTGTTCTTTTCAATCGGTAACGGGAGCGACAAGCTTGATTGGAGGCGGCCGACAGCATCGGAGCTGATCACCACAGCGGGACGAATTTTCTTGAGTTCGGCGCCGACGGTCGGGTCGAGGTTGACCAGCCAGACTTCGCCGCGTCGAGGTGGATCAATACTCGACAATGTCGCCACCCTGCCAAAGCTCGCGTTCGAGGCGGTTCTCTTCAAGGTCATAGTGGACGATCATTGCTTGGGCTTGTTCCGCGAGAATTCGTCGGCGTTCCTCGATCGGCAGTTTCATAAACGCGAGCCGTTCTGCCAACGTGAGAGGAGCCGTCGTTTCGATGGTCTCTCCTTTTGTGCTCATGGGTTTGCTCCTTTAGGGTGAGTTTACGATGGCCAGGAAAAACGGCCAAGGGCGGGGCAGACAGAACAAGCCTTGGGTCTTCCGCAAAGGTACAATCATGAAAAAAGGTGAGTCGAATACGTCGGCGAATCGTTCACGAGCCTGGATAATCGAAGTCGCGGAGTACACACATAGGGTCTACACAGAGCGGATTGAAACACAGTAGGCCTCACGAATCGGGAGGCTCACCTTCGTGGAATGTTCTTTCGCGTAGTGTTATGACAACGGCACAGGTGGGAGTCTGCTCGCTTCGAATCTTCAGAAATGTTTTTCGCAAGCGTTTTGATATTCTTCAACAAGTGACCGCTTGAGCGATTTAGCGAAGGGCCTATAGACCCTAAACGGAAGGAATGATAGACAGGCTAGCTATGGATATAAAAGTGGCCAACAACCCACTCAGTGGCGCGAGAACGCTCGCCAACGCGCACAACTGGAAGCATCTTGCGCGATGGAATGGCGAAGGCTTCTACGAGTTGAGCACCGAAGACACGCGCGACGTGCCGGTGAGGATGTTTCTAACTCCGCGGCTGTTTGAAGACGCCGAAGACATTCTCTATCGCCAGATCGTCAACGCGACTCGGTTCCCAGGCGTGAAGCTCGTGGTCATAACGCCAGATGTTCACTACGGCTATGGAGTGCCCGTGGGCTGCGTGATTTTGACGGATCACGATGACGGGGCGATCGCGATGGGCCCCGTAGGTTACGACATCGGCTGCGGTATGGTAAGCGCCAAGAGTGATGTCCCGGTCGATGCCGCTACACCTGAACGCAGACTCGCGTTTAATCGCGAGGTGATGAAGCGTGTAGACCTTGGAGCCGGCGGGAAAAGTTTCAAGCTGGGCACCGTTGATCGATACGAATTCGACAACCTGGTTCACGGCGGCGCCGAGTACTACGTCGAGAAATACGGCGCGACGTTTGATCGCTCGCGCGCCGAGCGCCATCGAATGCCGGTGGATGATGCGTGGCAGCCTCCGCTTGGCGGGAGGGGTAAGCCCGAGCGAGGGTTCTCACAACTTGGCTCGCTTGGTGGTGGTAACCACTTCATCGAGCTGCAGCGCTGTGAAGAAACGGGAACGCTTTTCGTGCAGGCGCATACCGGCTCGCGAGGCTGGGGTCACGGACTGGCAACCAACTACTTCGACCTTGCGCGCGGGGAGAAGCCCGAGGTAATCACCGATCTTGATCTTGGCTACTTCACGCCGGAGTCGGAGCACTATCGCAGCTATTTGAACGCTGTGGCCGCGGGCGGAAACTTCGCGATAATCAACCGGTTAATCATCTTCGAGCAGATAGCCGAAGCGTTCGAGAAGGTGTTTGGCGATCAAATGGAATTGATCTATGAGATCTCTCACAATCTTGTCCAGAGGGAATGGCATCCGGAATTCGGAGACGTGTGGGTGCATCGCAAGGGCGCGACGAGAGCATTTCCGGGCGGACATCCAGCCCTGAAAGCCACGATGTGGGAAGAGACAGGTCATCCGGTTTTGATCCCCGGGTCAAACAAGGACTGGAGCTACGTGCTGCGGCCCGAAGCCGGTGCGGTGAACAGCGGATATTCGGTGAATCACGGTGCGGGGCGTCGAATGTCACGCGGCGAAGCTGGACGAACCTTGAACCAGCGGAAGATCGATGACGAGTACGCGGCTGCCGGCATCCTGGTGAACGTCGATGGACGAGTGCCGATTGACGAAGCAGCTCCGTGCTATAAGCCTTCTGAAGAAGTGGTTGGAGCGGTGGTCGGCGCCGGACTCGCGAGGGTCGAGTACAGCTTGTGGCCGCTTGCGTCGTTGAAGGGAACTGAAGGCGCCGGAGGAAGAAGGAGCAAACGCTTGCGTCGGAAGGCGAGCGTGTGATGCTTGGCGTTCTTAGCGGCTCGTAGCGTCTTGGCGCGTCCTGGCGTCTTTGCGCGGAACCGGTTTACTCAAGACGATGTTTTCGCGCCGAGACGCACGGGTTCGCAAAGAGGTGGGACGACGTAAGTTGTGTGGCGCGCAGGCAGCTGGCCCATACTTAACTGAATTTCGCGGCATCAGCGTGGAACTTATCGCCAGGAGCAACGTAAGAGATACTTCGGAAAAAAAGTTCTTGCCGAATTTCGCGACTCTTGTTTATAGTTTCATTGGTGCAGTGGAGAATTAGTTCGATGATGTTCAAGGGACGAAACACAAGATCGATGACGCGCATCGCGGCGTGGCGGTCACGTGCGTCCTTTGGGCTCGCCTGCCTGAGCGCGCCATCATTAGGCGTCAAAACGTCGAGTTACGTGAATACCATAGGTACGCGGAGATCCGTCGAACACAGGTTCTCCGATTGTTCACGACGCCAGCGGTGATCCAGCGGGAGCGGATTCCCGCTCCCAAAATCTCAAAAATTAGTTCGAAAAGAGACAAAAGGAGCGGGCCGTTTCTGCGCTTTAAATGCGGAAAGGACTCGCTCCCCTTGTTTTTTGACAACCGAATAGAAGCTTAACCTCGAAGCGCTGAGCTGGCAGAGTGGCATTGCACCTGACTGTAGATCAGGCGACCCGCGCGGTCGTTGGAGGTTCGATTCCTTCGCTCAGCATTTGTCGCACCGGCTTTTTACCTGGAGGTTTGCTGATCATTGACCCGGGAAGTCTGCGCCTCCCGGGAGCATAGTGTAATCGGCAACACGGCGGTCTCCAAAACCGTTGATGGAGGTTCGACCCCTCCTGCTCCCGCTTCACGGAGGGTTCGCATAACTGGCAGTGCACCGGTCCCGAAAACCGGCGGGCTTCGGCCTGTGAGAGTTCGAATCTCTCACCCTCCTTTGAAATCGTTCGTAGTCCGGTCTTTTAGGCGTTTGTAAGCTGCGGGTCCCCGAGGCCGATCTATGAACTTCCGCGAAAGGCCGTGATGCAAACGAGAGCATCGGAGGCGTCGCCTAATGGTATGGCAGCGGCGTGCTAAGCCGCGGGGTGAATTCCTGTGCAGGTTCGACTCCTGCCGCCTCCGCTTGAGTTTGAAGTGGTTCGTACCGGCGTGGCCCAACCTGGCAGAGGCACTGGTCTTAGAAACCAGTTGATGAGGGTTCGAATCCCTCCGCCGGTACCAGAGGGAAGGGGGAGAGGGGGAACGAGGAGAAGGGGAGAACGGGAGACGCCGCCTCTCGTTTCGCCCACTCGCCCCGTCGTCGCAAAGCTTTCTCCCGCTCCAAACATTTACGCACGCGTAGCCAAGTTGGTTAAGGCGCCGGTCTGCAAAACCGGTCATCGTGAGTTCGATTCTCACCGCGTGCTCTTGATGCGGAGATGGAGCAGGAATCAGGCTCGGCTGGCTCATAACCAGCAAATCATCCGGTGAGACTCCGGACTCCGCTACCAGGTTCTTGAGTTCACGTTTTTGAGTTCAGAGTTCAACCTTCAGGTTGCTTGGTGCAGAAGCGGGGCAAGCTAAAGCTTGAACTCAGAACGCTGGATTTCAATTTCTAGGTGGCAGGTGGGGAGGCGGGCAAGCTAAAGCTTGAACTCAGAACGTTTGATTTCAGTTTCTACGTGGCTGGTGAGGAGGCGGGCAAGCTAAAGCTTGAACTCAGAACGTTTGATTTCAGTTTTTAGGTGGCTGGTGGGGAGGCGGGCAAGCTAAAGCTTGAACTCAGAACGTTTGATTTCAGTTTTTACGTGGCTGGTGGGGAGGCGGGCAAGCTAAAGCT